>JAGGWN010000016.1 GCA_021157415.1 Bacteroidales bacterium | reverse complement strand
TTATTGTTCTGAACAGCGGAAGTTCATCTATTAAGTACCAGCTTATTGATATGGAGCGTGAGGATGTCCTGGCTAAAGGGATTGTGGAAAAGATCGGGCTCCATGGTTCGTTTCTGAAAAACCAGCGTGATGATGGTGACGAGGTGATGCTGGAAGGAGAAATATATGACCACCAACAAGGTATTGAATATGTTCTGGGTGTTTTAACGAGTGATAAGCACGGCTCCTTGAAGAGTTTGGATGAAATTAATGCTGTTGGACATCGTGTGGTTCATGGGGGTGAAAAGTTTAAAAGTAGTGTCTTGATAACCAAAGAAGTTATTGCCAAGATGCAGGAAGTGGCAGATTTGGCTCCTTTGCACAACCCGGCCAATCTGAAGGGGATCTTTGCTATGCAGGATCTGTTACCTGATGTGCCGCAGGTAGGCGTTTTCGATACAGCTTTTCATCAGACTATGCCGCCCTATGCTTATACATATGCCATTCCTTATTCGTTATATTTGAAGTATGGCATTCGCCGGTATGGTTTTCACGGAACAAGTCATCGCTATGTGTTCAAACGTGCCTGCCAGTTTTTAGGATGTCAATCTAAGGATAAAAAGATCATTACCTGTCATTTGGGAAACGGAGCCTCAATGGCTGCCATCAAAAACGGGAAATCAATAGATACTTCTATGGGGCTTACACCGGTGGAAGGATTGATCATGGGTACCCGTACGGGTGATATGGACCTGGGTGTGCTTACATATATCATGCAAAAGGAAGAATTAAGCCTTCATGCTGCCAACACCCTGATCAACAAATTCAGTGGTATGCTGGGAGTGACGGGAGTGTCTTCCGACATGCGGGATATTGCAAAAGCTGCTCAGGAAGGAAATGAACGGGCCCGTCTGGCGTTGGATATGTATTGTTACCGTATCAGGAAATATATAGGAGCTTATGCTGCAGCCATGGGGGGTCTCGATATTCTGGTTTTTACAGGGGGAATAGGAGAGAATGATGTTTTGGTCCGACAGAAATCCTGTGAAGACTTGGAGTTTATCGGCATTAACATAGACCCAAAAAGCAATGAAAAAACCATTCTTGGAGAATCCGGGGACATAAGCGTTCCGGAGTCACCGGTAAGGATACTGGTAATACCTACCAATGAGGAGCTGGTCATTGCCTGGGATACCATGGATATCATCAAAAATAAAAAGTAGTGATATTATGAATTATGATCCAAACCCTTGACGATATGATGAACAGCCTTTCCGGAATGCCGCGAAAAAGGCTGGTGGTAGCCCATGCCATGGATTCTCATACTATTGGGGCTGTTTCTCTTGCTGTGGAGAAAGGCTTTGTAGATGCAATACTCATAGGCGATAAAAACGAGATACAGCAAATAAGTAATAAAGAAGGATGTGCCCTTTCTTCTTTTGAGATTATTCATGAAAAGGACCCTTTTTCTTCTGCCCTTCAGGCAGTATCCATGGTCCGGGATGGAAAAGGGGATTTGATCATGAAAGGTTCTGTCAGTACGGATCAGTACATGCGGGCTATTCTGAATAAAGAAAAAGGAATTCTGGCACAGGGTTCGTTGCTTACACACGTAGCCGTACTCGAGCCGGTAAGTTATCATAAGTTGTTGATCGTAGGAGATGTGGCTATTATTCCCAACCCTGATCTGAAAGAAAAAACAATTATTCTGAAACATTTAATCCTTGCTGCCCATATGCTGGGGAATAAAAATCCCAAAGTTGCACTCATTGCTGCGACTGAACAAGTGCTGCCGGGAATGGAGGCGTGTGTGGATGCAGCACTGCTGTCAAAAATGGCTGAGAGGGGACAGATAAAAGGAGCCATTGTTGATGGACCGCTGGCTTTGGATGTGGCTCTGGATAAAAAGAGCGCTGCCATCAAGAAAATAGATTCCCCTGTGTCTGGTGATGTGGATTGCCTGTTGTTTCCAAACATTGAATCGGGGAATGTTTTTTATAAATGTCATACAAAACTTATGGGAGGGAATACGGCTGCTATTGTCGCAGGCGCCAGGGTGCCTGTGATCCTGTCTTCACGGGGCGATAGCACCGAGACAAAACTATACTCTATTGCTCTGGGTACATTAATATCAACAAAGAGTTAATAAGGTCTGGATAATGCAGGTACATAGAATCTTAGTAATTAATCCTGGTTCTACTTCAACCAAGATTGCTGTGTACCGTGAGACAAAATCCAGACTGGTGGAAACCATTCGCCATTCAGCGGAGGAACTGTCTCAATTTGATCATATAACCGACCAGTATGAATTCCGTAAAAATATCATCCTGGAGAAGCTTGCAAAATCCCGTGAGAAGATAGATGAAATAACAGGAGTAATTGGCCGGGGAGGAATGATTAAGCCTGTGGAATCAGGTGTATATGAAGTGAATGAGGCTATGAAAAGGGATCTTTTCAAGGGGGTCATGGGTGAACATGCCAGTAATTTGGGAGGACTGATCGCCGATGATATTGCCCAATCTCTTCCTCATGCCCGTGCTTTTATAGCCGATCCCGTAGTGGTGGACGAATTGCAGGATCTGGCCCGGGTGGCAGGTCATTCCTTGTTTGCGAGGAAATCTATTTTTAATGCCTTGAACCATAAAGCTGTCTCGCGTATTTATGCCCAACAAATAGGCAGGGAATATGAAGACCTTAACCTGATCGTCGCTCATCTGGGAGGAGGGATCACCGTCGGTGCACATAGAAAAGGTCGCGTGATAGATGTGAATCAGGGACTGGACGGTGATGGTCCTTTTTCACCGGAGAGGTCTGGTACTTTACCGGTAGGAGATCTGGCAAGACTTTGTTTCAGTGGAGAATATACATTGAATGATGTGAAAAAAATGATTACCGGGAAAGGAGGGCTGGTATCTTATCTTGGAACCAATGATGTTTATAAAATCAACCTGATGGCAGAAGATGGAGATACAAAAGCTGCTTTTTTGCTTGATGCCTTGGCTTACCAAGTGAGCAAAGAGATAGGCGCTGCTAGCGTGGTTTTGAAAGGAGAAGTGGATGCTATTCTTATCACAGGAGGTCTGGCTTATAATGAAAGAATTGTAAATTATATAAAATTGATGGTCGCCCATATCGCCAGGGTGGTGATCTTGCCTGGAGAAGATGAGATGAAGGCCTTGGCAATGAATGCCTTGCAGGTGCTGAGAGGGGAAAAAGAATGCAAAATATATCAGTAATAAGGCAGAAGGCGGAAGAAAGTCAAAAAAGTTGAAGGGTTGAAGGGTTGAAGGGTTGAAGGGTTGAAGAGTTGAAGAGTTGAAGAGTTGAGAAAGAGAGACGTGGAATTGGGAAAAACGTGGCGCCTCCGATGAAGAGGATGTGATGAAGAGATCCCGCAAAACACAAAATCGAAGATCAGACGCACGGCCTGAAGGAATAAAAAAAGAAGAGAGCGATTTGCTTAAATACACGTATTCTAAGAGAGACAACCGTATTTTAAAATATAAATATTTAAATATGTATTTTAATATTTATTTAAATACATATATTTATGGATCCGGAGGCATTGTATCATGAATCTTCCCACTAATATTTCACTGTGAACCCTTTGAAATTCCGGATCGGTTGTTCAGTGACATTAACACGGTCAACACGTCCCCACGAAGGGCCCTGCTTCAGGTTCACCAAAAACCGGTTGACCGCCTCTTCTTCCCCCTCCGCTTCGACATAAACAGCACCGTCAGGTTCATTGCGGACAAAACCTTTTATCCCTTCTTTCTGTGCTTCCCTTACCGCAAAATAACGGAACCCTACATTCTGCACCCGGCCTGTTAACCTTATCCTGAAAGACTTGATCATGGCACTTGATTTTTCCCCGAGGAATAAAGATTGCGGATCATATTCCGCTGACAGGCAAATTATTCTTCCGGATCTTTTTCCTTTTTGACCGTTTTTTTCTTTGGAGCAGTTTTTTTGGCCGGCAAGTCACTCAGTTCTTGAAACAGTTTGTCCATGGTTCCAAAATATTCTTTCCGGATATCATGTACCCTGTTTTTTATCTTTTTATCCGGGTCTGTTTCCTCCCGGAGATGGTTCAACTTATAAACCTGGTTATTTCGCAATGTAATGGCATCGCTGATCAGACTGATAACATCTTCCCTTTTGTCCGGATGTAACATAATCAAGCCAAAACCATCCGAAGCAAAAGCCTCGGTAAGATTGTTGATTTCTTTTTTCAGATCTTTTACGGAACTCATAAACGAATGAATTTAATTTTCCTCTAAAATAAAAAAATCCCCTGTTAAAACCAGGCCGAAACAAAAAAATCACTATGTTTTTATAACTTTGGGGAAGTTTACCGATCTTTACCCTACCTGAAATCTTTTAATTCTTTGAATCATGAAAAAAGTTGTTTTCCTTTTGTTGATCGTTCCCCTGATGTTTTCCTGTCATCGCAAAAGCGGTCAGAAATCACAGGCAACCATTACAGCCGGCATTTCCAAAACAAAATTCGACACCATGCTGCAAGGGAAAAAAGTCTCCTTGTACACATTGCGTAACCATAACGGCATGGAAGTGAACATCACCAACTACGGAGGTCGTATTGTATCTCTCATGGCACCGGGGCAAGATGGCCGATGGGCAGACGTAGTACTGGGGTTTGACAATATCCGTGACTATGTCACCATAAAAAATAATTTTGGTGCGCTGATCGGGCGCTATGCCAATCGCATCGGCGGAGCACGTTTTGAGATTAACGGAAAAGAATACCAACTGGAAAAAAATGACGGCAACAACCAGCTTCACGGGGGCAGTCATGGTTATTTCTCTAAGGTATGGGACGTCACTTCTTCTTCCGACAGTGTATTGCAGCTTCATTTGCTTTCCCCTGACGGGGATGCCAATTATCCGGGCAACCTTAATATTTATGTTACCTACACCTTGACGGACGGGAATGAGCTGATCATTGATTATACTGCCACCACAGATAAAACCACGGTGGTTAATCTGACCAATCATGCCTACTTTAACCTGAAGGGTGCAGGTGAAGGCACCATCCTGGACCATATACTGATGATCCCTGCTGATAACTTTACCCCGGTAGACCCGAGTCTGATCCCGACGGGAGAAATACGCTCCGTTGAAGGCACACCGCTGGATTTCCGGAAACCTACACCTGTCGGAAAACGAATCAATGATGATTATGATCAACTAAAGCTGGGTCACGGATACGATCATAATTGGGTTTTGAAAACCAAAGCGGACAATTCTGTAATTCTGGCAGCCCGTCTGACAGAGCCCGTTTCAGGCCGTATGCTGGAGGTCTATACCAACGAACCGGGATTACAATGCTATACGGGTAATTTCCTGGACGGAACTGTCAGGGGCAAGCAGGGAAAGACCTATGTGCGGCGGGGAGCCATTTGTCTGGAAACCCAGCATTTCCCGGATTCGCCCAATAAACCTGAGTTTCCCAGTGTCTTGCTCAAACCCGGGGACACCTATCATTCCGTTTGTATTTATAAGTTCGGGATAGAAAAGTAGAGCGCATATTTAGATGAGTCGTACCGGTTTTGGAGGCCTTCCGGATTACAGACGTTTCCGGGATAAATAAATTTATGTATTTTTGCGACGGAGAAATGGCAGAGTGGTCGAATGCGGCGGTCTTGAAAACCGTTGTCCGCTTATCGGCGGACCGGGGGTTCGAATCCCTCTTTCTCCGCACAGACAGAATGAACCCCGCAAGCGGGGTTTTTCTTTTTTTAAATGAGGACGTTGAAAGCTTGCTTTCAAAAGGACGAATGAAAAAAGAAAATACCGTCAGGTTGATTCTGTCTGTGCAAGGTTTACCCCTAACCGGGATCATGGCAATAATCCCTCTTTCTCCGCACAGACAGAATGAACCCCGCAAGCGGGGTTTTTCTTTTTACGTGACGTGGCCTTTTTTCAGATGACATCATCCTGTTTTCACTTTCAAATAACGTGAGATAAAACATGGAGTGTTTGATTCATGGGGTTCAACATGCTTTTGTTTGCCCGATATACACGGATTACAGAGATTTTTTCATTTTGTTGAAAAATTCATGTTTTCTGCCCCATAGCAATACAAAAGATTGATTCATTGTTATTTACAGAATTATTTTAACATTTTTCGCCTGTGAATAACTTCTGAAACCTGCATCATTGTTGACTTTTTTATCAAATTATATTTGCAGAAGTCCTGAAATACCTTATATTTGTATGTAAATGCAAAAAATTATTTATTACTAACCCTAAAATTTTTAAATCATGAACAAAGCAGAATTAGTTGATGCAATTGCCAGTAAAGCCGGCTTGTCAAAAGCTGACGCAAAAAAAGCATTGGATGCTTTTGTAGACACCACCAGCGATGCTCTTAAAAAAGGCGACCGTGTTGCTCTCGTAGGTTTCGGTTCTTTCTCTGTAAACGAAAGAGGTGCCAGAACCGGACGTAATCCTCAGACAGGACAGCCCATTACCATTAAAGCCAAAAAAGTTGTTAAATTCAAAGCTGGTAGCGATCTTGCATCGTCTCTACAGTAAGAGTTTACCGTTTTGTTCCGGGGGAGTACTGTTTATGTACTCCCTTTTTTTATCAGTTTACGCAACAGGGATTTCGAAAAAATCTTCTATGGTGCACAGACCGTTGGCCGTACCGGGTAAATCCTTTGCTCTGCTTAAGCCAGACGAAAGCGATGTCGATCGAGGAATTCACTATTTTAGCTTTTCGCCCAAACAGATAAAATCCTTTGTCGTTCCATAATAGAAGTTTTTTGGGTTTTCTATTGCGGCCTTGGGTTTATTTTCCTCTGATAAAAATTTGTGTAGGTTTGTCCGTATGGATAAAGAACTGATTACATATCTGGAATCGTTTCTGACGCTTCGCAGAAAAGCCCTTTTTCAACAGGTTCTGCAAGATCGAACCCGGTATCTCACCGTAGTTCTGGAAGATTTATATCAGCCGCATAATGCAAGTGCCGTCTTACGAACCTGTGAATGCTTCGGCATCCAGGACGTACACATCATTGAGAACCGTAATCAATACACTGTAAATCCGGATGTGGCTCTGGGCGCTTCAAAATGGCTTA
The DNA here is from genome assembly GCA_021157415.1 of Bacteroidales bacterium. Lineage (GTDB taxonomy): Bacteria > Bacteroidota > Bacteroidia > Bacteroidales > VadinHA17 > DRPN01. Next base: position 118,423 of record JAGGWN010000016.1, on the reverse strand, counting down.
CCTTATTTAAGTATAATGCTAAGGAAAACAACACCGCCGACACCCTCACTCTATTAAAGAAAAAAGGATACCGTCTGGTGGCCACCGTACCGGGCCATGAGTCCACCTCTTTACCTGATTTTGATCTGGATAAGGGTCAAACAGCCCTGCTTTTCGGAACAGAACTCAGGGGCCTGAGTGACACAGCCCTGAGTATGGCAGATGAATTCCTGAAAATACCCATGGCTGGTTTCACCGAAAGTTTTAACATTTCTGTTTCGGCCGGTATTATCCTCAGCCATCTGACCCTGAAGTTTCATAAAAAAGATTACTGGCGACTTTCCGGACCGGAAAAAGAACAAATTTACCTGGAATGGCTAAAAAAAAGCATCAAATCATCCGATCTGATCATTTCCAACTGGAAAAAGAAATTATCTTAGGTCATTGCTCCTTTACTTTTTGTACTTTTTTTCTTATCTTTGATAACCTAAATACTATTAAAAACAATAATCTAAGCCAGCAAGAATGAAGTGTATAATCATTGAAGATGATAAGCTTTCCAGGAGAGTGCTGGAAGAATTTATAAAAAAAACAGACAATCTGGACCTGGTAGCTTCTTTTCAGAATGCGATTGATGCGATTAACCATTTGGGAAACAACGCCAAGGTGGATCTGGTGTTTCTGGATATTGAGCTGCCACAGATGTCAGGTGTTGAATTTCTGGAAAGCCTGAAAAGCTCCCCGCAGGTGATCATCACTTCTTCCAAGGATAAATATGCCATGCAGGCTTTCGATTTCCATGTTACGGATTATCTTTTGAAACCGGTCAGGTATCCCCGCTTTTACAAAGCGGTGGATAGAGCCTTTAAGATGGAAAAATTGTACGAGGTAAACAGAATTGATGATGAGATTTTCATAAAAAAAGGTTCTTCTCTTATCAAGCTGGCCTATGATGATATCATCTGGATTGAAGCACTTGAAAACTATGTAATCCTCAATACGGAAAGGGAAAAATATACCATCCATTTCACCATGAAAGCCATGGAGAAAACTCTTCCCCAGCATAAATTTCTGCGCATTCACCGTTCCTATATCATTCATCTGAGAAAGATTTCCTCTATCCATGAAAAGAATTTAGATCTTTCCTATTCCGGCAAGGAACAAACATTGCCCATCGGCAAATCCTATAAAGACAGGTTGTTGAAGGAAATCAAAACCATGAAATAGTCTTGTTGCCATGATGGACAAACGTGAGCATCTTTTCTTTCGACATCTGGCTCAGACCTCCTCTTCTCCCCTTATCATTGAAGCTGATCATGCCGAAGGGGTTTATATAACCGACATCCATGGAAAGAAATATCTGGATATGGTGGCCGGCATATCGGTCAGTCACCTGGGTCACCGGCATCCTGCCATCATGGATGCCATCCACAAACAACTGGACCGGCATCTGCACCTGATGGTTTACGGAGAATTCATCCAGCAGTCACAGACGGAATATGCCATGGAAATCAGCCGGCATCTGCCTGGACAACTTGACGCCGTCTATTTCGTCAATTCGGGAAGTGAAGCGGTGGAAGGAGCCCTGAAACTGGCCAAGCGTTTTACGGGACGCTTTGAGATCGTCAGTTTCCGGAATGCATATCACGGCAGTACGGCCGGAGCACTCAGTGTGCTGGGTAGTGAATATTTCAAAAGGGCTTTCCGGCCACTTGTCCCGGATATACGTTTTCTTGACTTTAACCAACCCGATCAGCTTGATCAGATCACACACAAAACCGCCGGAGTCATCGTCGAACCGGTACAGGGTGAAGCCGGAGTTATTTTTCCTGAAGATCATTATCTTGACAAACTCAAAGCCCGGTGCAACGAAACGGGAGCCCTGTTGATTTTTGACGAAGTGCAAACGGGTTTTGGCCGCATAGGAGACCTGTTTGCATTTCAACAGTTCGACGTGATCCCTGATATCCTGGTGCTGGGCAAAGCATTGGGAGGGGGACTTCCGCTGGGAGCTTTTATCTCTTCCGGCAGGATTATGAAGACACTCACCCATAATCCCGAGTTGGGACATATCACCACTTTTGGCGGCCATCCCCTCTCTTGTGCTGCAGGCCTGGGGGCCCTGAGATTTATGGATTCCTCCGCAATACTCAATACCATCCAAGAGAAAGGGAATCTGGTCCGGGGAAAAATGAAACACTCCCTGATCCGGGAAGTCAGAGGTGACGGATTGTTTTTTGCCATAGACCTGGATGATAGGGATATCTCCCGCAAAGTAGGTACAGAAGCATTGAACCGAGGGATTATCACCGATTGGTTCCTTTTCAGAGACCAGGCATTCCGGATCTCTCCGCCCCTCACCATCACTGACGAAGAACTGGCCAGGGGATGCGATCTCTTCCTGGAAACCATGGACGATGTTCTACATGGCAGGATATCATGAAACACGTAAAATATTTTTTCCTTCTTCTCACAATTTCTGTTGTTCCCGGTTTCACCCAGGATATTTCTTTCCTGAAAGCAGGAGAAGAAAAAATAGCCCTGTTGTTCCGACACATTCATCAGGAAAAGCAAGAACAGAGCATGATCAGCATGAATGACTCTGTAATACGTCTGTTTGAAGAAGTATTAAAAGATCCGCTTTCCTTCACGTATCCGTTTGATTCACTTCGTTATGCAGGGAAGCTCTATCCTCCTGACACCTCGTTTCGGATGATCAACTGGAATCTTTCTCTTCCGGATGGGCATTTCCGCTATTTCGGGTTCATCCTGCAACAGGATTCTCTGCACCACACCTCCCGGGTCATCTCTTTGCATGACCACGCCGAAGATATAAGAAATCCCGAAGACACCTTGTTAACCCCTGCCTGCTGGTATGGTGCGTTATACTATGATATCCTCCTCGACCGATGGCAAGGAACCTCCTTTTATACGCTCCTGGGCATTGGGTACGAAGACATGTTCATGACCCGAAAAATCATAGATGTCATTACCTTCGACAAAGAGGGCGATATAATTTTCGGTGCTCCAATTTTCTCGACGGATAAACATATCCATGACCGGGTCATTTTCAGATTTTCTGCCCGGGTCAGCATGCTGTTGCACTATAACGGGCAAATGAAGATGATTGTGTTTGACCATCTCTCCCCGTCCCGTCCACAATATGAAGGTCTTTACCAGTTTTATGGCCCGGATTCTTCCTATGATGGCTTTGCTTTTTATAACGGTATGTGGCATCTCAAAAGAGATCTGGATGTGAGAAACATGCAATAAAGAACTGACAGGATCCGGGATTGCGGGTTAAAGAACCCATTTTGTTGACTTTTTATAAAAAAAGAGATATATTCAAGGCTGGAAACAGGAGATACAAATGAAAAAAACGAGCAAACCGGCTGCCATCATCTATCTCATTGACGAACTGAAGCATCAGCATGAAGAACTAAGGCAGCAATATGGCAATCCGGAGAAATACAGGTTTCTTTATTTTAATTCGGAGCAACATTTCCTGGAAGAGGTCCGCAAGAACCCACCTCCTTTCAACGTACCACGGATTCTCATCTTTGTGGTAAACCGTCATCTCAATACAGATAGTCCGGTAAAGGAAGTAACCAGTCTGCTACAAAGGCTAAATCAGGTATCCCGCGGTATTGAACCTATCATCATAACCACCCAGAAGACCCCGGAAACAGAAAGAAAGCTAAAGGAAGCAGGGGCTCTGGCAGTGATTACGGACAATGAGAATGCTATGCTCCGCATAGACAATCTGGTAAAAGGATCCATCAGCAAACACACCATCTGGAAAAAAAGGAAAGCCAGCAAACTGACTTTCCGTGTACTGATATTATATCTTTTTATCTCCCTGGTGTTTCTGACAATCGCCTATTTCCTGTTCCCGGACTATTTCTAAACAGTATGAAAACCGGGCAGCTGCCTGCCTTTACCTTCCGTTAAAGGCTTTTCACCTCAGCAACCAGTTTCCGGAGGCTGTCTTTGGCATTCCCGAAAAGCATCCGGGCTTTATCATGATAGAAAAGATAATTCTCAATGCCTGCATATCCTTTGCCTATGCTTCTCGGCGGAGCTACGGCTGAAGAGCTTCTGTTAGAGATTTAGATCAGGCAAATATATCCCCCCAGCCAGTCCAGCAACCCGGTAAGCTTGGCTGCGGAGATAACCAGGGCCAGTATCAGGATGATGCGGACAAATTTAGAGCCCCAGCTCACCGCCACTCTTGTACCCAGCCAGGCACCGGTCATATTACCGGCTGCCAGCACCAAACCCAGCATGTAATCGACCTGATGATAATACATAAAAAAAGCCAGAGCCAGCGGAGTGTACAACAGGATGATAAACACTTTCAGTGCATTGGCTTTCACCAGGTCGGACCCTGCACCCAGCACAAGACCGGCCAGCAAAAAAAATCCCACACCGGCCTGGATAAAGCCACCGTACATGCCGATGAAAAAGAAAAGAAGGAACAAAAAAAGTTTCCGGCCCCGGGTTTGTTCCAGATGCTTTCCCTGCAACCATCGCTCCGGCTTATAAAGAACAATGATGAGCATGATCACCAGGAGAGCCCCAATGGTTCGTTTCATCGCCTGTTCATCCAGGTTAATAGCAATGCGGGCACCCACCACAGCTCCTATGATCGCCGGCACCGAAAAGAAAAGACCTTCCCGGAAAGAGAGTACTTTTTTCTGTCGGAAACCGGTCACACTTACCACATTCTGTAAAAGAATAGCGATTCTGTTGGTGCCATTGGCCACGTTGGCAGGCAATCCCATAAACATCAGAAAAGGGAGAGTAATCAGTGAGCCACTGCCCGCCAGGGTATTGATAAAACCGGCCAGGAGACCAATACCGATCACAGCGGGATACATATACCATTCCATCATGCGGAAACAACCATTAATAGTAACGGAATACAGAGACCAAAAGAGTGTTACGGGTTATTCTTCGTCAGGATACAGAATATCCCGGATGGAGGCCAGAAGATTCTCTATCAGAGACTGGTCTTTGATAACATAATCATTCATCCCGAGGCGAGCCAGTTCCAGCACAACTCCCCCACTATCCTGTCCTGACAACATGATCACGGGCATGTCGGGATATTTTTCCTTGATAAGGCTGAATACTTCCTTCCCGTTCATCACCTGATTGTCATGCTTAACAAAAAGATAATCCAACACGACCATATCCGGTTTCGTATCCATGGCAGCCAGGCATTCTTCGCCGTACTCAAACACCCTGACATCAAAACCCTCCCTGGTCAGTTTCTTCTCAACAAGATTCAGGATAAACGGGTCATCATCAACAACATAAATCAGTTTTTTATCTTCCATCCGTCAAATAGTATTTTCTTATTTTCACCTTAAATATACTAAGAACCGACGAAAAAACAAACCGATACATCAAAGAACTTTTTGAAAGAAATTCCTTTACACCGTTTTTTCACCATGCAAAAAGAGGCAGTTCGGCCATCATATCGTTGGTTTGTTTTTTCACCTCTGCGATCACCCTTTCATCCTCGATATTCATGATCACCTTATCGATCATTCCGACGATGGTTTTCATATGTTCTTCTTTCAGTCCCCGGGTGGTTACGGCGGGTGTACCGATCCTCAGTCCTGAGGTATGCAGGGGGGGTCTGGTATCAAAAGGTACCATATTTTTATTCACGGTAATATCGGCCCTTACCAACGTATTTTCCACCTGTTTTCCGGTAATTTCCGGCACCTTGGTACGCAGGTCAATAAGCATGGAATGGTTGTCTGTTCCTCCTGATATTACCTTATAGCCTCTGTTAACAAACTCTTCGGCCATCACGCGTGCATTGATTTGTACCTGTTTCTGGTATTCTTTAAAAGAGGGTTTCAGTGCTTCTTCGAAGGCTACCGCCTTGGCTGCGATCACATGCTCCAGTGGTCCGCCCTGGGTACCGGGAAACACAGCTGAATTAAGAATGGAAGACATTTTTCGGATCATGCCTTTTTTGGTAGTCTTGCCCATGGGGTTAACATAGTCCTTACCCAACAGGATGATCCCCCCCCTGGGCCCGCGCAAGGTTTTGTGGGTGGTAGAAGTTACCACATGAGCATATTCGAGCGGGTTATCCAGCAGTCCGGCAGCGATCAGCCCTGCCGGGTGGGCCATGTCGATCATCAACAAAGCTCCTGTCTTATCGGCGACCTCCCTCATCCGTTTATAGTTCCACTCACGCGAATAAGCCGAGGCGCCCCCGATGATCACTTTGGGCTTCTCCGCTAGTGCGATCTCCTCCATCCGGTCATAGTCCACCAGACCGGTTTCAGGATCTACCCCATAGGCTACAGGATGATACAGTATCCCTGAGGAATTGACCGGTGAGCCATGCGACAGATGTCCTCCGTGCGACAGATCCAGACCCATAAAGGTATCTCCCGGCTTCAATACTGCCAACAGCACTGCAGCATTGGCCTGGGCTCCGGAATGTGGCTGAACATTCACATACTCTGCATTATATAATTCTTTCAGCCGGTCAATAGCCAGTTGCTCGATTTCATCCACCACTTCACAGCCTCCGTAATAACGGTGTCCGGGGTACCCTTCCGCATATTTGTTGGTTAATACCGACCCCATGGCTTCCAATACCTGAGGACTTACAAAATTCTCGGAAGCAATCAGTTCCAGCCCGTTTTTCTGACGCTGGTACTCTTTCTGTATCAGATCGAAAACAAGTTTATCTTTTTTCACTGTAAACAAAATTTATTGATTTGCAACAAAGTTAACGGGAAACGGAGAGAAAAAAAATTTTTACATTTTTTTATTATACTTTTTTTTTACTTCCTTCGTAAAACCATTAACCCTCAAAACTTAAATATCATGAATTATCCTGCGGATTTCTCTTCTGACCTGGGACACATTGGTGTCGGGGGTATCATCCTGTCCCTGATCATTGCTCTTCTGATGATTGTTTCTCTATGGAAGATCTTCACGAAAGCCGGTAAGCCAGGATGGGCAGTTATCATCCCCATCTATAACCTGATTGTCTGGCTGGAGATCATCGGGAAACCCTGGTGGTGGATCTTGTTGATTGTCTTCGTTCCTTTTGTCAACATTATCCTGTTAATCATCATGGTACACCTCTTATCAAAAAGTTTTGGAAAAGGAGGTTGGTTCACCGTGGGATTACTCTTCCTGAGCATTATTTTTTATCCTGTTCTGGCTTTTGGCAATGCCGCTTACGTCGGACCGGCAGGTGCTGCCAAAGCATAGCAAGGCATCAGACAATGTAAGCCGGGAAAATTCCATATCCTATGCTCAAATCTCAATTACCAATATCCAAACGCCTCTTTTGAGGCCTGGTTATTGGTAATTGCTTTTATAGCTGGGGAGGATCATTCTTCGCTCACTTGTACTAACACACGCCGGTAAGCGGCAAAAATACGGGATTTGGAAAGAACCCCGATATATTTATCCCGGTCTAATACCGGAAGGTTCCAGGCGCCGCTTTCATTGAACTTACGCAACACGGTCTCCATGGTATCGGTTATATAGATGTACCGTGGCGGACTGACCATCAGATCACGCACTTTTACTTTGTCATAAAGTTCCCGGTTGAACATGATTTCCCTGACATTATCCAGCATAACCACGCCCAGAAGACTTCCGTCTTTTCCCAGCACGGGAAACAGATTCCTCCGGGAGCGGGAAATGGTTTTCACCAGAGCTCCCAGCGTATCGTCAGGACGGACCGTCAGGAGGTCTTTCTCAATTTCCCTGCGCCAGTCCATCAGGGTCAGCACGGCATGATCCTTATCGTGCGTAATCAGCTCTCCCCGTTTGGCCAGACGTTTGGTATAGATGGAGTACGGTTCAAAATACACAATGGTCAGATAAGAGACCGTAGCGGTAAGTATCAGAGGGATCAGCAGGGCATAGCCTCCGGTGATTTCGGCAATCAGAAAGATACCGGTGAGAGGGGCATGCATCACGCCTGCCATAAGTCCAGCCATGCCTACCAGGGAGAAATTCACGTCGGAGACTTCTATGCCGGGAACCAGGTTTAGCAAACGGGAAAGAAAAAAACCGCTAACGCCTCCGGTAAACAGTGACGGGGCAAAAACACCTCCCACACCACCGGCTCCGTTGGTAACGGCCATAGCCACCACCTTCAGCATAAATATCAAAGCGACATACAGAAGAAACCAACCCGTATAATCTTTCAGAAAATAAAAAGGGCTGTTGGCCACCAGGGTATATACATTCCCGGTCAGCAAAGAACGGATGGTGGTGTAACCCTCCCCAAACAGGGGAGGAAAAGCAAAAACAAAAAGCCCCAGGACCAATCCTCCTGCCAGAAGGCGCAGCCATACATTGCCGATGGAAGACATAGTACTCTCCACCTTCATGGATATTTTTGTAAAATAGAATGAAACCAAGCCTGTAAACACGCCCAGCAGGATATAATACGGTATGTCTTTTAATAAAAAGGGATCTGTAATGTGGAAATTGAAAAGCACCCCCTGTCCCATCAGGAAGTAAGCCACTACCGCAGCAGTAACCGAAGAGATTAGTAACGGAACGATAGAAGAAAGAGTCAGGTCGAGCATGAGTATCTCCAGGGTAAAGACCACCCCTGCAATCGGGGCTTTAAAAATGCCGGCGATGGCCCCGGCCGCGCCACACCCCAACAATAAGGTACGGTGTTTATAGTTCAGATGAAGCCACCTGCCGATGGAGGATCCAAGAGAGGCTCCCGTAAGGACGATCGGGGCCTCAGAACCCACTGACCCTCCAAAACCGATGGTCAGAGCACTGGCCACCATGGAGGAATAGGTATTATGAGGTTTCAGAATACTCCCCCGTTTTGAGATCGCATATAACACACGGGCCACACCATGACTGATATTGTCCCTGACCACAAAACGTACAAAAAGCCAGGTGAGAAGAATGCCAAGCGCCGGATAGAGAAAATAAATATAATTGCTTTGCTCCACATGTAGCCCCTGTGTCAGCCAATGCTCCGTCAAATGAATAATGTTTTTCAGGATCACGGCCGCCAGACCACTGAGCATGCCGATGATCAGGCTTAGAAAAATAATGAACTGCCTGGGAGGGATATGACGAGTTCTCCAGAGAATCAGCCGTGTAAGCGTGTTTTTTTTCTTTCCGGTCATGGCAGTGCAAAAGTAAAGGAAAATGTGGATTGACGAACGATGAAAGAACATTTTGTTCATCATTCGTCATGCTTCGTTCTCCTCAGTCTTCCGAAAAATGTTTCACCATCTCTCTGTATCTGGAAAACACATTGGCCCGCGAAACAAACCCAACATATTTGCCATTGTCCAGTACAGGCAGATTATAATGGGAGGAGTTCTGAAATTTACGTGCTACATCTTCCATGGATTCATAGGGGGATACCGTAGGTTGTGGCATAAACATCAGATCCCTGGCATACACTTTATCATACAGATCCCTGTTAAAAATGATATGGCGAATATCATTCATCCACACCACCCCGAGCATATTGTTTTTTTCGTCCACTACAGGGAAGATGTTTCTCTGAGAATGAGCAATCACCTTCACCAGATCGCCGAGGGTAGCATTCGGGCCCACAGTTTCGAAGTTTGTTTCGATCAGGTCCTTAACATTCATCAGGGATAATACGGTCTTATCCTGGTCGTGGGTAAACAACTCACCCCGCTTGGTAAGCTGGAAGGTATAAATAGATCTCTTCTCAAAGATCCTGAAGGTGATCCAGGAAAATGTCACCGTGATCATCAGAGGCATAAACAGGGCATAGCCTTTTGTAATCTCAGCGATCAGGAAAATAGCTGTCAACGGAGCCTGAATGACTGAGGCAATCATTCCTCCCATACCGGCCAGAGCAAAGTTGCTGACAGGCAGGTCCAACCCCAGCAAATTGCTCAGAATGGCAAATGCCAGTCCTACATTCACCCCCATAAACAGCGTCGGAGCAAAAATACCCCCGATACCTCCGGCAGAAAAAGTCACTGTAGTAGCAATGGCCTTAAATACTACGATCAGGATGAGTACCAGCACCAGCATCACATGATTTTCACTCAGTCCTGCATACAACGTATGATTAAACACATAAGAATAATCCCCCTGCAGGGAACTGTTGATGGCATGATATCCTTCTCCGTACAGAGAAGGGAAAAGAAAAATGATCCCTCCCAGAACCATCGAAGCCAGCATAAACCGTTTCCACCTGTTTTTAATTTTCTCAAAGGTATCATGCAGGAAGATGTATATCCGGAGAAAATACAAAGCCATGAAGCCGGTAACAATACCAAGCAGGACATAGTAACCAATGTTCTTCATCTGAAAAGGCTGAACAAACTGGAGGGTATACAGCGTACTTTGTCCCAAAAACATATAAGCCGTCAGGGCTCCTGTAGCCGAAGCAATCAGTAAAGGCAATACCGAGACGGTGGTTAGCTGAAGCATGATCACTTCCAGGGCGAAGGCAATCCCGGCAATCGGGGCTTTGAAGATAGCTCCCATGGCACCGGCAGATGCGGCTCCCAGCATCAGAATCACCATTTTGTAATTGAGACGCAGGACTCTGGACACATTCGAGCCTATGGCCGCACCCGTGGCAACCGTAGGGCCCTCCAGTCCTACAGATCCGCCAAAACCTACCGTAATGGCACTGGCAATAATGGAAGAATACATATTATGCGGTTTGATCCTCCCGTTGTTTTTGGAAATCGCATATAAAACAATGGGGACACCGTCCCCGATTTCCTGTCTTAGGATCAGACGGATAAAGATCAACACCAGAAAAATACCCGCTACCGGCAAGATAACATAAAGATAGAGATGCCCCTCAATCAAAAATGTCCGGGTGATCAGGTTTTGGATCAACCATACCAGATTCTTAATGATCACTGCGGCAAAACCGCCGAAAATCCCGATAAAAAAACTAACAATAAGGATAAATTCCCGGTCGGGAATATGTTCCATTCTCCACCTGTATAACCATACCAACTGTCGTTTGAGCTTCATACCGTGCAAATATATATTATAACCCTTAATCTACTCTGTGAAACATCTTTTTTTTTAAGTTTGTGGTTTCTTTGCCGGTTTGCAGGAAGCACAGGATTTTTCACCAGGTCAAATTTTTATTTATGATACCATACTCTTCATTCACCCTTAAAAACGGTCTTCGTGTTCTTGTTAATCCGGCCCCCCAGACACCACTGGTAGCTGTAAATATCCTCTATGGTGTGGGGGCCCGTGACGAAGATCCGGGCATGACGGGATTTGCTCATCTGTTCGAACATCTGATGTTTGGCGGAAGCCGCCATATTCCGGAGTTTGACCGGCCTTTACAGCTCGCCGGAGGCGAAAATAACGCCTTTACCAACAATGACTTCACCAATTACTACATCACGATTCCCGGGGAGAACCTGGAGACAGCCCTGTGGCTCGAATCGGATCGTATGTTGGAGCCGGATTTCTCACAACAGACACTAAATGTCCAGAAACAAGTTGTCATCGAAGAGTACAAACAACGATACCTCAATCAGCCTTACGGAGATGTATGGCTGCTGCTGAGACCCCTGGCTTACAAAAAGCATCCGTACCGCTGGCCCACCATCGGAAAGGATATCAGCCATATCAAACAGGCTACTCTTGCGCAGGTAAGAGATTTTTTCCACTCCCATTACGCCCCTAACAATGCTTTTATGGCATTGTCCGGCAATATCACCCATGAAAAAGCAGAGACGCTGGCCGGTAAATGGTTCGAAGACGTCCCTGCCCGTAAAATAAAAAACAGAAATCTTCCGGAAGAACCGCCACAACAAAAAAAAGAAACCCTGCACGTGGAAAGAAAAGTGCCTGCCAATGCCATATATATGACCTTCCACATGGGACCGCGCCTTTCCGGCGCTTTTTATACGGCCGACCTGATCTCCGATATCCTGTCAAACGGAAAGTCTTCACGACTGTATCAATATCTGGTGCAGGAATTACGGTTGTTCAGCGATATAGATGCCTATATCCTCGGAAGCATAGACCCTGGTCTGTTTGTTATTTCCGGCACACTTATGGGTGGCACCTCCATGGAAACCGCCGAACAGGCTATCTTTGATATGCTGGAACAATTGAAAACAGATACCGTACAGGAACGTGAGCTTGCCAAGGTAAAAAACAGACTTGAATCAACCTGGGTTTTTTCCATGGACAGTATCCTGAATAAAGCCATGAATCTTTCCTATTTCGATTATCTGGGGGATGTCTCTATGATCAACACGGAAATGAAAAGATATCACCAGGTAACTCCCGGAGATATTCTGACAGAGGTCCAAAATATTTTCACGGAAGAGAACATGTCTGTTTTGTATTATCACGCGGTTTAAATACCCTGCCCCACGATGCTTATTAACCAACCCAGAACTTACGTAAAGATATGAACATTCACAGAGAAACAGCACCCCCGATTTTACCGGTAAAAGACATCCACTGGATCCCGCCGGAAGAAATTCGTTTTTCCGATGGCCACAAAATGTATCTGATCCGTGATGATGCCCTGGATGCTATCCGGCTGGATATTATTTTCCCGGGAGGCGTCTGGGATGAGCACAAACCCCTGGTTTGTCGTACCACCATTGACACATTACGCGAAGGAACTGCATCCCGTGATGCTGCCACTATTGCCGAAATATTTGACTATTACGGAAGTTATATCATGACCTACAGCACCCGCGACTACGCGGGTATCAGCCTTTACTCACTCACACGATATGCACATGAGGTGCTTGAGCTCCTCGAAGACATGGTATATAATCCCGTTTTTCCTGATAAGGAAATTCAGACTTATCTGAAAAAACAGCAACAATCTTTTCTGATCGAGTCGGAAAAAGTCACCTATCAATCCATGTCCGCTTTTCTGGAAGAGGTCTTCGGACCCTCCCACCCCTATGGACGCAGGATCGTGCCAACCCACTATAATGAGATCATTCCCGAGGACCTGAAGGCTTTTCACCACGAATCACTACTGGGCAATAATCGTTACTTTATCCTGGCCGGGCATGTTACCGATCCCCTGATAAAAGACATTCAGAAACGATTCGGAAAGGCAAGCAGTTTCATGGAATCTTCCGGAAGAAGAATAGATGCTTCTCCCATTGTACCCCATGCTGTAAAAAGGCATGTTCTCCGGGATAAGGCTGTCCAGGCTGCTATCACCGTCGGAAAAAAAACGATCACCAGGAATCATGAGGATTTTGCGGCTTTTTCCTTTGTCAATATGATCCTGGGCGGCTATTTCGGGTCTCGTCTGATGAAAAACATCCGGGAAGAAAAAGGATACACTTACGGCATATACTCTGTCATTCAACCCCTGCGTTATGATGCTCATTTCAGCATCCGTACCGAGACAGGCACGGAAGTCTGCCGGCCTGCCCTGGAGGAAATATACCGGGAAATCCGAAGACTGAAAGAACAGCCTCCCGCCGAGGATGAGATCAACCTTGTCAAAAATTATCTTATGGGCAGCCTGCTGCAATCCCTCGACGGGGCCCTGGCCCGTGCCGACATGATAAAACGCCTGACTACCACAGACACCCCACTGGACTTCCCGAAGAGCTTTGCCAAAACCATCCATACAATAACTCCCGAAAAGATCCGTATTATCACCGAAAAGTATTTTGACCCCGACACCTTCATCGAGGTCGTGGCAGGCAGTTGTGTTCATGGGAAAAAATAGTATCATATCATTCGGTTTAAGATTAGGATTGGTTTTGTTTTTACTCACTGCGGTAGCGACGATACCATCCTGGTCACAGAACGATACCATTCGACCTGCTCCTCCTGTCCTTTCCTGGGTGAGCGTAATTCCGGATAATGGTTTTGTGACTCTCCGGTGGACCAAAAGTCCGGATAAGGATATTGCGGGTTATATTATTTATCAGGGGAAAAATGATATCTGGATTGCTATCGACACCCTTTATAACCCGGATATTGAATCTTTTGAAGACCACAGGGCTCATGCTGATTTTTTCCCTGTTTCCTATGTGATTGCAGCTATTGATACCGCCGGGAACCCCAGCCCGCTTACTGCTAAGCACACAACCAATTATCTCACGACCCATTTCGATGCCTGTACAGGCAGAATCTATCTCTCCTTTACCGGCTATAAGGGTTGGGGAGATCAACTGATCTCCTATGCCATTTATGGCAAGGAAGGAAATAATGATTTTAAGCTGCTTGATTCCGTCTCGTCCGGCGTATTGACAGATACGCTCGCACAAGCCATCCCCAATGAAAACTATTGCTTTGTTGTCAAAGCATGGAATAGCAACGGATGGGTATCCCATTCCAACCGCCAATGCATTACTGCCGCCATGCCACCCCCACCCGATTACATTTCCGTGGATGAGGCTTCGGTAACCGGAAATAATCATGTTTCCCTGAAATTTTCAATCGATAACACCTCCCAGCTGCAGCATTATATCCTCTTGCGCGGTACAACCCCCGATCGTTGTTCTGATACAATCATGGAATGGGAAAAGTACACGGAAGCCGGATTCACCTACACAGACGTCCCGGAAGATTCTCTGAAAGCGCCTCTGTATTACCGGCTGACCGTACTGAATGAATGCGGCCGCAGGGTCAGGCAATCCCTTCCGGCCACCATTCTGGTTCCTCAGGGATATCATGACAACTTTAACATCCATCTTTCATGGAATCCCTGTCTCAGCTATGACACCCTGGAGAAGTACACCATTTACCGGCAAACGGGGAACCATGCCGAAGAAATCGTTGCCGAGTTATCCCCGCGGGACACTTCCTGGTCGGAAAACATTGAGTCGCTCCAGTATATGGCCGGGAATAACGGCATTTATTGTTACCGCATAGAAGCTACCGGTCGCAACTATCCGTCATGGACAGAACAAAACAGTCTCTCGGCAATGATTTGTATAAATGCCGGACAACATGTTTATTTACCCAATGCCTTTACCCCTAACCAGGACGGGCAGAACGACTTCTTTATGCCGGTTTTCTCCTTTGCTCCCCGGAAGTATCACCTAATCATACGTAACCGCTGGGGAACCATTGTTTTTGAGAGCTATGACTATCTGCAAGCCTGGGATGGCAAAGACAAAAAAGGAAGCCCTGTACAACAGGGCGTTTACAACTATTATCTGTATGCAGAAACCCCACAGGGAGTGAGGATTGGAAAGAAAGGATATGTGACGGTGATAAGTAAGTGAAAAGTGCAAAGCCGGTGCCCTCCTTTCACAACAATACATTTTTCAACTTATATCTGAGATTCTATGATTTTTAACTAATTTTGTAGGAGGTGAATTTTGGGGTTTATGGCAGAGAAAAATATCATAGAGGCAAAATCGGTATTAACCAAAGCCGAGAACGAGCGGATACGCAAAAAGTTCAGGCTCCTGCTGGAAAACAGCGGTCGGTTAAAGAAAAAATCCGATTGTGAGATGGTGGAAAAAGCCTTTAACCTTGCATTTCTGGCACATAAGGATATGCGCAGGCGATCAGGAGAGCCTTATATCTGCCATCCACTGTCCGTAGCCCGCATTGTCTCCGAAGAGATAGGCCTGGGAGCCCTTGCTATAAGCTGTGCTTTGTTGCATGATGTAGTGGAAGATACGGATTATACCCTGGAGGATATAGAGCATCTGTTCGGAGAAAAAGTGGCCAGGATCATTGACGGACTAACAAAGATCTCAGGCGCTTTCTCGGAACAATCTTCCTTGCAGGCAGAAAATTTCAGAAAAATATTACTGACCCTTTCCGACGATATGCGGGTTATTCTGATCAAGCTGGCCGACCGCCTGCACAATATGCGTACGCTGGATGCTATGCCCACGGAAAAACAACTTAAGATTGCCTCGGAAACCATATACATTTATGCACCCCTGGCCCACCGGCTAGGATTATACAAAATTAAGACAGAGCTGGAAGACCTCAGCATGAAATACCGGCATCCCGAGATCTATAATGAGATAGCCAATAAAATCAGGCTGAATGAGAAAAGAAGGATTGCCGAGATCAACCGGTTTTCCCTGCCGATCATTCAGAAGCTCGAAGAAAATAACATCCGGTTCGATATCAACGGGCGTCCCAAGTCCATATACTCTATCTGGAAAAAGATGCAGACCAAAAACGTTTCTTTTGAAGAGGTATATGACCTGATGGCCATTCGGATCATTTTCGACCCCAAGCCCAGGGTATCTGAAAAAGCCATGTGCTGGATGATATACTCTCTGATCACGGACATTTATCTCCCCAAGCCCGACCGGTTGCGCGATTGGGTCAGCAAACCTAAGGAGAACCGCTATGAGGCATTGCATGCTACGGTAATGAGTCATGAGGGCAAATGGGTGGAAGTACAAATCCGTTCACGGCGCATGGATGAGATCGCCGAACGGGGATATGCCGCACATTGGAAATACAAAGGAATAAACTCACAGGAAAACGGCATGGATACCTGGCTGAAAAGGATCCGGGAAATGCTGGACAACCCCAATAACAATGCGCTGGAGTTTCTGGATGACTTCAAACTAAATCTTTTCTCTTCCGAGATCCTGGTTTTTACACCCAAGGGCCATATCAAATCCCTTCCAAAAAATGCTTCGGCACTGGATTTTGCCTATGAAATACATACCGAAATCGGGAATCATGCCATTGGGGCCAAAGTCAACCACAAGCTGGTTCCGTTAAGTTACAAGCTGTCCAGTGGCGATCAGGTGGAGATTCTCACATCTGACAAACAACGGCCTCAGGTCGAATGGTTACAGTTTGTCATCACTGCCAAGGCCAAGGTAAGCATCAAAAACGCCTTGAAGTCCGAAAAAAATAACCGTATAAAGATCGGAAAGGAAAAACTTGACAGAACACTGAGGTCCCTGAACATCACTCCCAATGCCTATGTGTTCAGAAAACTGATGAATGCCTATGAAACACTCACAAAAGATGAGCTTTACAGTAAAATAGGCCTGGGACTGATCGAACTGAACAACATAGAAGCAATCTTGAAAAAGAAATCCCAGAACAAACTGGTAAGATACTGGTCACTTCAGTTTCTCAAAAACATCAATAAAGCTGCTCCGAAAAAGAAGCAGGAGGATTCCGGAACCGTTGGGGATAAGAAAAAAACCATTCTGCTGCGCGAAAACCTGGATGAGGAGGACTCGGAATATGTCATAGCCAACTGTTGCAAACCGATCCCGGGGGATCCGGTGGTAGGTTACCTGAATAAAGAATTGGACACCATCGTCATTCACAAAGCCAATTGTCCGACGATCATTAAACTGGCTTCCAAGCACGGCGACAGGATCATCCCGGTACGATGGACCACCCATAAAGTAAAATCCTTCCTTTCCCGCATCAAGATCCGGGGCATTGACCGGATGGGTATCCTCAATGAAATCACGACGATCATCTCCAAACAACTGGATGTAAATATCCGGTCTCTGAATGTGGATGTACTGGACGGTATCTTTGAAACCACCATAGACCTGTATGTTCACGACACGATTCATCTTAATAACCTCATCCTGAAACTGGCCAAGATCAAAGGAGTGGATTCCGTGAACCGGGAAGAATATGCCGGAGAATAGAGACTCTGCCTTTTTCTTCCACTCCCGGGAAAATGTTATCCCAAATAAGCAATAGAAAAATACTATTGCTTAATCGACACCTCGGGATGGCCCCTCCACCCACCTGCTGAAAGGCAGGCCTGACCCAAGTATCTGTGCAGAAACGAACAAAGACATTCGGCTGTGGAGCAAAGTCCCGGGAAATTCTTTTGATTAAATCTAAATAAGCTTTTTTATCTCAATAAAAATATGTAATTTGCCTCGATTTTAAATAGGTACAATGACTATGGCAACTAAAAAAACACAGAATACGGTAAAAAAAATTTTCAAGGAATATCTGGAAAAAAAAGGACACCGGAAAACTCCCGAACGATTTGCAATCCTGAAAGAGATTTATGAAACGGACGATCATTTTGATATAGAATCTTTGTATATCAATATGAAAAACAAAAATTACCAGGTCAGTCGTGCCACGCTGTATAATACCATCGAACTCTTGCTGAACTGCAATCTTGTGGTCAAACATCAATTTGGCAAGAATATCGCCCAGTATGAAAAGTCTTATCACTGCCGGCAACATGATCATCTGATCGATACCGAAACCGGCAAGGTAATTGAATTTTGTGATCCGCGTATTCAGGAGATTATCCGTACTGCCTGTGAGCTGAACAACTTCAAACCTCTTTATCATTCATTGTATATCTACGGGGTTTCCCGAGACAATGAAAAGAATGCGGAAGATTCGTCAGAGACAGATAGGTAACTTTTTCATTTATGAGTCCGGTCTCAAAAAGGTCTTGGCCTGCGAACTTTTCGTTGTTAAAAATTTTTCAATCCTCATTAACAAAGAGTTAACCGCGGTTGCAAAATGCTCTCCGCCTCGATTTTAACGAAAATCCGCCTTTTTCGACCCGGCTCATTCATTTCTTATTTTTTCTGATGTATATTTGCATACCGGAAGGGTGTGCTTGCCCCGGTTGATTTTTAGAGCAAAGGCAGGTGCCCCGCAAACAGCAACATAATAAACAAAAATCGTGAAAGCAGACGTTTTATTGGGATTACAATGGGGTGATGAAGGAAAAGGAAAGATCGTAGATGTTCTAACCCCTGACTATGAGGTTATCAGTCGTTTTCAGGGAGGGCCCAATGCCGGCCATTCCCTTGCATTCAACGGGAAAAAATTTATCCTCCACACCATCCCTTCCGGGGTATTCAGGAAAAACAAGCTTAACATTATCGGAAACGGTGTTGTCATGGACCCGGTTATCTTTGCCGAAGAAGTTCAGGTCTTAAAAAACGAAGGGATTAACCTGGGCAGAGACAATCTGCATATTTCCACCAAGGCCCATCTGATCCTGCCCACCCATCGTTTACTGGATGCTGCTTCCGAAGCGGCCAAAGGCCGTTCCAGGATCGGCTCCACCCTGAAAGGCATCGGCCCGGCTTACATGGACAAGACAGGCCGCAACGGACTTCGTGTGGGAGACATTCTCCGTCCGGATTTTATGGATAGATACCAAGCCCTTACACGGAAACACAAAGATCTGTTAAACATGTATCATTACAAAGGAGTACAGGACAATTATGAGAAAAAATGGTTTGAGGGGATAGAAGTAATCCGTAGGTTTACCCTTGTCGAAAGTGAATACCGGATCAATCAATTGCTGGACCAAGGGAAAAGTATCCTGGCGGAAGGAGCCCAGGGGACCATGCTGGATATTGACTTCGGCACGTACCCTTACGTAACTTCCTCCAATACGATCACGGCCGGTACGCTTACAGGCCTGGGGCTGGCTCCTTCCCGCATCGGCAATGTGAAGGGAATATTCAAAGCCTATTGCACCCGCGTTGGCAGCGGTCCTTTCCCCACCGAGTTACAGGATGAGCAGGGAGAATTTCTTCGCAGGCAGGGACACGAATACGGAGCCACTACAGGACGTCCGAGAAGATGCGGATGGCTGGACCTCCTTGCGCTGCGCTATGCCATCATGCTCAACGGAGTAACCGAACTGATCCTCACCAAACCCGACGTTCTCTCCGGCCTGGAAGATTTCATGGTTTGCACCCATTACCGGGTCAACGGAAAGGTAACTGACCAACTCCCCTACTCCCTCGAAGACAACATCAAACCTGTGTATAAACATTTCAAGGGTTGGTCACAGGATATCTCCGGAATACGGACATACAGAGACCTGCCCGAAGAACTGAAAGTTTATAAATCCTTCCTTGAAAAGGAAACCGGAGTACCCATTACGATGATCTCTGTCGGTCCCGACCGTGAAGCGGTAGTGAAAACAGGAGGATGATCGGCAAATAAAGATTTTACGCAAGAGGTAAATATGTATTTAAATAAATATTTAATTACATATTTAAATATTTATTTTCTTTCCTGATCCACGTTATCATTCCACTGCCTTCTGGATGTTCGGCATTTCCAGTCCGTAGCCTTTGTGCTTGTCTTCCAGTTTCAGCAGGAAGGCAAACAGTACAGATAGTATCGCCAGGCTCAGAAATATCAGGATATCGTAAAAATAGTTATATCTGAGGTTAAGTTTTTCCTTGTTGATCGTCTGGTAGGCACTGCCTGCAGCGGCTTTTATAACCTCGGTCGTTACAACATCCTTGTTTCCGGAAAGATCAATATTCTTCAGATTCTGAACAATTCCCGTATAAATTTCGTTCTCCACTGTGGCTGGATCTACCTGACCGGAAGATATCGGCTCATAATGCGAGTATTGAACGATGGAGTCTACGGCCGACCCGGTTGCTTTCTCTATGGCACGGTTTATCTCCTTAGGGGTGTAACCGGCAGAAGCAAGGGTTTCGGTAAAAGATTTTTCTATGGCTTCCTTCACCAGTTTTTTGTTGGGGGAAACATCCGGATTGGTAAAATTCAGCACCACTCCAAGCATCAGCGGGACAGCCCATAATCCTATATTCTGGATCCAGAAAATTACCGCATAGGCTGTTCCCAGTCGTTGTTCCGGGATAATCTTGGGTACGGAAGGCCACATGGCTGAAGGAACCAGTGAAAACCCGACCCCCAAAATAATCACCATGGCGGCGGCCACCCACCACATTCTCAGTGAGGGAATCAGGAACACCCCATGCACAAACACCAGAATCAAGGAACCTATGATCATAATAGTCGCTCCTTTCCCGAATTTATCATAGATGCCACCAAAAACCGGGGTGAGAAGGATAGTTCCAAAAGGCAGTAACATGGTAATCGTCCCGGCCAGGTTGGGATTAACATTGTATTTATTGATCATCAGGTCATTGGCATAGAATAAAAACGGGAATACGGCCGAATAAAACAAAACACACAAAATAGCAATATACCAGAATCCCCGGTTTTTGATGATATATACAATATCCCTGATCTTGAACTCATTTTCTTCCGTTTTTCCCTCTTCGGGAGCTGCCTCCGACTTATCCAGTTTTATGTCCATAAGGGAGAAGGAAATAAAGGAGATCACGCCGATCAGCATCACGATCATAGCAAACAGGATAGGTGCTGTCACGGTAAATTTTTTGGCCAAAGGGATAGATATGGCCACTGCCAGCGCTGTTCCCAGACGGGCTATAGCCATCTGCATGCCCATGGCCAGCGCCATTTCTTTTCCTTTAAACCACCGTACTACGGCTTTGGAGATGGTGATTCCCGTGGCTTCGGTACCCACACCAAAGATAGCAAACCCCAGGGAAGAAAATAACACCTGTGTTTTCATATCACCCAGCAGAGGAAGATGGACGACTGCATTATCAGGAAAATGATGGGATACAGCCCAGTAGTTAATTGCCGTACCAATAAACATCACCACGGTAGCTCCCAGACCTGTCTTCCTGATGCCTAGTTTATCCAGTACAAAACCACTGATAATCAGCATGAACAAAAAAACATTGAACCAGGCATAAGAAGACATATAGTTCCCTATCTCACTGCTGTTCCATCCCAGAATACTCTCCAGCATGGGTTTAATGGCCGAAAGGGCATAATTGAAATAATAAGCACCAAAAATAGACAAAGATGCCAGTACCAATGCGGTCCACCGGGCTGCTGTAGAATCTCTCAAAGACTTTTTGATATGTTCTGTCATAATTTCACGGTTTGGTTTGATATTGGATGCGAAATTACGAGATTCAAAAACATTTCCAAAAGAAAAGAAGGAAAACACATCTCATTTTAAAACATATTCTTCCTATTCCTTGAAATTCTCAGAATTTATACCTAAATTAAAGGGGTAAAATATTATCGCCATGACCAAGATCAACTTATCCAGATATGCTTTTGAACGACTGCTTGAGCGTGAAAAACGTATTGCCAGGCCCGGTCCGGTCATCACGATCTCGCGTGAATACGGGTGTCCTTCCAAGCTCATTGCCGCCATGTTAACAGACCTGATCAATGAGAAATATGCCCGGAAAAACAAATGGCATTGGATCAGTAAAGAAATTCTGGAGGAGACAGCACGAAAACTGGGACTTACCCCCCGCGAGATAAAATATATTTTTGAATATAAGGAACGTAAGCTTCTGGAAGATCTGCTCCTCGCACAGGAGAAAAAAAACTATTACCACAGCGACTGGGCCATCCGTAAAACGCTGGGGGAGGTAATCCGTGCCACTGCCATGGAAGGACATGTTGTCATTGTAGGGCGTGCGGGCGTAGCATTAGCACGCGACATAGAGGCCTCTCTGCATGTCAAACTGATTGCCCCGTCACGCTGGCGTGCCGTACAGGTCGCAAAAACACACGACATCCCTTACGAAAAAGCTTGTAAGCTCATCCGTGAAAAGGACAGTAAAAGAAAAAAATTTCTGGAACATTACCTTAAAAAAGAAGCCAATATCAGCATCTTCGATGTAATATTCAATTGCAGCACCCTATCCAAAGAAGAAATAGCTCAGACTATCCTGGAAATGGTCCGGCAAAAGAAACTTGTCTGAATAATCTTCCGTTTGCTATCCTTCCCTCCCGCCCGGTTCACAGGATCACAGTACGATATCCGTAACTTAGGTAGCTAACATTCCATTTTTCACATTTTTTATATCTTAGCCCGGTCAAACTTCCCCTTTTTTAATAAGGGCATAAACCAATGTAACATGAGAACCATTATCAATTTCTTTGAGGAGAGTGTCAGCAAATTCAGCTCTAATGTATTTTTATGGGAAAAAACCAAAGACAAATACGAGGGCTCTACCTATGCCGAGATTCATCATGAAGTATATCGTCTGGCTGCCGGACTGCTAAAGGAGGGTATCAAAAAAGGCGATCGCATCTCCTTGTTGTCAGATGCCAGAAATCTCTGGATAATAAGTGAACTTGGGGTATTATATACCGGTGCCATTAACGTACCCCTTTCGATCAAATTAACCCCTGAGGAAGTACGCTTTCGGATAGCCCATTCGGAGTCGCGGATGGTCATCGTTTCCCGGCAACAACTGCCCAAAGTCAGAGAGGTGGCTTCGTCCATCCCCACCCTGGAAAAGATCATTGTCCTGGACCGCATCGATGATATGAGAGACCATGAAGAGTTTGTGGGAGATATTCTGGCGAAAGGAGATGAACTGCTGGAAAAAGAACCCGAACGGCTGGAAAAAGCAAAAGAGGCGGTCGGCGAAGAGGATTATGCCAATATCAGTTACACTTCCGGCACCACCGCCGACCCCAAAGGCATTATCCTGATGCATAAGAATTATGTGGTTAATGTCAACCAGGCCTATAGTCTGATCGACATCCCTTCCCATTGGATAAGCCTGCTTATCCTTCCATGGGATCATTCCTTTGCCCACACGGCAGGCTTGTACAGTTTCATGGGAAAAGGAGCCAGTATTGCCTCGGTAGCCATCGGCCAAACACCTCTGGAAACCCTCAAGAATATCCCTGTCAATATCAAGGAAATCAAACCTCATTTACTGTATAGTGTGCCGGCTCTGGCCAAGAATTTCAGGAAAAACATAGAAAAAGGAATCGCCCAAAAGGGAAAAACGGCAGAAAAACTATTCAAGCATGCCCTGAAAGTTGCTTATCATTACAACAAGGAAGGGTTCAACAAAGGGAAAGGGCTTGCGAAGCTCAGAAAACCCTTGTTATACCTGTATGATAAGATCTTGTTTTCCAAGGTCAGGGAAAATTTTGGAGGAAACCTGGAATTTTTTATCGGAGGAGGTGCTTTGCTGGACATTGAGCTGCAACGTTTCTTTTACGCTCTGGGAACCCCGATGTACCAGGGATACGGGTTGTCCGAAGCAGCACCTATTATTTCAGCCAATGCGCCACGGAGGCATAAACTGGGCTCTTCCGGCACCCTCGTCCAAGACCTTGAACTGAAGATCCTGGATGATGATGGAAACGAAATGTCCACGGGACAAAAAGGAGAGATCGTGGTGAAAGGAGAAAATGTAATGGCCGGCTATTGGAAGAATGAAGAAGCTACCGGAGAGGCCCTCAAAGACGGATGGCTCTACACAGGAGATTTGGGATACATGGATGAAGACGGCTTTCTGTATGTGCTGGGTCGTTTCAAGAGCCTGCTGATTTCCGACGACGGTGAAAAATTCAGCCCGGAAGGTATTGAAGAAACGTTTACCGACCAGTCACCTCTGATCGAACAGACCATGCTCTTCAATAACCAGAGCCCTTATACCGTAGCGTTGCTATACCCCAATGTGGAAGCCGTGAAAAAACAGCTGAAAGAAGCAGGACTGGATCCGGCCAGCGAGGAAGGACAGACAGAGGCCCTGAGAATGATCGGGGATGAACTGAAAGAATACCGTGCCAACGGGAAATATGCCGATATGTTCCCCCAGCGCTGGATGCCGGCAGCGGTAGGAATACTCGAAGAAGGATTCACGGAAGGAAATAAAATGCTTAACTCCACCATGAAAATGGTTCGGGGCAAGATCACGGAACATTACCGGGAGTTGCTGGATTATCTTTTTACCCCCGAAGCCAAAGAGATCACCCATCTCCGAAACAGGGCAGCCATGAAAAAACTCCTGGAAGGGTAACCTGCAAAAGTTAATTACTATGCAATATCAGGTTATCATTCCATTCTTTCTTTTTCCACCATTCCATTTTCCGGATTGGCACACGATTTGATAGGTTTTTGGCGTTATGTAATACCGGTGTCTAAAACTACAGAATAGTAATGAAAAAGATATCTTTTGCTTTTATATTACCGGCACTCCTTCTTACCGTGTCCTGTACCGATTTGAATGTCAAGCCGGATCAACCGGGCCCCGGTGACATATTACAAACGCCGGAAGAGTTGCTGGATGCTTCTGCCGGGCTATATCAGGGATGGTTCAATGCGGCACACGCGCTGAAGGGGCCTGCCCTGGGACTGGCTACCGCAGCCGATCAGATCACCACTACCAGCGGTGAGGCAGCCGCGGTGGATCTGGCCAAAGAACCCAGGGAAGAATTCCAGAACCAAACCGACTATTCTTTTCTTTATATCATCAAAGATTTCTGGGGCACCTCCTATCAGGAGATCCTGCTGGCCAACGATATCCTGCGTAGTATGGAAGGCAAGGAAACCATCCTGTATAACGGGCAGGATATCAAACCTATGCTTACCGCCTGGAGCTATTTCGTTCGTGGCATCGGATATGGTTACCTGGGACTGCTTTTTGACAAAGCTCCCCTGGAAGATATCCATACTCCCCTGCCTAACAATGAATATTCGGATTACCATCAGGTGATCCGGTTTGCCCTGGCTTCATTGGACAGTGTCCTCATGATAAGCAATAAACACACATTTACCCTCCCTGCCAATTTTATCTCTGGCGTTACTGTTTCCTCCGACGACCTGTCTGCCATCGCTGGATCTTATGCTGCCAGGATATTGTTGTCATCGCCAAGGAATATGAATGAAAATCAAGAGAATGACTGGCAACGCATCTTCGACTATGCTTCCGGTGGTGTGAGCCGGGATCTTTCACCGGTAACAGACAACGATACCTGGAAAGACGAATACCGGCAATATGCTGCTTCCTCCAACCGGGGAAGAGTCGATTTACGCATTATCAACCTTATGGATCCCGAATTCCCGGCCCACTGGCCCGACGACAACACTTCCTGGGAAACCCCTGGCGGCCAGGTACCCGACAGCTCGTTACTGGTAAGCAATGATGCACGGGCCGTAACAGACCTGGCATGGGATCCTCCCGCCATCATTCAATCTCCTTATTATCTCAATTCCTTCTATCGCTGCAAAAGATATGACAGCTGGTTGGTATCGGCTTCCGGACCTGTGCCCGATTTAACACAAACCGAGAATGAGCTGATCCTTGCAGAAGCGTTGGTTCATCTTGGAAATACGGCAGAAGCCATTGACATACTGAACAATGGATCCCGTACGCAACGCGGACAACTGGCCCCCCTGGATGCCGCCACCCCCGCCAATGAAGTGCTGAAAGCTATTTTTTATGAAAGGGATATTGAGTTAATGCTCACCGGTGTGGGCATATCTTTCTTCGATATGCGGCGCAGGGATATGCTGCAAAAAGGGACACCCCTGCATTTCCCCATCCCGGCCAGCGACCTGACCCTTTTGGGTCTTCCCCTTTATACTTTTGGGGGAGAAACTCACGCTGACGGTATCAATACTTCCAACGGAGGATGGTTCTGATCCGGAAACATATAAGCTGACATCATCCCAGGCAAATAAGATCTTCTGATCAATCCTATTCATCATGACTGTCTGATGATCTCGGTTAACTTTGAATATCCATTCATTTTTGCCGAAAAAACCCAGGAAACTTATGGGCAACTTGCTCTATTCTAAATCATTGCTTTTATCGAACTCACGTTAATAAAGTGAAGAAAAAAACAAGTCGTTTCATGACATATATGATTTAGATAAACAATAATCCCAAATGAAGCAATAGAAAGATGCTATTGCGCAATTTGTGCTAATTATTCATATCGTAAAGCTTCCATAGGGATCAGGTTGGCGGCCTTGCGTGCCGGATACCATCCAAAGAAAATACCCACCAGAGCAGCGAAGATAAAAGCCAGAAATATGGAATACGAAGTCACGCTAACCGGCCATCCCAGCAAGGATACAAACAGACGGGATGAGCCCACCCCCAGAATCACTCCCAGCAACCCTCCCAGGAAGCTGAGCAAAATAGCTTCCAGCAGGAACTGTCTCAGAATATCTTTACTGCGGGCCCCCACGGCCATACGCAGACCTATTTCACGAGTACGTTCCGTCACGGATACCAGCATAATATTCATGATGCCTATGCCACCCACGAGGAGGGATATGGCAGCGATGCTGGCCAGGAGCCCCACCATGGTATCCGAAGTCGAGGTCAGCATATCCAGGATCTCCTGCTGGTTACGGATACGAAAAGGCACGTCCTCATCATTGCGGGCAATGTGCTTGCGTTGCCGCAGCAGATTATCTATTTCCTGCTGAGCCTGGTCCATCAGTTCCTCCGAAGCAGCAGAAACATAGATCATCTGAATGCGTGTGGTCTGTCCACGCAGACGACGCTGCACGGTTTGGAAAGGGGCATAGATGATATCATCTTCATCGGTCCCCATGCCCGACTGTCCTTTGGCCTGCATCACCCCGATCACACGAAAAGGGATATTCCTGATACGTACCCGCTCCCCCACCGGGTCGGCCCCTTCGCCAAAAAGATTCTTCACCACGGTTTTCCCCAACACACACACCTTGGTACCCCGGGCAGCATCTTTATCCGTAAATAATGTTCCGGATTCAATCTTCAGATCACGTATCTTAAAATATTCCGGATAAATACCTGTGATCTGTGTATTCCAGTTATTGGCGCCGGCAATCACCTGGGCACTGGTACGGGCCACCGGACTCACATATTTTACCGAAGGACATTCATCCCGTATTGCCCAGGCATCATCAATCACAAGGCGTTGCCCTGTGCCTGCCCCTGACGATACCCCTCCACGAAAACTGGAGCCCGGAAAGACCATCAGTACGTTACTCCCCAGTCCGGCGATCTGTTGTTCGATACTTTTGCGCGATCCCTGCCCGATAGCCAGCATGGCAATCACGGAAGCCACACCGATAATAATGCCCAGCATCGTCAGAAAAGAACGCACCTTATTTTTACTCAGGGAGCGGTATGCAATGATAAATAAATTGATATAACTCATGATTGTTCGTTTTCCTGGTAATCTTCCTCTTCCTCTTTTGGCAATTTCTGTAATTCTTCCCATGCATTTTTCCGGTTCTGTACCATCACTTCCCGGTGTATTTTCCCATCCCGGAACATCACTTTTCGAACAGCAAACTGAGAGATATCCGGCTCGTGCGTCACCAAACAAATAGTAATTCCTTCCTCATTCAGTTTCTGAAAAATGTCCATGATCTCAAAGCTGGCATGGGTATCGAGGTTTCCGGTAGGTTCATCCGCCAACATAATGACCGGGTTATTGACCAGAGCACGGGCAATGGCCACCCTTTGCTGTTGTCCTCCGGATAGTTGATTGGGATAATGCATCATCCTGTCGGCCAGCCCCACCATCTCCATCACATGTCTGGACCGTTCAAGGCGTTCTTTTTTCTTGATCTCCCTGTTATAAAACAAAGGCAACTCAACATTTTCCAGGGCTGTGGTACGTGGCAGCAGATTATAAGTCTGGAACACAAATCCGATCTTGCGGTTTCGCAGATGGGCCAGATCATCGCGGCTGAGCGTATTCACATCCACGCCATCCAGGAAATACTTCCCCGAGGTGGGCAGGTCCAGACATCCCAGAATGTTCATGAAAGTAGATTTTCCCGACCCGCTGGGACCCATAATGGAGACAAACTCTCCGGCATACACATCCAGATCCACTCCGCGCAGGGCATGTACCTTCACCTCTCCCATGTCATACACTTTCACCAGCGACCGCACTTTAATAATATTTTTATCCATAATATCCCTGTTTATCTTCTCCCTCTTCCGAACTTCGGCAGGAATGGACTGCGCTGCATCTCTGAGGAGGATTGTTTCTTTTCCGCGGACATACTATAACCGGTAACCACTTCCATACCTTCCTTCACTTCCCTGCCTGAAATCTCGGTATATCTGCCGTCAGACAGGCCGGTACGGACACGCACGGGGCGGAGGCTATTATTTTCAAGAATCCATATATTCCCAAAGGTTACTTTCCGGGAAGCCTGCCTTCCGCCCACAGCAGCACCTCCTCTGTTCATAAAAGCGCCGGATTGTCCGCCTTCCTTTCGCATCTCCTGAAATTTTTTTATGCGCTGGTCTATCTGTGCATCGGTCATGCCCATCGATTTCATCCTCTGACGGATACGCTGCATTCTCTCATCCTGTTTCTTTTTAACCGAGTCCGGAAGATTCTCATTATAATGTTCCAGATAACTTTCCGGTGGCCGGAAGGTCAGGGCTTTTGCCGGCACACACAGGACACTGTCCGCCTTGTTCACATAGATAGACAGGCTGGCTGTCATGCCGGGCATCAATTTCATTTCCGGGTTGGGCACATCAATGATCACGATATAGTTCACCACATTGGAGATAACCACCGGTTGCAACCGTATCTGCCTGACCTGTCCGTTAAAATTATCATCAGGATAGGCATCCACGGTGAAAGACACCTCCTGCCCCACTTTCACCTGTCCTATATCTGCTTCATCCACATCGGCTTCTACCTGCATTTTTGTCAGGTCGTTCACAATCTGAAACAACGTGGGCGAATTAAAACTGGCTGCCACGGTCTGCCCCACCTCAACATTCCTTGAAATGACCACTCCATCGATCGGAGAAGTGATGGTGGCATACCCCATGTTGGTTTTCAGCCTGTTGAGCTGTGCCTCGGCAGAATAAAGGTTTGCCTGGGCCGTTTCGTATGCATTCAGGGCTTTCTCATAATCTATCCGGGCCATGACCTTTTGTTTGTAAAGTTCACGGGTACGTTTGTAATCTCTTTCAGCCTGCCTCAATTGTATTTTCATACGCTGCATCGTGGCTTGGGCATCAAACACCTGGGCAGCCAGCGTAGTGGTATCCAGACGGGCTATCACCTCCCCTTTCCTGACCTTTGAGTTAAAATCCACGAAGATCTCATTGATCTTGCCCGATACCTGGGTTCCAACTTCTACCTCTGTCACGGCCTGCAGCGTGCCGGTAGCCGTCACCTCATTCCGGATATTCCCCCGTTCAATGCTTACCGTCTCCCAGGAAACGGAAGACGACCTGTCGGACTTTCGGAACCATAGAAAATAAACAACGGCACCCAGTATGATTACCACCAGACCAATAATTATTCCTTTTTTCATTTTTTAAAAATTTTACTTACGTTTTTCACAAAGACAGTATTAAAAATGGATGGGTTTCCCCCTATAAAAGTCAAGGATCTTCTCCTTGAAAATAAAATCATACTTATTTCTTGTCAGCGTCACCTGAGCATTGGCATAATTGTTTTTTTCTATCAGATAGTCCGTAGCATTCAGAAGCCCCAAATCATATTTTTTTTCCACATCCAGATATGACTTCCGGGCCGACCGTAATTGTTCGTAAGCAGCAGCAAAACTTTTGGAAGCAACGATCAGGTCACTGAAAGCCTGTTCAACCTCTTTCCTCAGTTGTACTTTTACGGTTAATTCATTCAGGCGGGCCGTCTCAATATTAATCATAGACCGTTTAATATTGGTTTTTACCTGCTTATTATTAAATATGGGGATACTAAGAGATAACCGCACGGATTGTCCGAAGTTGTCCCATACCTGATTCTGGAATGGATACGGTCTGGATTCCACCAGGGCCTGCTGTTTGTCAGCCAGCACTTTTTCAGTCGGGTCTGAAGCCAGATATCCGATTTCCTGGGTTACGGTCGTATAACTACGGTCGTAAAGGGAACGGGCGTTGGAATATCCCGAACTGAGATTAGCGGATAAGGACAAACGCGGATACATGGCTCCACGCGATATTTCAAGATTTTTTTCTGCGCTCATCACTTTCAGGGCAGCACTTTGCACCTGTGGCTGCGTGTGCAATGCTTCCTGATAAATCTCGTCTGTTTTGCGTGTAAGAATCCGGGTGTCAAGGGAATCGGGCAATTGCGGCCTTACCACATCAAAACCGGCACTCACCGGGATCTCCATCAACTGCATCAGGTTCACTTTGGACATCCATAACTGGTTTTCCGCATTGACCTGTGCATAATGATCGGTGGCCATTTGTGATTGCATCTGTAACAGATTGCTCTCCGGCAGCTCTCCCATCTCTACCAGTTTTTCAGTTCTTTCCACCTGAGCTTTTGTCGAAGACACTTTGGTGCGAGCATTCTCCAATTGATCATAGGCAAACAATACCTGCACATATCCTAACACGACATTCAGCGTAACATTCTTTTTCAGGGTTTCCAGGTCTTTTTCACCGGCTTTCAGATCAATTGCATTTTGCTTGATCTTGTTTTTTATCTGAAACCCGTTGAAAAGGGTCAGGCTGGAATTCATGGAAAAACTGTTGCTGGCAAAGTTATTGTTATTGTACTGGTTGGTATAAGGGTCAATAGATCTCCCGAAGCTATACGACTGTGAAGCAGAAGCATTCAGGGTAGGGATACGTTGGGCCCTGGACTGTTCATAATTTATCTCTGTCAGCCGGTTGTTCAGCCGCTGCTGGTTCATCTGGATATTATTCTGCAAAGCAGTATCAATACATGCCTGAAGCGACCACGGCTGTGTCTGCTGCGCTTGCGTCATCCCTGTCAGAACCATCATAACCGTAAGCAAAGAAAATCTGATAATCTTCATCATGAAATATTTTTCTTTATAATTAACGCAATTTAGACAATCAAAAAAAGGTTTTTATTCTGTTTGGTTAATTTTTTATGATCACCAGTACCCGGCATTTTGTCGATTATGTCATCCCCGTTACCAGGCTCTTCGTCTGAAGCGACCGGTCAGGCACCCGCAAAAAAACATACAGGAGGAGAAGAAAAGCATAGAACCCGTGCATAAGGTTTTTTGCAAAATCAAAGTAATACTTACAAATTATGACAATCCGTGTTATGACTATATGACAACCCTTGTTAAATTTTATTCCCTGAGAAAACAATTTTACGTATCTTACTAAAGATAACAGCCGTTTGGCGGGAAAATGCATTTTCCCTGCCAAAACGGCAAAAACAAGTCATGGAACGAATTTTGTCATGCTATAAAGATCATATAATAAAGATTCGCAAAAGATGAATACGCAAGAAATCAATCAGAGATACCGGAAAATCAACAAACTGGTTGCCATACAACGTCTGAAAAAGGCACTGGAAGAGCTGAAAGGGTTGATACTGGATACCCAGTTGGGAGAATTAATCACCACGCTGGAGAATCTGAACATTACCTATGAAAGTATGTTAAAATATACGATGGAAGGGATCGACGACCCGGAAAGGATGAAGATATATAACCACCTTCGGCGTTCTATTCTTCAGCTGAACAACCGTACACGCGAAAAGATTCTGGAAAAGGATACCACACGCCAGACCTCCGTTCTGAAACACGATTTCAACATGAGGCAGCGCCTGAGTGGCAATGAGTACATTAACAAGCTGGATGATCTTTATTTCAGTCAGGATATCAAAGAATTGCTGAAAGGGGATTATGGCCTCAACAGCCCTCTGCCCGGTGAATACAGGAAACATCATGAGATGATCCGAAACCTGTTCAATTACCTTTGGCTCACGGACGAATATACGGAGGGTGCTCACGAACTGGTTGATCTCACCCTCGACCACAGGAAATTTGCCTGGCACGAACGGGCTTTGTTTGTCAGTGCCATCACCCTTTCTCTCCTGCGATACTTTGACCAGACCAAATTTGTCCTGCTGCATCGTTATTTTCTGGATTCGGAACCCGAAGTACGGGAACGCAGTCTCACAGGCATGATACTGGCTTTCTATCAGTTTGATGATATCCTCCCCGTTTATCCCGAACTGGAAGATATACTGGCCGGCCTTGGGGAACAACAAAATATTGAAAAAGATATCGAAGCCATCACCTTACAGATCATCCGCTCGAAAGAAACGGAAAAGATCACCAAAAAGCTGAAAGAGGAAATCATTCCCGAGATCACCAAACTGGGACCCAACCTGCAGGAAAAGCTGAAACTGGATGAGCTGATCCCGGAAGATTTCCTGGAAGATAAGAACCCGGACTGGTCGAGAGTATTCAAAGGGTCGGAGAACCTGTATGCCAAGATGGAAGAATTCTCAAAACTGCAGATGGAAGGAGCCGATGTGTTCATGTCGGCTTTTGCCCACCTGAAAAACTTTAGTTTTTTCGAAGAGCTCATGAACTGGTTTACGCCTTTCTTCCCGGACAATCCGGTAGTTGACGAGTCTCTTGCGGGAGAAGAACATGAATTTGACAAAAACACTTTCGTCGAAGGACTGTTTCAAACTCCATTTATTTGTAACTCCGACAAATATTCTTTCTGCATGAACCTGCGTATCATGCCGGCAGCTCAGAAGCAAGTCATTGTGAACCTGTTCAATGCCGAACTGGAAGGGATGAATGAGCTGACCCGCGAAGACAACATGCTGAAACCCGACCAGAAATCAAAAGTCATTTACACTCAGTATATTCAGGATCTTTACCGTTTCTTCAAGCTCTACCCATTTCGCCATGAGTTCGACGATCTCTTCAGCCGCCCTCTGGATCTGTATAACAGCCGGTTCTTCGGGAAACTTGTACATGAAAGTACCGTCAGGGAAACCATAGGCGCCTACTTTTTCGAACACGATCGGTATGAAGAAGCTTTGGATATTTTCCGGCAACTGAAGGGTGATCAGCATCCCCCCTCTTACGAACTGATGGAAAAGATGGGATACGCCTGTCAGAAACTGCGGCGCTATGAAGAGGCCCTGGAATATTATAAACAAGCCGAACTGTTTGATAAAAACAAAAAATGGCTTGTTAAAAAGATTGCCTATTGTTACCGGGCGTTGAAAAAACCCGAAGAGGCCCTGAAGTATTACGGCCAGGCCGAAAAACACGATCCTGAAAATATGTACATCCAGGCCTCCATAGGCCATTGTTACCTGGATATGGAAAAATTCGACCAGGCACTGAAACATTACTTCAAGGTAGAATATAATCAGCCCAATTCTATCAAGATCTGGCGACCTATCGCATGGTGCTATTTTGCACTGGGCAAACTGAATGAAGCCAGGAAATACTATGGAAAGATTCTTGAAAAAGCCCCCACACGGCATGATTACCTGAATGCAGGTCATGTGGAATGGGTTCTGAAGAACCGTCCTGAAGCAATCCGGCTTTATGAGGCTTCCATCCGGAGAGGATTTGAGTCCTTCCACAACTTCCTGACTTCCTTTGAGGCAGACAAACCCTGGTTGCTGAAAAACGGGATTGACCCCGACGAAATTCCCTTGTTACTGGACTATCTGGATTATAATGCAGGAGAAGAGGGCTAAGAGTTGAGGAGCCAGGGTTATCTACGTAGTTGCATTTTAATCGCGAATGCTTATCCGTGTGCTTTTATCTGCAATCATTTAAAAGGATTCTGCCATTTTATTTTCTTATCCCCATAGGGTTTAAGTAGCTTGAAAAAGAGGCTTTTTTTAAGATTTGTTTTTGAATTTTGCAAAGATTTTTATACTTTCAGAAAATCAATTCACAAACCCCGGGTTAAGAGAATATACATGCTGTCATTTTTAAAAAAATGGTTCGGAAACAAGGGCGGGCAAGGCAGGCATGCTGCTGCTTCCGATCCGGTGCTTGACCTTGGCCCTGCAGCCACACCCAACGATTCTGCCCTAAAAATTCCAAAAGCGGATATTCACCACCTGATGATCCAGGCTACCCGAATACGCAAGACCAAAGGGTATCATGAAGCAGTTTTATTTCTTGAGGATCTTGCAGAAAATTATCTGGAAGAAAGAAACACCGCCCTGGTAACCACTGTTAACAAGCTGGTCCCCTATATGAAGAAAGACGCGAAGCTCCCCTATACAGAAGCCCGCCAATGGATGGAGGATCTGATCAAGCGGTTGCCCGGCACGGATTCTTATTTCCTGAATGTCCATATCACCATGGCTGAATTGCTGGAAATGGAAAGTCCCGGAAAAGCCATAGATTACCTGGAAAAATTCCTTCAAAAACATCCGCCTTCAGCAGACACTTACTACCACATAATCCGGCTGGCCGATTTCCACCTCGGACAAGGCGACCGTAAAAAAGCCGGAGAGTATCTGACACAGGCCCGGCAGTGGTGGGTCGGGGTTTCTGACCGTTATCATCTCATCAAAATGCAACGTCGCTGGCACCACAGCGCTGCTCTGTTGGCTTATGAAGGCAGCAGCAGTAAGGATATTACCGATTTTCTTTTTCACCGTTTTATGGAGTTTGCCCTGGATATGGCCCGCGCACTGGATCCGGTACAGATTGAGGAATTCCACAAAAGAAAAGATCAGTATTACAAAGGCGAACGGGGATTTGCTGAAACGATTCCATTCGAGAAAGCCCTCGAAACACTGGAGTTATCCGACCATCGCGACTCCCTGATACGGCATATCTACGGTTTTGTATTTGAAGAGATGCCCATGATACTGGGCGTCCCGGAAAAACAATTACACTTTCGTCCCGGCGACCCCGAAAGTCTGGATGAAGTGAGACAGAAAAAATTATTCGGCTCCCGTCCTTTTACCCAACACGAAGAACTGGAGTACAAAATCAGAAAGATCATCGGATTGTAGTTCCTGCATAATCGTTTTTATGCTGTGCACGCTGCAGCAAATCCGCCTGCCTCCGGATTTTTAGAATTTCTTCACTTCTTCTTCCACACTCCGGTAAATATGATCCTCAAGGTTATCCAATGCTCCTTTTTCAAAAGGATCTCCGGTAATTTGTTCGTATAATTCTAAATAGCGCCGCGAAACTTCCTCCACAAAATCCGGTGTCATCTCCGGGATCTGCTGGCCTGCTTTTCCCTGAAATCCTTTTTCTATCAACCATTCCCTGACAAACTCTTTTGACAGTTGTCGTTGCGGTTCTCCTTTGGCAAGACGGGATTCATAACCGTCTGCATAAAAATACCGGGAAGAATCGGGGGTATGTATTTCATCTATCAGGATAATCTTTCCATTCCTTTTTCCAAATTCATACTTGGTATCCACCAGGATCAGTCCTTTTTCTGCGGCCATCTCCGTTCCTCTCCTGAACAAGGCGAGAGACAGTCTCTCCAGCTCTTCATATTCTTCTGCAGGCACCAGTCCCGACCGTATGATCTCTTCTCTGGAAATATCTTCATCATGACCGATTTCGGCTTTGGTGGTAGGGGTTAGGATTGGTTCCGGGAAACGCTGATGTTCTTTCATCCCCTCGGGGAGAGGGATGCCGCAAAGTGTTCTTTTTCCCGACCTGTATTCTCTCCAGGCATGGCCGGTAAGATAACCTCTGACCACCATTTCCACCTTAAAAGGATCCGCCTTAAAACCGATGGTAACATTGGGATGAGGCGATGAGATTTTCCAGTTAGGCACAATATCTGCGGTAGCATCCAGAAACTTCACCGCAATCCGGTTCAGCACCTGTCCTTTATATGGAATGCCTTTGGGCAGGATGACGTCAAAAGCGGAGATTCTGTCTGTTACCACCATAACCATCCATTGATCACGGAGAGTATATACATCCCTCACTTTTCCTTCATAGCGGGACGTCATCCCGTCAAAAGCAAAATCCGTTTTCAGTAAAGCAGTCTCTTTTCCCATGTTTACACATTTGATTGTTCCTCATTTTCTTTCCTGTTATTTGTCTCATCCTCTTCCTCCCGGCTCTGTTTACTCTCCTTGTCATAAGCATCCACGATATCTTTCACAAGGGGATGACGTACGATATCTTCCTGACCGAACTGCACGATAGAGATCCCCGGGATCCCTTCCAGAATTTTCATAGCCTGCAGCAGGCCCGAATTTCTTTTCCGGGGCAGATCAATCTGGGTGACGTCGCCAGTAACAATAAACTTTGAGTTCATGCCCATGCGTGTCAGAAACATTTTCAACTGGTTTACGGTAGCGTTCTGTCCTTCATCCAGGATTACAAAGGCGTTTTCCAGGGTACGTCCCCGCATAAAAGCCAGGGGAGCGATCTGGATCGTTTCATCTTCCAGGTAAGTGCTCAGTTTTTTAAAAGGCACCATATCCCTGAGGGCATCATACAAGGGTTGGAGGTAAGGATCCAGTTTGTCCCGTACGTCGCCGGGCAGGAAGCCCAGGTGCTCACCGGCTTCTACAGCCGGCCGGGTTAGGATGATACGGCGCACCTCTCTGTTTTTCAGAGCGCTCACTGCCAACGCAATGGCGGTGTAGGTCTTTCCAGTACCGGCAGGACCGATGGCCAGGATCAGATCGTTGCGGGCGGCTACCTTCACCAAACGGGTCTGGTTCACTGTCCGGGCTTTGATGGGCTGACCATCCACCCCGAAAATAATTGTATCTCCCTGATCCTGCTTATCCTTCATGACAGAATAGGTTGCACCCAGAAGATCATTCAGGTCCTCTTCACTCAGCGTATTGTGATGATGTATAAAATCCAGTATCTCCCGTATCTTTTCTTCAAAGATACGGATCTCCCGGGGTTCTCCCACCGCTTTTATCTCATTGCCCCGGGGGATGATCTTAAGTTTCGGAAAAGCCCCGCTAATCCGCTCCATGGCTATGTTATGGATACCATAAAGCATCATCGGATCAATCCCTTCCAAATATATGATCTTTTCTGACATAAAGGTTTAAGAGAATTATTACTTTTGCTCTTGCAAAATAAGAGTATTTTTTCAGGATGTTACTATATTTTTAATACTTTTTGCAGGGATGAACATCATAACGTTAACCACCGACTGGCATCAGGGAGATTATTACACCGGCGCCGTAAAGGGAAAGATCCTCTCTTTATGCCCCAATGCCCGTATTGTGGACATCGCTCATGGTATTCCTTCTTTCCACCAGCAAAAAGCAGCGTTCATCCTGCGCAACACCTGGGGGTTTTTTCCGAAAGGAACGGTCCATATCGTCGGCCTGCAGGCTGAAAGTAAGGAAGAACCATTGATCATAGGGCATGAAGGACAATATTTCATCATGGCTGATACAGGACTTGCAGGATTGATTTTCCCCGACGGTCCCGGAGAGGTTTACCGGATTCCTGCCGCCGAAAAGAAAACCCTGTTTCCCGTTCTCGACCAGTTTGTCCCGGTAGCCTGTGCACTGGTTTCCGGTAAAAAGCCCAAAGATCTGGGACAGCCGGCCGGAAAACCGGATAGCATCCATCCGATGCGGGCAGCCATTGAAGAAGGGATCATCACCGGTCTGGTGATCTATATTGATTCGTATGGCAACGCCATCACGAACATTACGAAAGAAACCTTCGACCGTGTCGGGGCAGGCAGGTCTTTTGAAATATATCCCGGTACCGGTAGCAGTCTGTACCGTATCATCCGTCTGAATAAACACTATTACGAGACCCCCCCCGGAGATATCCTGGCACTGTTCAATTCGCTTGATCTGCTTGAGATAGCTATTTATCACGGCAATGCCGGTGAACTACTGGGACTTGATATAAACTCCTCCATACGCATAAAATTTAAAAAATAACTTTGACATTATCCATGAACCACTCACAAAAATTACCTGATTATCTCCAGGCTTTTGACAGGCTGGTGCACATTATGGACGATCTGCGGGAAAAATGCCCCTGGGATCGTGAACAGACTTTTGAGAGTCTGCGGAAGCTTACCATCGAGGAAGCATATGAACTGGCCGATGCCATCGTAAAAAAAGATAGGGAAGAGATTAAGATCGAGACCGGCGATCTCCTGCTCCACGTTGTCTTTTACGCCAAGCTGGCACAGGAAGAGAATGCTTTCACACTGGCCGGGATGATCAATACGCTTTGCGAGAAGCTGATATACCGGCATCCACATGTCTATGGGGACACACAGGCCAGTACTGCCGCCCAGGTACTGGAAAACTGGGAACATCTGAAACTAAAGGAAAAAAACAACCAGAAACACGCTGTCCTGGCGGGGGTACCCTCTGCTCTGCCGGCTATGATCAAAGCCCTGCGCATTCAGGAAAAAGTCAGCGGAATAGGGTTTGACTGGGAAAACAGGGAAAAGATCTGGAAAAAACTGGACGAAGAGATCGGGGAAGTAAAAGAACAGATCGCAGAAAAAGAGTCCTCTCAACAGAAAGAACAACTGGAAACCGAATTCGGAGATCTTCTTTTCTCAGTCATCAATGCGGCACGCCTGTATGGAGTGGATCCCGAGATCGCCCTGGAGAGAAGCAACGCCAAATTTATCCGGCGTTTTTCGGAGATGGAGCATATAACACAGCAAGAAAAAAAGACCTTTTCTGACCTCACCCTGAAAGAGATGGACGCTTTGTGGGAGAGAACGAAAGAAAACGAAGATCGTTAAAAGATTCCTGCCTGCAGGAGGCAGGATCAAAGAACCGGAAGCGTCAGAGCCGATCCAGTTCATTTCTCAGAAAAGAAATCAATTCACGGACATATGCGAGGCTGAAATCAAAACGTATCCCGGCAGTCTGATAGATCTCCGGAATAGGACGGGAGTACCCCAACGAGAGGGCGTCCATATATTGCCGGATGGTCTTTTCAGGATCGTCCCGGTAGTTTTTCCATATAGCAATGGCCCCAAGTTGAGCAATCCCGTATTCGATGTAGTAAAAAGGCACTTCGAAGAGATGCAGTTGAGTCTGCCACGTATGGCTCCTGTATTTCTCAAACCCGCTCCAGTCCACCAGCGAGGATGAAAAATCTTTCATGATCTTTACCCAGGTATCGTTCCTTTCTTCGTACGAATGTCCGGGGTGGGTATAGATCCAGTGCTGGAATTTGTCAATGGCAGCTATCCAGGGCAAAATACGTATGATCCCTTCCAGCTGGTCTTTTTTAGCGCGTAACAGATCTTCCCTGGCGGGGAAGAATACATCCCAGTGATCCATAGATATCAGTTCCATAGACATGGAAGCCAGCTCAGCCACCTCGGAGGGGAGTTCTTTGTACTCAATCAGCCGGATTTCCCGGCTCAGCCAGGAATGAATGGCATGACCTCCTTCATGAAACAAGGTCTCCACATCCCGCAGATTGCCTGTAGCATTCATATAAATAAATGGCAGATTACTTTCATAGAGGGGGTAATTAAATCCTCCGGGCGCTTTATTTTTTCTGGAGTCCAGATCGAGATACCCTTCCCGGTCCATGGCATGCAGCAAAGCTCCAAAAAGGGGGTTGATCCGGGAGAAAGCTTCGGAAGCTTTCTCCACCAGTTCCTGTACCTCTTTAAAAGGTTTCAGCGGCGGCCGTCCCAACGGATCATGCTCCAGGTCATAAGGGCTGAGTCTGTCAGTTCTCATCGCTTCCCGGCGCCAGGTATGCATTTCTTCCACCAGCGGCATGACCGTCCGGCGGATCGACTCATGAAATTCCTCACAGTCACTCACGGTGTAATCAAAACGGCCTAACTCGGCAAACCTGTAATCCCGGTAGTTACCGAAGCCGGCATTGTGTGCCACTACCGATCTTTTTTCTATCAGGGAGGTAAATAATTTCTGTAAAGTCTTCGCATCCTCCAGGCGCCGTTGAGTGATCTTCAGAAAAGCTTCTTTTCTCAAGGCTCGCTTCGGTTCTTTAAGATAATTGGAAGCCTGCTGCAGCGTCAATTCTTTTCCGCTGAGGGTCACCGTCATTTGTGAGGCGATCTTCCCGTATTCCTGTTCCAGCACCTGCAGCCCGGCCTGCAAAGGCACATTTTCTTCCCTGAACAGATCGTGACGGTTTTTCACGGTACGAAGCAGCACCTTATACCTCTCCCTATCCAGTTGCAAAGAGAGTGGATGAGTCAGGAATTTTTCATCCAGCTTGTCAGACCACCGGGAGATTTCAGGCTCGATCTCCGACACAAAGGTCTCAAACAACGCGGCATATTCCGTATTATCCGTATGACAGTTCATGCGGATGTACCGCCAGGCCAACTCTTCCTCCAGCACAAAAGCCAGTTCACTACGATCGGTAAGCCATCTTTCCATTTCTTCCGGCTTCCGGATAACTCTCTCTTGCAAATCCTCAAACCAGGGCTTTATGTCTTCCCAACTGGTAACAGGCAAGTTGTCAGGAAGAAAATGTCTTTTCATCCTGACGGGTTTCAACTCACGTTCCCTCATTTCATCAAAATGTTACAGATAATCTGTACGCTAACTCTCTTCCTCTTTTCCCGTGGAAGCTTTATCCTGCTTCTTCTCCTCTTTCGGTTTCTCCGGGGTTTCCGTTTCTGAAGCGGATTTCTCCTCTTTTTCTTCTGCCTTCTCTTTCTCTTCCGGGAAAGAAAGCATATCATTCTTCTGCAAGAGGTTATACCAGGAGATAATCTTCCTGATATCTGAAACATACACTCTTTCCCGGTCATAATCAGGTACTGCTTCGGCAAAGTATTCTTTCAGCTCCCGGGACTCCGATTTGGGAGAGATGCTTTCTTTTCCTTCTTCCTTATCAAAAATGGCCTTAAAGACCTCTTTCAATGGGATGTCTTTATCATCGGTAAAGACAGATATTTCTTCCAGCGAATTGATTCTTTCGGAAGTAAAAGCGCTGGTTCTTTTGCCTGTTTCAATGTTTTCCACAATGATAGCGTTGCGACCCTGAGCCACAAACTTGTATAAACCCGGTTTCCCGGAGATCGCCATAATATCTTTCATATCCATGGTTAAAAAATTTATTGACTCAATAAATATCCGTATAACATCACAAATCTAAACAATTACCTGCAAAGATAGAATGCTCCGATAAAAAATCAATTTTTCCGGGGCAAATCATTTTATTCCTCTTTCTTTCCGGATGGTCTCGTAGGCTTCATTTATCTTCTGGAATTTCTCCTTGGCAACTTTCTGAAACTCTTCCCCCAGATAACTTACTTTGTCAGGATGATATTCGACAGCCATTTTATGATAAGCTTTTTTCACTTCTTCATCGGTAGCTGTTCTGTCCAGGCCAAGGATCCTGTAGGCGGCGTCAGTATCCGGTACGAACATGGATTTAATGGATTGACGGTCTGTTTCGGATACACCCATATTCCGGGCTATCAGATCGATCATCTCCAGCTCTTTTGGGTGCATAATTTTATCAGCGCCCGACAGTCCGTACAGCAGATGCAGTAGCTGCAAGCGGCTGGGGTAGTCCAGATAACGGCTGATCTGCAAACTTACATCCTGCACGGGGATATTCTGTTTCAGAATATCCCGCAGCATGATCACCGCTTCCCTGGCTCCTTCCGGCCCCATAGATCTTCTCAAGTACTCTTTGACATAATCCAGTTCAGAGCGCACTACTTTTCCGTCGGCTTTCATCACGGCTGCCAGCAGCACCAGCAGACTGACGGTAAAATCTCCCCTGGTCGTCTGTCCGGGTTTTAACTGTTTTACGTCGTCGGCTTTATCATAAATGGACCCGATCACGAATCCCAAAACTCCTCCCAGCGGTCCGAGAAAGGCCCATCCCAGGCCCCCGCCGATCCATTTTCCGAATTTTCCCATGTTTAATTCAATTTCTTAACAAATCATTATGTATTCTCACGATCTGAGGCAACAACATTCTTTTTCCGTCATTTACCAGGACATAGTCAGCCCTTTGGCGGCGTTCTTTTTCGGTTATCTGACTACGCATTCTCTTTCTGATCTCTTCCGGTTCCAGATTATCGCGACTCATCAATCGCTGAATCCGTTCGCGTACAGGAGCATACACATTGATAACCCTGTCCAGTAAGCGGTCAGCGCCACTTTCAAAAATAATAGCCGCCTCCTGAATGACATAGTGTTTCCCCTGATTTTTTTGTACCCACTGTTGAAAATCCATGAAGACCTCAGGATGTACCAGTCCGTTGATCTTCTCGCGCATGGCAGGATCCCTGAAAAGTATTTGTGCCAGATAAGACCTGTTCAATTCATCCTCGCGGTATGCTTTTTCCCCCAGTAATGCAGTAAGCGACTCTCTGAGTTGCGGCGATCTTTTCATCAGCTCTCTGGCCCGGTTATCAGCATTATAAACAGGAATCCCCATATGCTCAAACACCGAGCACACAAAAGACTTCCCACTTCCTATACCTCCTGTGACCCCTACTCTCTTCACCGTATCTTTTCAATTAAATACTCCACCCTGGAAGGATCAATGCGAACAGACTCAATATAATCCGGTTTCTGTACCAGATAGACTCTGATCTTCCCCGACCGGTCCTTGGCCACATCCTTATAATCCACCTGTGCAGTAAAAAGTTCGGGTAAGACTTTTTTGTATCGGCTTAGCCCCACATGAAAAGTCACTTTAACCCTGGCAGGGAATAAAAACAGCCTGACGCTATCGGGTACGTTGATTTCCTCAACCGGTATTTCAAAACCGGCTTCGGTAAATTGCTCAACCTCTACTTTTATCTTTATTTTTCCGGCAGTGACCTTCACGTTTTTTAATGACTGTACCGGCAGTAATGTTTCAAAAGACTCCGCTACCTCATTGAATTCCGCATGTTTCGTAGTAATGCTTTTCAGGGTATCCAACAGAGCTGCAGGACCTGAAGCCATGACAGTATCGGGGTCCACGTGTATGGGTTCTTTAAAAATAAATTGCCGGGCCAGTGTAATCTTCACATCAGGAAAAACAGGCAGTTTTCTTTTGATCAGACTGTCAAAAACAAAATATAAAGTATCCGGCCGTATGCCTGTAACATCAAGGCTTCTTCCCATCCGGTCATTCACCATTCCCCTCAGGTAAGAGGTCAACAGATAAAACACCCGGTTATTCCCTGACTCCACAGGTCGCAAAGGAAAAGAC
This sequence comes from Bacteroidales bacterium, assembly GCA_021157415.1. Lineage (GTDB taxonomy): Bacteria > Bacteroidota > Bacteroidia > Bacteroidales > VadinHA17 > DRPN01. The sequence continues at coordinate 74,997 of JAGGWN010000016.1, read as the reverse complement.
CTAAGATCCACCTCCAGAGGTTTCACGTACGGTTTTAATTTATATTTCATCAGGGTGTATCCCTGCCCCTTTGCCTGCAATATCAGATGTTCCGGAAGATCGTTTAGGATTACACGATCAGGCACATCATTTTTAAACCGCACCCGCACTGAAAAATCAGCTGTAGTATCCTTACTCAGTTGGTTAAAAAGCCAGAATACCGTAGAAAGGGCCAGAAAAAACAAAAAGATTACCGTATCGCGGCCAAATTTTATATTTTTTATCCGATCGCGAAGCCAGTCTCTTATTTTTTCCAGCCGGTCCAAGGCTTTGGATTATTTCTGCTGTCCCAGGTCGGAGGCATCTTTCAGAACAGCGCTCTTGTCCACCCTGACCCTTGTATTGTCGGCAATTTCCAGCGTAACCGTATTGTCTTTCACATCGGTAATTTTACCGTAAATACCTCCCGTTGTGATTACCCGGTCCCCTTTCTTCAGGCTCTCACGGTAATTTTTCAGTTCTTTTTGTCTTTTTACCTGGGGTCTGATCATAAAAAGATAAAAAATCACAATGATTGCCACCAGAAATAAAAGCGACATCATCGGGTTTTGTTGTTGTTGACCACCCTGGGCCGTAGCAAGAATCATACTTAAGTAACTCATTTTTTTCAGTTTTAATTATGAAATTTATTTAATGTTTTCTGGTTTACAAGTTGGATTTCTATTCTTTTTCCTTAACGTTCGCAGTAATAATCAGCAGGGTCACCGGAGGTCGCGTATTCGCCCTGACAGCAATGGTTTTGTGTTGTGCGCCCAGTTTTCCCCGGCTGTTAAAAACCACCTCCAGTTCTCCGCTATCGCCCGGTTGAACAGGTTTTTTTGAATATTTTGGCACCGTACAACCACATGAGGCGGAGGCCGAGCTAATCAACAGAGGGGCTGTTCCTGTATTGGTAAATGTAAAAATATACGAAACAATCTCCCCTTCCACCATATTCCCAAAATCATGTTGATAGGCTTTAAATTGTATCCTGGCATGACCGGTATCAGCCCGGGCTGTATTTTCCGTTACCGTCGATCGGTTTTCTCCCGCTGTTCCCGCATGTTTTTGGTTACAGGCCGAAATAAAGAACGTTACAATGGCAATCACAAAAACAATCCTCTTCATAAGGCTCTTATTTTTTCTATTGCAAAGAAACAAGATTTTTAGCACATCACCAACAACAGAACTTCTGTTCTTTTCCGGAAATAATTTTACCGGAATGTTTCAAATCTCCCCGATCAACCCGCGTCCTTCTTTGTGGACTTTGTTTGCTTTTCTCAGGTCGGAAACAATTTTGTCCAGTAATCCATTGATAAATACGGAACTTTTCGGAGTGCTGTAATATCTGGCCAGCTCGATATATTCATTGATGCTTACACGTACAGGGATCTCCGGAAAATGAAGGATCTCGGCAATAGCCTGTATCAGGATGAGAATGTCCATCCTGGCGATGCGATCCACATCCCAGTGATCGGCATGATCCTTTATGAGCATTTTGTATTCTTCGGTATGAAATATGCTCTTATGTAATAATTTGTAAGCAAAATCTTCATCTTCTTTATTCTTAAACAAAGGGGGAATTGCAATATTTTCAGTTTGCTTACCCGGAAATTGTTCGAAAAAACGAAGCAGGACGGAAAGGACAAATTCCAGTTCATCATTCCAGTATATACTCTGCTCTTCAAGTACGGAACAAAGGTCTTCCGATTCGGGGAGTATCTCACTGAGCAGGTATTTAATGATTCCCACATCTTTTTTATAGGAGTTCGTTTCTGATTCCATATAGGAACGGTAAGCTTCGGAAGTAACAAGTTTCTGATAGATATTCTTCACTATGTGTCGCGAATCCTGCCAGGACAGAGCATGATTTCTCACATAACTTTCAATCTCTTTGTGATCCGAAAGATCCCTGAGTAAACGGTTTTCAAGAAAGCGGGTATTGGGATGCAAATCTTCCCGGGTAGGCATTTTCTTCTCTTTACCCAGACGGATCCTTTCCTCTGCATAATCTGAAACATCCCTTAACAGAAGGATAATCATAAAAAACAAGGAGTAGGTACGTTCAAGGGATGTCTTCAGCTCTTTTTCCGCTTGCTTTACAGTGCTGTAGGATTTTTTGGAATAAGCATATAGTACCTGTAATACTTTTATCCGGATGAGTCTCCTGCTCAACATATCAATTCTGTCATAAATTAAGGCCCAAAGATAAGTATTTTATCGGTTACCACACCCCCTATTTTCTATTCACCCGACAGCCTGCAAATAATATTATATACGGAATATATACGGAATTGCACGGCAGAAATATCTTTAACAACAACATTTGAACATTTTAAAAATATTTTTTTACATTTGACCATCTAAACGCACTTAACCAAAACCAGGAAACCTAAAATTGAAGTATGATGGAAGAAGGATTTGAAAAAAATGAAAACCAGGAAAGCAACGGCAGGGATGAGATTTATTCTGTTACTGTCCGTGCGGGAAAAAGAACCTATTTTTTTGATGTGAAGTCAACCCGGAAGAATGAGTATTACCTGACCATCACAGAGAGTAAGAAACGTTTCGGGAAAGAAGGCCGGCCTTTTTATGAAAAACACAAAGTTTTTCTTTACCGGGAAGACTTTGACGGTTTCATGAATGGGTTGAGTGAAGTTCTGGAATATATCCGGAAAGAACAACCCGAGCTCCGGAAAGAAACAGAAGCATCAAAAGAAGCACAGACAGAAGCGTCTCCCACTGTGCCTCACGAAGAACCTGCTGTTCAAACCGCAGAACCCCTGGAGGAAGATTTCACCAATGTAGAATTTGAAGATCTTGGTGAAAGCCAAGAGTAATCTTTCCTTTTCTCAATACACCGGTATTAGCTCTTTTTATCCTGGATCCGGCTATTGTGATAGCGGATGCAATAAAAAACCTTTTACATATTCTCGTAAAACAATCCCCATAAGTGGGTATTGTTTTTTTCCCATGCTAGCCGTAAGTTTGCATAATTTAAAATGTGCTGTATATATTATGCGCAGTTGAAATAAACATGGGTTAAATTGAGGCTTTCCGAATTAAATACCAACGAAACCGCATTCATCGCCAAAGTCATGGGTCGTGGTTCCTTCCGTAAAAGGATGGGGGAAATGGGTTTCGTCAAGGGTCAAAAAATTAAAGTAATAAGAAATGCTCCCTTAAAAGATCCCATAGAATATTCCATCATGGGATATGCTGTGTCCCTGCGGCGCAGTGAAGCCACCCTGATTGAAGTCATTACAGAAAAAGAAGCCCGTAATCTGACACGAAACAAATTCAACGGAGTGATTACGGAAGAGGTGCTGCGGGAACAAGCACTGAAAAAGGGAAAAATCATCAATATTGCCCTGGTAGGGAACCCCAACTGCGGCAAAACGACCATGTTCAACCAGGTGTCCCACTCCAAGGAACATGTCGGCAACTACGGAGGCGTTACCATTGAATCCAAGAAAGCCACCTTTGAGTTTAACGGATATACCCTTAACCTGATCGACCTTCCGGGAACTTATTCCCTGTCGGCTTTAACCCCGGAAGAACTTTACGTAAGGAAATACCTGCTGGGAGAATTACCTGATATTGTCATCAATGTTGTAGACGCCTCCAACCTGGAACGGAACCTGTACCTCACGACCCAGCTTATAGATATGGACCTGAGGGTTGTCATGGCACTGAACATGTACGATGATATCCTGAAAAAAAGAGACCGTCTGGATTACCAGGCCCTGGGAAAACTTCTGGGAATGCCTGTTGTTCCAACCATCTCTACCAGAGGAAAAGGTATTTACAAACTTTTTGAAAAGGTCATTGACGTATATGAAGACCGTGAACCCATAACCCGCCATGTCCATATAAACTTCGGAAAAGAAATAGAAGATTCTTTAAGGGTTTTGCAGGACCTCATCCTGGAAAACAAAAAACTCACCATCCGCATTTCCTCACGGTTTTACGCCATCAAGCTTCTGGAAAAGGATAAATCCGCAAATTTTTCCATGTCGGCATGGGAGAACTACGATATGATCAAAGAAGCTGCCACGAAAGAGATTGCACGCCTGGAGAGCTTATACCACGAGTCTTCAGAGACACTGATCACCGAAGCCCGGTACGGTTTTATCTCCGGAGCCCTGAAGGAAACCCTTGTCAAAGGGCCCAGGAACCGCATTGAAAGAACCGAGCAGATAGACACAATTCTGACTCACCGCTTTTGGGGATATCCGCTTTTCCTGCTTTTTCTGTTTGTCACTTTCTTCGCCACCTTCGAGGTTGGAAAATATCCCGTGGACTGGCTGAATGGTCTGGTCCTGCTCTTCTCGAAACTTTTTGATTACGTCCTCCCTTCCGGTTCTTTTAAAGACTTGATCGTTAACGGAATTATAGGTGGAATCGGCAGTGTCATTGTCTTTCTCCCAAATATTCTCATTCTGTTTTTTTTCATTGCCTTTATGGAAGACTCAGGGTATATGGCCCGGGCGGCTTTTATCATGGATAAGCTGATGCATAAAATCGGCTTACACGGACGTTCATTTATCCCCCTTCTTATGGGTTTTGGCTGCAATGTTCCGGCAATCATGGCTACCCGGACGATCCCGAACAGAAATAACCGCCTGTTAACCATGTTGATCAACCCGCTCATGTCGTGTAGTGCCCGTCTGCCAATCTATATTCTCTTAATATCCGCCTTCTTCCCCAATCATGCAGCCTTATTGTTAATGGGCATTTATTTGACCGGAATTATTCTTGCAGCAATTGTGGCCAGGATTTTCAAGAAAGTGCTCTTTAACAAAGAGGAGGCTCCTTTTGTTATGGAATTGCCCCCTTATCGTATGCCCACGCTGCGTACCACCCTGAAACATATGTGGAATAAAGGGGAAGAGTATCTGAAAAAAATGGGATCGGTCATTCTGATCGCCGTAATCCTGGTGTGGGCACTCACGTATTTTCCACGACCAGGTAATAATACCCCCTATGACCAATCTATCAGCAAACTGGAAACAGAAGTAGCACAAATGTCCGAAGGGAATATTGCAATACCTAAAAAACAAGAACTGCAACAAACAATAGTCAACCTGCAAAAGGAAAAAGAGGCTTATGCTTTGGAGAACAGTTATATCGGGAAAATAGGCAAAGCCATTACTCCGATTTTCAGACCGCTGGGATTCGACTGGAAGATGAGCGTAAGCGTACTGGCCGGCATTACAGCCAAAGAAGTGGTGGTCAGCACGATGGGAGTTCTTTATCAAAGTACCGATAAAAGCGGAACCTCTTCGGAGCTGTTGGCACAAAGACTGAAAGAAGAGACCTATAGCGAAGGCCCTAAAACCGGTACCAAAGTTTTTGATAAGGTTACCGCCTTAAGTTTTATTATGTTTGTACTGGTATATTTTCCCTGTGTTGCCACCGTGACAGCTATTGCCAAAGAATCGGGAAGTTGGAAATGGGCCGCTCTGACCGTAACCTATACAACTACTTTGGCATGGTTATTGGCATTTTTTGTGCAGGTAGCAGGAAAAAGTTTTGTGTAATTAAAAGGAAAAAGATGATTCAGGATATCTTGACATATATTACGATAGCAGGAGCATTGGGTATTGCCATTTACCGGTTTGTGAGGTTCTCTGTCAGAACTGCCCGGGGAGAAAATCCCGGCTGTTCATCTTGTTCATTGCATTATTTGCATACCATCGATCAGAAGAATATCTCCCCCTTACATCTTCCCGGCAAATAACATATGATGATAGACTATATCCTTGCAGGCTTAGGAATGATTCTCATGTTCATCGGGTTGATCGGATGTGTCGTTCCGGTACTGCCCGGTCCGCCTATCAGCTTTACCGGCCTGCTTTTCCTACAGTTTTCACGCTTCGGGCATTTCTCAGCATCTTTCCTGCTGGGTATGGCCGCGCTGGCATTGACGGTAACCATCCTGGATTATATTGTGCCTGTCTGGGGAACCAAAAAAACCGGAGGCAGTAAGGCCGGTATCTGGGGAGCCACCCTGGGCATGATCATCGGGATACTCTTTTTCCCACCCATCGGTATTATTCTCGGACCTCTGCTCGGCGCCATTATCGGAGAAAGTATCCAGGGCGCTTCCCTCAATCAATCATTCAAAACCGGTCTGGGATCTTTACTGGGATTCTTCATGGGCATAGGCCTGAAACTGATCGCTTCGTTTATTATGACCTTTTATTTTTTTAAAGAATTGTTCTGAGAGAACGGGAATACCGGCAACCGGTCAATACAGGGATTGGCTATATAAACAAAATTTGCAAGCTTTTCCATCCTCCTGCCTGCCGTGCCTGCATGAACAAGGACGAAGTCATTCGGATAAGAAAGGCATCAGCAGGACGGAACATGCAAAATATGAAGACTTCATCCGTTAAACCCAAGTTAAGCAATAGAAAAATTCTATTGCGCAATTTGGGATAATCTTCGTCACGTAGTGATTCATATCGACCTGAACGAAGTAAAGATCCCCTTACGTTCGTGCATGAAACAAATGATCCTCACAGGCAGGGGTCATTCCATATCTTCTCCCAGTGTGGCCACCATCACAGCCTTGATAGTATGGAGACGGTTTTCGGCCTCGTCAAAGACCACAGATGCACCGGACTCAAACACCTCGTCGGTAACTTCCATTTCCTTCAGGCCAAATTGCTTATAGATTTTTTTACCCACGGCTGTTTCCAGGTTATGATAAGAAGGAAGACAATGCATGAACTTCACGTTCGGATTACCGGTGAGTTCCATTACCTGCCGGTTGATCTGGTAAGGTTTAAGCCGTTTGATTCTTTCTTTCCACACTTCCTGTGGTTCGCCCATAGACACCCACACATCTGTATACAGGAAATCAGCTCCTTTGACGGCTTCTTCCACATTTTCCGTGACGGTAATGGAAGCACCCGTACCGGCAGCGATGTCCCCGGCCCGGCTTACCAGATCTTTGTGTGGCTGCACCGTTACGGGAGCGACAGCCCTGAAATCCATACCCATAAGGGCAGCGCCGATCATCAGGGAATTACCCACATTGTTACGTGCATCACCCAGATAGCACAACGAAAGTTCATGCAGAGGCTTGCCGCTATGTTCCTGCATGGTCAGAAAATCAGCCAGCACCTGTGTCGGGTGATACTCATTGGTCAGGCCATTCCACACAGGCACACCGGAATATTCAGCCAGCCTCTCTACCCGTTCCTGTTCAAACCCACGGTATTCGATACCGTCGTACATACGACCCAGTACCCTGGCCGTATCACGGATCGATTCCTTGTGACCTATCTGTGACCCCGAGGGATCCAGAAAGGTCACATTGGCTCCCTGATCATAGGCAGCTACCTCAAAAGCACAACGTGTCCTCGTGGAAGTTTTTTCAAAGATCAGGGCAATATTTTTCCCTCTGAGATACGGCTTTTCATTCCCCTGTTTCTTTGCTTTTTTTAACTCTGCCGACAAGATAAGCAGATCATGTATCTCTGCCGGAGTGTAATCCAGCAACTTCAAAAAACTACGATTCTTCAGGTTTGTTTTCATCACTCACATATTTTTAATGTTTATCATCATAGTGCAGGGTAATCTTTGTCCCGTACTTTTTATCTTCCAGTTTGGTGGCTTCGGTAATTACACTTTTTTCACCCCCGTTTTCCACAAATTTCACTGCGGCCAATATCTTGGGAGCCATATTGCCTTCGCCGAACATGCCCTGTTCCAAATAGCGGAGACTGTCAGCCCGGTCAAGAAATTCCACCATTTGCTGATTTTTCTGTTTGTAATTCAGAAATACATAGGGGACATCGGTAAGTATATAGAACTCATCGGCACTGATGGTAGATGCTAGCAAAGAGGAGGCCAGGTCTTTATCAATTACGGCCTCAGAAGGACGTGCCATCCCTTCTCCGTCAAAGTAAACAGGAATCCCGCCACCACCGGCGGCAATAACAATATGTCCCCGGCGAGCCAGTTCTTCCATGATCTCCGCATTCAGGACTCTTCCGGGTCGGGGAGAAGGAACCACACGCCTCCATCCGGACAGATCTTCCTTTATCTCTTCCTTAAATATCCAGCCCTTTTCCCGGGTCAACCGTTCTGCTTCCTCTCCGGAATATATCTTGCCTATTCTTTTCTCGGGCTGCTGAAATGCTCTGTCTTCCGGATCCACTACCACTTCGGTGACCAGGGTAACCACCTTTCTGCGGATTCCATGACGACGCAATACGTTATGCAACACCCTTTCGATCATATAACCGATCCCTCCCTGAGAGTCCGCCACACAAATATCCAACGGCATCTGCGCAATCCCGTACAACTGCTCACCGGCATCGTTGCGCATAAGGATATTTCCCACCTGCGGACCGTTGCCATGGGTTAAAACCAGATCATAACCCTCCCGTAATAAGAAAACGATATTCTCCAGCGTCTCGGTGGTATTTTGCTCCTGTTCCTCAATGGTCCCCGCCTGATTATCCCTCAGTAAAGCATTCCCTCCTAAAGCTATGACCGCTAATTTTCCCATCATTACATTCATGTTTTGAAGTTTACAAACCTACATAATTTTTTCTCTTGTGCTCAGAAAACAGGGTACAATAACCCAGCTTAATCAAAATGAACCAGCATTCCTCTTTAATTCAGCAAACCAGAATCACACGGAATTGTCTTCATTGTACCTGCATATATATACATATTTTGTATATTATGCAATGTATTTATCTTTTTTCAAAAAGCCAACCTTTTTTTTTGATAAAACAGCTTAACTTTTTTACATAAACCTGATGTTTTTTTTTAACTTTATTATATTCGTAACCTGAAAATGTTACACTTCAGAAGAAAATATTTCTTAATCGGTCTGACAGCGCTCTTTTTTTTACCACAGGGCTGTAAGAAAACTTCCTATACCCATGAGAAGCAGGGTGAAATTATTTACGCCATCACCTATTTAGAGAATGACCTGGAGAAGTTCAGCACGGATCTGCTCCCCAAAAAACTAACCATTTACTTTAAGAATGATAATACAGTCATGATTATAGACGGTTTTTTTGGCCTGTTTAATATCTCCAATGTCGTCAATGTTAAGAAAAAGACCAATGTCACATACCTTAATATCCTGGATAAAAAGTTTTATTACGAGGGGAAGTTTGACGAACCCGCAGCAGGTTTTGGCAAGATCCCTAAACTCTCGATCAAGCAGGGAGAGCATACCAAAGAGATATGTGGGTACATTGCCAAGGAAGCTTTTGTGGTTCTCCCGGGGAAAAACGTACCCATCCCTATTTATTATACAACGGATATTCCGATAAAAGATCCCAACCGGGCTACACCATACAAAGACATCAACGGGGTTTTACTGGAATTTTATCTTCATCTCAGTAAGTTAAAAATGAAACTTACCGCCACAGGGGTATATTTTAAGGAGGTCGATGATAAATATTTTGCTCCCAGAAAAGGGTATATCAAAGTCTCCAGGCAACAGCTTGAGGATATTCTCAACAAATTAATGGAGTAATACTTGAATGACTTTCAGGAAAGGGAGCATGATCTCTGTTTAAAATAAATCCCTGCAAATCTTTTTACTTTCCGGTTGTGTTTCGTTATTTTGTCGGGTAAAATTGTAAGCAACGTGAAAAAAAAGAAGACAAAAAGCACATCTGCCGGCAAAAGAGGCAAGCATAAGAAACCGGGATTTTTTCAGGACGACCGGGTCCGCTTTATCACAGGGTTTTTCTTTGTCCTGTTTGGGCTATATCTGCTTTTTGCCCTGATCTCTTACTTTTTCACCTGGAAAGCCGATCAGAGCTTTGAATATGGAAAAGTCTTTTCCGTTGCTTCGGTCATGGTCCATAACTGGGCCGGAAAAACAGGGGCCTATCTTTCCTATCTCCTGATAAATAAATGGTTTGGGGTGTTTTCATTTACCATACCGCTCTTTATTATAGATATAGGCATCCGTTTCTTCAAAATCAAAACAGCCCCCCTGCATAAAGTCGTCTGGTTTTTATTCTTCATCACCCTCCTGGGGTCGCTAACCATTGCTTATATTCTTGGAAGTTCAAGCGGATACCTGGGAAGTGGATTCGGAGGTTCCTTCGGGTATTTTACCGTTGCATGGCTGAACAGTCTGCTTGGAAAAGTCGGCAGTGCTTTTTTGCTAATATTTTTGAATACGGCTTTTATCCTCTATTATTTCCACATCCCCCCGTTCCGACCGAAAAAGAAACCATCCGCATCCAACACCGATTCGGTCAGTACGGAAGAAACCATCCATACCGGGGTAACTACGGATGATGAGGCTCTCCATGTGTCGGAAGAGTCCCTGAAAACGGAAACTGTTTTGTCCGGTAAGAACCTTGCTCATGACCAGGCAGATAATCGATCCGGCAAGGATAAGGATCTGAAGGAAACCGAAGAAGACATCGAACTGACTGTGGAACGCAGGAATCCCGGAGAAGATCAGTTATCTGAGAAAGAGATCAGTACCGAGCCCTCCGGTCGGTATGACCCGACCCTTGAACTGTCGGGTTACCGGATGCCTCCGGTACAGTTGCTGAAAAATCATGAAACAGGCAATTCAAAGGTCAGCAAAGAGGAGTTGTTAAACAACAAAAACAAGATCGTAGAGACGCTGGCCAACTATAAGATCAGGATTGACAAGATCAAGGCCACCATCGGACCTACCGTCACCCTGTATGAAATCGTACCTGCCCCGGGGGTACGAATTTCCAAGATTAAGAATCTGGAAGATGACATTGCGCTGAGTCTTTCCGCCCTGGGGATTCGGATTATCGCTCCCATCCCTGGCCGGGGCACCATAGGCATTGAAGTGCCGAACCTGCATCCGGATATTGTGTCCATGAAATCCATGATCACGTCCCGTGCCTTTCAGGACGCTGATTATGACCTGCCTGTAGCGCTGGGCAGTACTATTTCAGGGAGTCCCTATGTGTTTGACCTGGCAAGAGCTCCTCACCTGCTGGTAGCCGGGGCCACGGGACAGGGAAAATCTGTGGGATTAAACGTAATCATTGCTTCCCTTTTGTATAAAAAACATCCGGCCGAGTTAAAATTCATTTTTGTTGATCCCAAAAAGGTGGAACTGGCATTGTATTCCAAGCTGGAAAAACATTATCTGGCCGTGATGCCGGACGCCGACGATCCTATCATCACGGATACCGATAAAGTGGTCAACACCCTGAACGCTCTAACCATTGAAATGGACCAGCGTTATGACCTGCTCACCTCGGCCCATGTGCGTTTTGTCAATGAGTACAATGAGAAATTCAAGTCCCGCAGGCTCAACCCGGAAAAAGGCCACCGTTTTATGCCATACATCGTCCTGGTCATTGACGAGTTCGCCGATCTGATTATGACAGCGGGAAAAAACATAGAGTTTCCGCTTACCAGACTGGCCCAGATGGGCCGGGCCGTAGGCATTCACCTGGTTATCGCCACCCAGCGGCCTACCACCAACATCATCACAGGGACCATCAAGGGCAACTTCCCCACACGTATTGCTTTCAAAGTTACAGCGATGATCGACTCACGAACCATCCTCGACAGCCCGGGAGCCAATCAACTGGTAGGACGCGGGGACATGCTTATCGGCTCGGGAAGCGATCTGACACGGATACAATGTGCTTATATTGATACGGCAGAAGTGGAGGTCATCACCAACTATGTCGCTTCCCAGCAAAGTTATCCCATGCCGTTCTTTCTGCCCGAGTTTGAAGGGGAAGACAGCAGTGGTGCCGGGGAGATGGACATGAAACAAAAAGACCCTCTTTTCGAAGAGGCAGCCCGGCTGGTCGTACAACACCAACAGGGATCAACCTCTCTTATTCAAAGAAAACTAGCTATCGGTTATAACCGTGCCGGACGGATCATCGACCAATTACAGGCAGCCGGTGTTGTCGGACCCTATGAAGGCAGTAAGGCCAGACAAGTGCTGATACCGGATGAATATACTTTGGAACAATTATTGCGAGACAGGGAATAATGGGTTTAGCATTTAGCATTTTAAGGGATTATTAATGAACAGCTTGCAAGGAGTCATGAAATATCTTACCTGTATTCTTCTTTTCTTTTTTCTCCTGTTACGGGCATTTCCGGTGATATCGCAGGAAGATCCGGAAGCAGAAAAAATACTAAACCGCTTGTCGGAACAAACCAGGGCTTCCGAGCCCTTCCGCATCACCTTTCATTTTACGGCCATTAACCTCCAGGATAACTCTAAGAGTGCTTTCACCGGTGAGCTGATTTTGCATGGAAAGAAATATCATCTGAAGACAGGTGATTCGGAGATTTTTTTTGACGGACAGACGGTCTGGAACTATATGCCGGACGTAAATGAAGTGAACGTCCTCAATCCCGATCCCGAAGATCACTCTTTTCTGGCCCACCCCGAACAACTCTTTTCAGATTACCGGTTGACGTTCCGGTATCATTTTGTAGGCATCAATCAAACGGATGGAAAAGAGCTACAGGTTGTGGATCTTTACCCGGTTGATCTGAAAGAAAACTATTCCCGCATCCGGCTTCAGATAAATAAAAAAACCGGCAGGCTCTATTCCGCCCGTTTTTTTGGAAAAGACGGTATGCAATACATTATCCGCATTGAAAAAACAGACCCCCATATAAAAGTCAAACCCTCTGCTTTCAAATTCAGGAAGGCAGATCACCCGGGTGTTGAGATTGTGGACCTTCGGGAGGGCAATGAGTGACTATATGACTGAGAGGGGATGAGCCTGTTTTCATTTCCCTTATTGTTTGGGATATTCTATCCGGGCATGATAAATATTGGTCAGCCGGTTGATAAATATCTCCTTTACCTTGGAAATATCCCTGAAAGTGATCGGAGCTTCATTAAACTGGCCTTCCCGGAGTTGATAATTGATAATATCATCCACCAGCCTTCGCAGTGTCTCTTCGGAATAGTCCTTCAGGCTGCGGGAAGCAGCCTCTACCGAGTCGGCCATCATCAGTATCGCCGTCTCGCGGGTAAAAGGTTTTGGACCCGGGTAGGTAAAGTTTTCCACATCAGAGGATTTATCCGGATACTTGTGTATATAATTGCGATAGAAATATTGCACTTTGGTGGTTCCGTGGTGCGTTCGGATAAAATCAACGATCTGTTTCGGAAGGTTATGTTTCCGGGCAATTTCTACCCCTGTCGGAACATGACTGATAATTATGGAAGCGCTTTCCTTAAAAGATAATTCTTCGTGAGGATTCAATCCTTCCCGCTGGTTTTCGATAAAATATACCGGATTTTTCATTTTCCCGATATCATGGTATAATGCTCCCGCACGGATAAGCAACTGGTTACCCCCGATAATTCTAACCGCTTCTTCCGTCAGATTGGCTACCTGGAGACTATGCTGGAAAGTGCCGGGAGCCTTTTCGGCCAGTTCACGCAGCAAGGGTTGATTGGTATCGGCCAGCTCAACCAACGTAGCATCCGACAGGAAACCGAATGTTTTTTCGAATACGTAAACCAGGGGAAAGGATAAAAGCACCAGAAACGCGTTTCCGGAAAACCAGACATAATTCATCCAGTGCATATTTTCCAGACTCCCCTCCTGGATCATCGTATTCCCGAGATACACCAGGGAATAACTGAAAAATACCATCACGGCAGCCATGATGAATTTATTCCTCCGGTAGATATTAGTCAGGGAGATGATCGCTACAATGCCTGCAATAAAATTCAAGAAGACAAATTCAAAGGAATTGGGAGCAAAAAAGCCTACGATCATCAGCAGGATCATATGAATGAACAGTGCCAGCCTGGCATCATAGAAGGTACGTACTACGATCGGTACAATCGCCAACGGAATAAGGTAGTAACTCAGCGTAGGATTTGAAATGATCCATCGTGACAGTCCCACAAATATAATGAGCAGAAAAAAGATAAAAAGCAGATCCTTGGTATGGGCAAAAATATAAGTTCTGAAATACATCAGGAACAAAAACAACATGAGCAGGATGATAGACACCAACAGGAACTGCCCTGCCAGAAGAATCAGGTAGTTAGCCGAGGCACCCAGGCGCTTTTCATATTCGACCTTCAGCGACTCCAGTATCTGATAAGTACGTGCATTGACGATCTCCCCCCTCGAAATAATACGTTCTCCTCTCTGCACCATTCCTCTCGTAAGAGAGAGCCCGGAGATCATGCTCTCCTTGACTTTTTGTGATGCTTCCCGGTCGTAGAAAAGGTTAGGTTCGACATAATCATTCAGGTTTAACCCCACCAGAAACGCCCGTACGGCCTCCGGGTCCCTGAAAGAAGTAAGGGGTACCCCATTGATTTGTTTTTTCAGATATTCATAGGCTGATTTAAGGGTAAACACGGCAGTCGTATCTGTCTGCTCAGCCACATTGCCCCGTAAGATCACGATGGATAAGGATGGATTACTGTCACGGGTAAAAGCGTCCGCCACCTCCACAATGCCATGATTATACAAGTTCAGAAGTAAACCGGAAGTCATCTTGTATAACTTATCTTTTTCTCTGAGGATCATCTTTCCTCGCCAGGTATTCGCGGCAGGCTCCTGTTTCAGGTCATATTGTTGCTCCACATAATGCTTCCAGTGCTTTTCAAAATCATTCCTGTATTTATCCATTTCTTTTGCCACCACATTGGGGTCCAGCCTGAAATAGGGCTTGAAATCTTTTAAAATACTATCTTTTTCAGCCTGCAGCTCTTCCGCTGTTTTGTAAACCGGAAAATCATAAGGAGCGTACAGGTCTTCATGCAGCCAGGGTTTCCCACGCTGGAACTCATAACGGAACTTGCCCTCCCTCGGGAAAAGATATACAATGACGGTTATGGTGGCAATGAGATAGAAAATCCTCAGTATTCCCTTTATGTTGGCCCGCAAATATGAAATGATATGCTTCATCTATACAAAATTTTGCTTAACAAAACACGACCACCGTATCCGGAAAGCGTGTAATGCTGACAAATTTATATAAATTATCCGGGAAACCTGTTTTCCGGATAACATCTCAGGAAAATATTTGAACACGTAAGGGCATCCATCCTACCCCTATGATAAAGAATATCCAAATAAATCAACCCAAATCCCGTAATAGAAAACCCAAAATGCTTTCTATTGCGGAATTAATGATTAATTTTCTCATGCATTCTTCCTATATTTACATGAAAATTTATGCGGCTTGAAATAAATCACAAAAGGCACTGACATGATGATACAATACGGCATCGTCCCACTTTCGGCCGTTCCTGTACGGAAACAACCCTCCCACCGGTCCGAAATGGTTTCCGGGCTTCTATTCGGAGATACCTTCACAATCCTGGACAGGATTAATGAATGGTACAAAGTCAAAAGATGGTGGGATAACTATGAAGGATGGATCACGGACAGTTCGTTCGTACCTCTTGCGGAGAAACAATTCAATGCCCTCGCCGAAGAACCCGTCATTATCATTGACAGTATGATTCTGGCCCATACGAATGATCCTTCCGACGGGATACGCCGGTTGCCGGAAGGGGCCCGCCTGCCTTTCTGGGATGAAGAAAAGAATACCTGTAAGGTGGGGGATCTTATCTTCATGCTTCCGGACATCCACCTTGAAGCCGGGACCGCCAAAGATCGTCTGACACTTACGGATTATGCCCTTAATTTCGTCGGCGTACCTTACCTGTGGGGCGGACTTACTTCCTGCGGTTTCGACTGCTCCGGTTTTGTACAAACCATTTTCCGGATCAACGGATATTGTCTTCTGCGGGATGCTTCACAACAAGGCATGACAGGCAAAGATGTCCCTTTCACGGAAGAAGCTCAACCCGGCGATCTGGCTTTTTTCGGGGATAAAGAAGATAAGATCACCCATGTAGGCATTGTCCTTCCCGAACATAAGATCATCCACGCCTCAGGACGCGTCAGAATTGACCGGCTCGATCATCAGGGCATATACGATGAGAAAAAAGGAGCATATTCCCATAAACTTCTACTCATAAAAGATCCGTTCCATGAATAGCACAGATACACTAAGTCTTCAGACTTACGGAGAAGCTTTCCGGCCGGTCCTTTACCTGACCATCGCCATCTTCGTTCTTCTTCTCATATTTGTCATAATGAGAATCAAACAAAGAAAAAACCTGCGCAGGCTTCATCTGGAAAGAAGAAACAAAAGATTGATGCGGTGATGTACACCTACAAATATGCCCGCCCGGCAGTCACCGCCGACAGCATTGTGCTTTGTGAAAAAGAGGGGCAAACTTTTGTCCTTCTGATACAACGGGCGCATGACCCTTATCAGGGGAAATGGGCTCTTCCCGGCGGGTTTATGGACGAGAATGAAAGGTTGAAGGATACTGCCCGCCGTGAGTTACAGGAAGAAACCGGGATCGTGGCCGGGGATATGACTTTTGCCGGCATGTTCGACAGACCCGACCGGGACCCCAGAGGACGGACCATCACCGCCGTCTATCTCACCCATCTGAAAAAATGTGTCGAACCAGTGGCCGGGGATGATGCCGGAAAAGCCCGCTGGTTTCCGCTGGAGAATCTACCGGAACTGGCGTTTGACCACAATGAAATCATAGGAACACTGACCGGCAAACCATGACGGAAAAACCCTCTCACGTTCGTCGTTCACCGAAAAAATCTTTATCATTCAGATGATCATTCCCGCCCCTACCGTATTGTTGGTGGCTTCATCAATCAGGATCAGACTCCCCGTAAACCGGTTGATCCGGTAAGAGTCATAGTAAAGGGGTTTGGTGGTTTTGATGTGAACCCTGGCAATCTCATTCAGGCTCAACCCCTTGTCGTCATAGATATTATCGAGGGTATTGATGTCTATCTTGTATGCCACATCCGTCACCATACAGCGAAGATCATTGGTAGTGTGTTTCAGGTAATATTTTCCGCCCAAACGCATTGGGGTCTCACTCAGCCAGCATAACATCAGGTCTATCTTATCTCCGGTCTGGGGAGCCTTGTTCTCACCCACAATCATATCGCCCCGGCTGATATCGATATCATCCTCCAGGGTCATCAGTACCGATTGGGGAGGATAGGCAATATCCAGTTTTTTATCCATTATTTCAATGGTTTTTATACGGCTTGTGAGTCCGGAAGGCATTACCTTTACCGGATCCCCCGGTTTAAATACACCGCTGGCGATTCTTCCGGCATATCCCCTGAAATCATGATACTTGTCACTTTGTGGCCGTATAACATACTGCACAGGAAAACGCTGCAGGGTATGATTATAATCACTGCCGATATGGATGGTCTCAAGCAGGTACATCAATGTCGGACCCTCATACCAGGGCATATGTACCGACCGGTCCACCACATTATCCCCATACTTGGCGCTAATGGGCACAAACCTCACATCCTGTATATCCAGTTTGCCGGCCAGTTTGTTGAACTGTGTCTGAATGTCTTCAAAGATCTTTTCACTGTAGTCCACAAGATCCATTTTATTCACGCAGACAAGCAGGTGAGGGATCCTTAGCAGGCTGGCAATATAAGCGTGACGGATGGTTTGTTCCAGAACGCCGTGCCTGGCATCTACAAGGATCACCGCCATGTTGGCTGTGGAGGCGCCGGTAACCATATTGCGGGTGTATTGCACATGCCCGGGGGTGTCGGCAATGATAAACTTACGTTTGGGGGTGGCAAAATAACGGTAGGCCACATCAATGGTGATCCCTTGCTCCCGTTCGGCCCGTAAGCCGTCTGTCAGCAGGGCCAGGTTCACTTCTTCCGCCCCGGCCCGTTCGCTGGCACGCTCAATGGCCTCCAACTGATCTTCGAAAATGGCCTTGCTGTCATACAACAACCTCCCGATCAGGGTGCTTTTTCCATCGTCTACACTCCCGGCCGTAGTAAACCGGAGTAACTGCATGTTGAGATATCCGTCTGTCAGATCCGACATAATATTCTTGGTTCTTGGTTCTTGGTTCTTGATTCTTGATTCGTAGTAAATCGTTCTAAAAATATCCTTCTTTCTTTCGATCCTCCATAGCTGTATCCGAGCGTTTGTCATCAAATCTGGCCCCTCTTTCCGTTGTCCTTGTGATGGCCACTTCCCGGATAATATCTTCCAGCGTATGAGCTTCGGAAAGGGTCAGGCCGGTGTTGGTAATATCACCGATGGTTCTGCACCTGACTTTTTTCACCACAGGAACCTCCCCTTTTTTAAGCTCCATAAACGGAGCTGTGGCCAGCCAAACGCCGTCCCGGTTAAACACTTCCCGTTCGTGGGTAAAATAGAGTTTGGGAATTTCAACATTCTCCATAAAAATATACTGCCACACATCCATCTCCGTCCAGTTACTCAGGGGAAACACCCTGAAATGCTCACCCATCTTTTTTCTTCCGTTAAACAGGTTCCATAATTCGGGTCGCTGGTTTTTGGGGTCCCATTGTCCGAAGACATCCCGGTGGGAGAAGAACCGTTCTTTGGCTCTGGCTTTTTCTTCATCTCTCCGGCCCCCTCCCATGGCAGCATCGAACTTAAACTCTTCGATGGCATCCAGCAGGGTAACCGTCTGCAGGATATTCCGGCTGGCACCGGGCCCTGTCTCCTCCACCACCTTCCCCTCGTCTATGGTATCCTGGACATACCGTACAATACACTTTGCTCCGGTTTTTTCCATAAGCTGATCCCTGAATTCCAGGGTCTCCGCGAAATTATGTCCGGTATCAATATGCATCAGGGGAAAAGGTACCCTGGCAGGCCAGAAAGCCTTGCGTGCCAGATAGAACATAACGATAGAGTCTTTGCCACCGGAAAACAACAACACCGGTTTTTCAAACTGGGCAGCCACTTCCCGGATCACATAGATCGACTCGGCTTCCAACTCCCGCAAATGATTCAATTGGTATCCATTCATAAGCATCTGTTTATGCAATGGGGCAAAATTAACACTTTCTGCCAAACTCCCGTGTTTTTAGGAAATTTTAATGGGGGTTGGGATTTCCAGCATGGCTTTAACGGAGCGATGATGCGTATAGGAACGCCGGGAAAAAAGTTCAGATCCGGGAAAACATATACACCTATGCAAATCTGCAAGAGAGATGCAATTTTTTAGAATATAAATATTTAAATATGTATTTAATTATTTATTTAAATACATATATTCTCACTCCGTTCAATCACTGTTTTTTCAGTTTGACGGTGCTTGTTTCATTGGGTTTACTGTAATCGGTGGACCAATACATTTCAAAATTCAGATTGATAGAATCATTACATCCGCACCAGGTTCCTTCTCCCCCGGTCCAGTAATGGTTCGGCCCGGGCATGGTTTCCCCCCAGAAGTCGTTTTCTATGATTATTTTTCCGGAGAGAAGATTCACATGCAGTAAAACATCCCCTTCATTTCCCTTCAGGCTGACGAAGCGCTCTCCCCAGGCATCAAACAGCCGGGACAGGAAGGGTGGAGCATAGACACCTCCGTCGCTGTTTGTATCCGCCACGGCTTTCACACGCAACACATCCTCACCGTCAGCCGGGTCATATACAATGGAGAGCAGAAGGGTCGTGTCGCTGTCTCCGGTTTCGTTTCCCTCCCAGGTTCCTGTAAAATCATCCATCGACCAGGCACAGAATTTTTTAAGGGTGACAGCAAGCGAGTCGGGATCGGATACATTTCCGGTAACGGATGTTTCCACACAAACCAGGTAAGCAGAAGTATCAACAGAGGACTGGTGCCAGGTAACATTCACAATATTGGGATAGGCCGTATCCGGCACCTCAATGGTTGCCTCATATCCTGTCGCAGTAAATGTATATTTGGATCCGGCCCTGTATGCCACCTTGTATTCCAGGGGCTCCAGCCCCGACGCCATAACAACCGTTGGTCCACGGAAGTCCAATACTTCAGGTATTATATCCTTGGGCGGTTCATCCTTTTTTTTCTTCTTGCAACCACTCATCAACGTCACAGCAACAACCAGCCCTGCAACAACTGCCAATAAACTCCTTCTACCCATTTCTTCGTCACTTTTATTATTTTACAATTACCTTTTCCGTTTTAATTTTCTTTCCGTCTGCGGTGATCACCACAAAATACATGCCGGGATTCAGGTGAAATAATTTCAGTTCAATCCTATCTCCGGAAATGTTATCTTTTTCAGTCATCAAGGTGCCAAGCATAGAGAAAATCCGGATCTTCCAGGCACTGTTCAGGTCTGTTTTGATCACAAGATTTCCTTCGGTCGGATTTGGATAGACTTGCACTTCATGTTTCCCGGGGGTCAGGAGGTCAGCTATTTCCGAGCCCGTGGAAAATTTTCCGGAAACCGGAGGAAGAGGATTCCCGGAATAATCTTCGAGGCCCTCCCTCACCATGATATAGTAGGTCTGGTCCGGATCCAGTGAATCGGCAGGAATGATCTCAATATGTTTCTTATCCGTACTGACATTGGCATTGTAAGGGACACTTTCCCCGTCCGGGCCGTCTTTTTTGAAAGTAACCAAAGTATCCACATTCTTATAATCCAATTCCGTTCCATTGATCAGACGCACCGGTTCGGTAAAATTTACCCGGACGACAGCATTCAGGGGCACATGGGCAGTATCGGGCGTTATGGTAGCCTCCGGCGCTTGTATGTCTTCCTTCCTGCCGATCATCACCACCTGTTGTGCCAGATAGAGATGCGGGTATTCCGACTGAATGGTCAAAACATCTTTTATATAACCGGTTTGTGCATTTTGCGGAAAATAGACTACAGTTATGTCCTTGTCTCCATGGGCAGGTATTTCCACGGGAAGATCTTCATGAATGCTGAAATTATCCGTATGGGTCAGGTATCCCGTAATTTTCAGAACCGAATCCGTATTGTTATGCAATGTCAGCAAATATTCCGCTTCGGTATAGCCGTCCCACATACCAAAATTGATCGTATCCGTAGCCGTCACAAAAACCTTGTGTTTCCAAACTGCCTTGGCCACACGTGATGCAAAACTATGCGAAGAATAATCCATTTCAATGGCTACCGAACCATCGGGATGGTACTCAGTAAAAGAGGGGGATTCCATACCCCAATACACGAGCAAATCATTGTTGGGCAGCATTTGTTCCCCCCCGCCATGATCCGCATAAACATCCGGGACATGATACTGTCTTCTTACCAACGTAGCTATCTTATTCACTTCATCCAGCCTGTATTCCACTACACTGGTAATTTGAGGATTGTGTAAATCCCCATTGTCAAAAATCTGAATATTTCCATTCTCCAGTTTTCTAACCGTATGAGGATGTGAAAAGTGGATGGTGTCATTTACAAAAGTAAATTCATTGTGTTTCCCTCCCAATCTCCATATTATGTCTCCTGTACGCCGATCTATTTTTGTTATCTCGTCAAAATGTCTGCACGACAATAAAAAACTTGTATCCGAATCAAATTTTATCGAATTGGCATGGAGATAGTCAACCGTACTTGCAGTGAGATCCACATAAGGAGAATTTTCATTGGCATCGGTGATCTGGTAATGTTCCCATGCTTTCCAGGTAAATATTAAATTTTTATCCGCATCAAATTCCTGCACAACTTTATCCCTGACAGTAGCATCGGAAGGCCCTCCGTATTGGGTCATATCAACCGTACGAAGTTGATTTCCAAGTAAAAGATAGTGGCCGTTTTCATCTATGTCAAAATCATGTCCGTCAAGCTTATATCCTTTTGTATTAAAGGTATCAAGCTTATGAAAAAACGAATCCAGTTTGAAATAAACCTTTTCAGGTCCTTCCAGCATATAAATATAGCCATCCCTTACCTGTGTTCCGGCTGCCATATCTTTTACCAGTCTGAAATAAACAGGAGTACCATAATTATCAATGATCGTAAAATAATTCACATCATTTACATATTGTTTTTTCGTGGCAATAAAAAAATATCCCGGGGCAGGCCCATTCGAATGAGTGATTTGAATATCCGGAAAATATCTTTCCATATCCGTGGTGTCCTGGGAAAAAACTCCTGTCAGACATCCTGAGATGAAAAACAGGCCTAACAAGATACCATACCGTAAACCATTAACTTTTCGAAGCATAGCAATAAATATTAAAAATTTTAACATAGATTTTAGAGGTGTAAGATAGGGATTTTCAATTATTTTTTAGTGCAACCTAATCCATATACCCGCTAATAAAAGCATATTATTCATTCGTCAATGATTAGTTTCAGTTTTTTTATCTTCCCTTCTTTTGATGTAATTACGACAATGTAAACACCACGATGAAATTCATGTAAATCAAGAACGGTTTCAGGAACCATTACCGGGTCTTTTTCCATCATCAATGTCCCAAGTATTGAGTATATCTGTACTTTCCAGGCCTCATCAACAGATGTACGTATCGTCACGGTCCTTCCGGCCGGATTCGGAAAAACCGTGAGGTTGCCCAATGCCCGGTTATTCTTTACAGTCATGATTATTTTAGTAGTAAAGTAAACTTCTTTCACCGGAACCGCATTATCCATATAATCTTCCAGTTCGTTCTTATAAGAGATATAATAAGTTTGGTCACTCTTCAGCATCTGGCGGGGAACCATCAGGATATGATCTTTTTCCGTATTGACGGTGGCATTAAACGGCACATCCGGTCCGGTAGGTCCGTTTTCCCTGAAAATCATCAGGGTATCCACTATGGCATAATCCAGTTCTTTATCATCCGTCCTTCTCACCGGTTCACTGAAATCAATGGTGATCAGCGGATTCAGGGGAACATTATTTGAATCAGGCATAATGGTAACCTCAGGCACAGTATGATCTTCTTTTCCCCCGAATAACCAGATCTGTCGGCCCACTCTTCGTATGCTGTCATCGGAATAAAGCGTCATCACATCTTTTTGATAACCCCATGGCGCTGCTCCCGGATAAAATCCCATGGTTAAAGTCACTTCTCCGTTCCCTGGCAGGGTCACCGGTAGAGAATCCATCAGAAAAAAAGAGGGATTATGTCCCGTATAGCCATTGATCGGTAAAGAATCGGGCAAATGATTGTGCAGAATAATCTGGCGGGTTAAGGTATCGGAGCCGCTCCACATACCGAAACTCAGCGTATCCGAAGATAAGGTGAAGACCCGTGGCTGCCAGTTATATTTAAACACCTGTCGGCTGAAGCTGTGTTTTGAAAAATCAAACTCTACCGCCACCGTGCCGTCCGGGTGATACTCGGTCAGGGACGGTGCGGTATTTCCCCAATCCACCAGGGTGTTTCCATTCGGCAGACGGAATGAGGATCCAATGTACACGGAAAACACATCGGGGGTATGCCGGAAACGTTTGATCAGGGTGGCTGTCCTATTTTGTTCATCCAGGGCATATTCCACGGCGCTGGATGCCGGGGGATCATGCATGTTCCCGTTGTCAAACAGCAGGATATGCCCGTTACCCAGTTTACGGATGCTGTGCTGATGGTTAAAACCAAGTGAATCATTGAGAAATGTAAACATATTGTGTTTCCCTCCGAGTCGCCAGATAATCTCACCGGTACGACGATCCACTTTGGTGATCTCATCCATGTGACGGGAGGAGATCAGAAAACTGGTATCGGAATCCACGGCAATGGCATTCAAGTGACAGTAATCCACGAGCCCGGCGGTAAGATCCACAAAAACAGACTCCTCATTCCCATCGGTTACATCAAAATGATCGGAAGTTTTCCAGGTATAAAGCAAGTGTTTATTTTCATCAAATTCCTGGACAACGCCTTCCAGGATCGTAGCATTGGGGTCTCCTCCGGGAACTACTTCACTCATATCCTTGTGTTCCTTGTCAATCCCCAAAAGTAGAACATGGCCGCTTTCCGTAACGGCATAATCATGTGAGTTCAGGTCATATTCTACCGTTGTTATGCTGTCGGTAAGTTGCAACAGATCGTTCATAAAATAGACATAATCCGTCTTCCATGACAGGAAAGTCAATCTTCCGTCTTTTTGCAACATCAGTGTCAGTACGGGATATTCCATTCTCCGGAAAAAAACAGGCACCCCCCGATTATCTACCGTTGCAAGATAGGCAGAATGCAGGGTATCCATGGATACCGGAGCTGCCAGGAAGAAGTATCCCGGCGCCGGATCATTGGATGTATTGATTCTGACATCCGGAAAATAATCCTGTACGGATGTCTGGCCCGTAACATCCAAAGAGTTGCCGTTAAATAAAATTAAAATTATATAAAAAAGAACAATTCTTTTTCTTTTGATTTTATTCATCCCGTATTATTCCCACATAATCAATAGAATCCGTTCATAAAGACTCTGCCATCCGGCAGGTCTTGCAAAATCGCAACAAATGTAAGGAAAATAAAAAAAGGAGTTGAATATTCAACTCCTTTTTTCAGTCTGTTCACCCATTATTTCCGGGGCAGAGGCGGTAATTCACCTTTGTAGTTCCAGGTATCGTCCACAACGTTTGCGGGTGCGGTATAGCTTTTCTTTTTATCCAGGGATTTTTCTCCGTACAATTCACAGGGGAATCCTCCGGAATAACCGTCATCCCAGTATGCCTGATAAGGAACTACCAGCACAATCTTGCCATCACAACCGACCCAGTATGCCGGAGCCATTCTCGGACCGATATAATAATTATATTGTCCTTCGGTCTGGGTAGCCATCTGGTTATCAAAGGAAATGCTACCGTCCACATTGATGGTCAGGACAGCATTGTTACCGTCAGTAACGGTTTCACCCCAGTAATTCGGGCCGTACAAAGCATACCAGAAACCATCGGAGACCGTCACGGTCCGTTTTTTGGCATCCAGCACTTTCACAGTGAAAGTTACATTATCATCATTGATACCATAGGCATTGTGATCATATCCTGTATATTCACCTGCAAAATCCCCGAAATTAGTGATCGGGCAATAATCAATGATCGTAATATCCATTTTGGATGTATCAGCTACCATTCCCTGAGAGTTTGTCTCAATCATATACAAGGTAACGACACCGGTTTCACTGAAAGCAACCGAGCATTTCCAGGGTTCATCAGTATTTTGGGTCACGGTAGCACCATCGCCGAGAATTCCCCATTGGAAAGTTGAGAAATTCTCATCGTTGGAGTTAAACAGCAACGCCTGATAATCCCTTGAAAAACCCGTTGGTGCCAGCGGAGACCCGGATAGGTCAAGGTTCGTGAAAGGGGTAATCTTTGCCGCGCTCTTCACCAGCGTATCCGTCCGGGAAGTTGATTTTCCCCCGATGGTTGTTTCAGTCACCTTCAGCACGATAATGGTGTCATCGGCTGAGTTTAACTGCAACCCTTTTATGAAAGATTTTTCATCCCCTTCATAACCGGGGATCGTAACAATATTCCCATCACCACCGGCAAGTTCCCAGGTAAAAACAGATCCTCCACGGGGAGGCACCTGCATGGTGTACGTCCTGCCGATTTGAATAGCAGAAGGTGCCGACAAATGGGTGATCAAAGGGATAACATTGTTAAAGTCGTAGGCATCACGGCTTTTTTCAATATCAGATTTGGTACAACCTGACACGAGGAAAACCACCAGAGCCACTATTCCAAAAAGATTCAAAATTTTGTTCTTCATAGTTATCATATTTTTTATTATTAGCTCATTTATTGTATGCTCCCCGAAGGATCAGGGAGTAAGCAATTATTTTCCATTCCAGTCAATCGGTGATACCAAACCGTCATAACCGACCCAGTGACCGTTGGAGATATTCTCTCCGTCGGGAGGTCCGGCAATGGTATAATTGTCCAGGCCGAGGATTTCAAGTTCGGCAGCAGGTACCGGAAAATGAAGGATCGTACCACGTTGTAACATGTCTCTTCTGCGCATGTCAAAAAATCCATCGCCAGAGGTAGTAAGAATCAACTCAACGTCTCTTTCATAAAAGATCAGGTCGAGTGCTTCATCAACACTGCTTGGAGCTACATCAGCCAGGCCACCACGGGCTTTTCTTGCCCCGTTGGGATCGTTGAGAATGGCTGTGGCACCGGCAACATCATTATTGGCACGCACCAGGGCTTCAGCAATCATCAGATCATTCTCCCAGGCAAGGAAGTAAGGAACGGTAGTGGTCCACTCAGAGAGATAATAGTCATAACGCTGATAACGATAATGAGAGAAGTGATAATACCCACGGTCCGGCTTAAAGTCCTGACTAGACAGAAATTCAAAATCCGAAGTGAGACGTGCATCATCGGAATTAGCCTCACCAGGATCACCATTGGGCCAAACATTGTCATCCGGCCATCTTGAAGGATAATCATGATCCATCAGGTTAATGATCCTGTGGTCAATACGTGCCCAACCGGGATATACCCCATAGGTCTTGATCAGGTCGTACCAGGAAATATCATCCATGTAAGGTTCAAAGTCCCAGTCAATACCGTTCTGAGCTAAACTAAGCACCTTACTCCAGTCAACAGCATCATTTTCAGTGGCATTTCTTGGTGCAGACACCAGAATACGTGCCTCAAAACTGCTTACCAGCTGGCGTAATTCTGCCTTTGTCAGGTTATATCCTGAGATAAACCCGTTCGGCAGGGTAAAATCCGGAGCAGCATCAATGGTAGTCAGGGCCTTGTCAAGAAAAGCGACACCTGCTGCAACCACATCAGAATAAGGTTGAAACTCAAGGGTGGCAAGGTCGGTATCCCAGTCAATGATATTGGCCTGGTCAAACACCAACCCCAGGTACCCGTGTGTAAGACCCTGGATAAAATAACACCATGACTGAAGCATCATGGTCATATCCTGTCCGTTCTCTACAACCTTAGTCCCATCACCATCGATTTTCTTCAACACATCATTAACCTGTGAAAGAGCGGAGTACATATTATTCCAGAAAACACGGTTAACAGGAGCATAAGAATAGGTAATGTCATTGTTAAACCCCTGTCGTGGTTCTGAGGAAAGGTCTTTCATGGCAGCATTACCCCATGAACAAGTAAGCTGGTCGGCCATGGTAGCCATGGCGAGTCCGGGACCATCATATTCGTTGATCCCCTGACTCCAGATCCTGTAGGCACCACCCGCCAGTTTAATCAAGTCAGTAGGTGTAGCAAGTACGTCATCGGTATCCGGGTCATTCAGGTTTTCCACATTCAGATCGGCACAGCTATAGGTAACCAATCCGAACCCCACTACCAACAAATATACAAATTTTAATAATTTGTTTTTCATAATTTCAAAGTTTAAGGTTTACAATTAAAATTTAAACTCAAGAGAACCTGTAATGGTACGGAAGTTCGGATAGCTAAACTCATCCCAGGCCTGGATAGTAGCATCTCCGGAACCTTCTGTAGAACCTACCTCAGGATCAAATCCCGGATAGTTGGTAAATGTCCACAGATTTCTTGCCTGAACCCCTATACGCAAATGCTTAAAGAAGTTAAAGAAAGTTTTGTCAATCTGATAGTACAATGACATTTCACGAATCTTCACATAGGTTCCGTCATATACAAAATGTGAGGAAGGTGAAGCCACGTTATAGAGTGACTGGTAGTAGTCATAGGTTTTCTTTTGTGCTTCAGGCACACCATACATATCCATGTCAACAGAACGGTTGTCACGGTACATCCACTGGTTGGTAAGGTTGTACAGGTCACCGCCTTGTCTCCAGTTAATCAATACATACAAGGTAAATCCTTTTACCGTCAAAGTGTTGGCAAAATTAACATGAAAATCCGGGTTGGCATCCCCAATTTTCTGAACAATGGGTTTCCCGTCAGCATCGGAGTCAACAATGACCTTTTCAAAAATGGTACCTTCGGTACCTTTAGGAATTACATAACCATCACCGTTAACCGTGTAGTCATTAACATCCTCTCCGGGTGGCAGATCATCCAATGAGCGAACAAATCGCTGTCCATAGAGGGTCCCAAAGGTTTCCCCTTCTTCAATTCTGTAAGTACCAGGATCACCGGAGTTTCCTCTTGCACCCATGGTGAAAGGAGGCACATCCAACTTGGATACCCACTGACGGACCCTGTCGAAGGTCAGGTTGGCAGACCAGTTGATACTGCTGGTGGAAACCAGACGAACACCCAGGGTCGCTTCAAAAGCTTTCGAGCTCAGCGTTCCCATATTCTGCCATTGGGTTACAAAACCAGCACTGGCAGATAATGGTACAGCCCAGAATTGATCTTCAGCATCTGTCCTTGAATAGACAACTTCAAAGTCAAATTTTTTCAAGAATTCAGCATTCAAACCCAATTCAAGTTCTTTGACTTTCGAAGGCTTCAGTTCTTTGTTCCCCAAGGTATTTTTGGTAACGTTGCCCGCACTCAGCGTATAGGTTTCGTACTGAGCGTTCCAAGGCGGACGGTTCCCTGAGGTACCGTAGGCAGCACGTATTTTCAGTTCATCAAAACCCGGAATGGTAACATCTTCCGTGATACGATATGCACCGGATACCCTGTAATAAGGATGCCAGCGCTGGTCAGCACCAAACTGTGAAGCACCATCATAACGATAGAGTAAAGATCCAATATATTTGGCTTTATAGTCAATATCCAGAATACCAAATATATTTTCAGCAATGGTAGTCCCGGTATTGGACCAGTTGCTGATCTTAGTCTGGTCAATATTAGAGAAATCAGGAATATTTCTAACAGCAAAGTCATTACCTGAGGTACCAAAGCCTCCCCAGACATCTTTTTCAAAGAGATAAGAAACCTTGGCTTTGGTGGTAATGTCACCATACTGCTTGTTGAAATTTGCTGTAGCCATCATGGTTTGAGCAAACTCCTTACTCCAGCTCTTGTACAGGAAACCCTTAGTTGGATCAGGGAATGATCCAAGATCAATATAGTCATACGCCTGATATTGTTGGGTATTGTTATCCTGTTTTTCAAAAGAGTACTGTACATCAAAAGCCAGATAAGGTGTGGGATTATAAGAAAACTTATAACTTGACAACAACCTGAAACGTTCTGAATTATTATCAGTATTGGCCACCGGATAGAGTGGGTTGATCGTCGTTCCACCGAAAGGCAGAACCAGCCTGTAAGCTGAACCATCAGGGTTCTTAGCCATCAGGTTCCAGTCTGGTTGCAGCTGCATCAGGGAGAAGAAGTCCATATTCCCGTTATCCGTATTGGTAGAGATAATCAGGTTACTGGTACTGAAGTTAAATTTATCAGAAAAACGGTGGTCAATATTGACCCTGAAGTTCTGACGGTCATAACCACCCACATCAAAAATCACACCCTGCTGCTTCGAGTTCTCGTAAGAAATCATGAAATTGGTTTTTTCAAGATTTGACTGAACAGAGATGTAATTGGTATAGTAATCTCCACCGGTATAGAATTCCTTAAGGTGATTATGCACCACACCGAAGGGGTTATCCATGTAATGGTCGTCATCAATGATCCGTGAACCGGAAAGCGGAATCCCGATACTGTCAGCATTGGTTTGTGATGGCAGATCACCATACATTACCGTTCCGGCATATTTCGTATAACGGTTTTCAGTTGCCCAGTCATCTTTCAGTTTATAGAAGTGATGTGTTGCAACATCCATGTAATGCGGGATATCGGATTTACCATACTCACCACGGTAGGTAACAACAGTTTCATTTTTGGCGAGACCTTTCCCGCGTTTTGTGGTGATCACGATCACTCCGTTCCCGGCACGCGAACCATAGAGTGCAGATGCAGCAGCACCTTTTACCACCTCCATAGATGCAATATCATCCACATTGATGTCGGCAAGTGTTCCTTCGAGTTGCACACCGTCAATAATGATCAACGGAGTAGAACTACCATGAAACTGGGTAGAACCACGCAGACGAATGGAAGCAGAGCTACCCGGTGAACCGTTAGCCTGAACGACGGTCAAACCGGCAACTTTCCCCTGCAATGCCGTGGCAGCAGAGGATGCGGGAACTTCTTTCAGCGTCTTCTCATCCACGGATGTAACCGATACAGAAAGTTTCTTCTTAGGCGTTCCTGAGGCAACACCGGAAACCACCACTTCATCAAGGCCGAACACGTCAGGAGCCATCTGAATATCAATCGTTGACCTCCCGTCAATACTCACCTCCTGGGTTTTCATACCCACAAAACTAAACTCAAGCACCGTAGCGTCAGCCGGAGCTGTAAGGGTATATTTCCCATTAAAATCGGTAACCGTACCGAATTGGGTATTTCCCTTCACCACGACTGTAACCCCGGGTAACGGAGAGCCATCATCAGCACTGGTAACCGTGCCGGAAATGGTCTGCGTCTGTGCCTGGGCAAGCTGTAAGCCTAAAAACACCAGAAACACAAAAAAAGCCGTAAGTTTTTTCATAGACAAAAATTTTAGGTTTATAACTATTAATTAATAAAAAAGCTTAACAAAATAAATGGTTTTTTTTTTTTTAACAAAAAAATCTTGTTTTTTAAGGAACCAAAAGTGTTTTATATATTTATTTCTTTATTTTATCGCCTTTGCTCTCACCTTCCAAATCTGTTAATTTACAAAAACTTAATAAATATACAATTAACCTTAAGTCAAACCTTTCTAAAGATGATTTTTTAGTCCTTCCAGTTGCGTTTTCCCTGAAAAAATCATGGTTTTTACGGAAAATTACACAATCAGATCAAAGTAAAACCCTATTAATCTAACTATTTCAATTTTTCAAATACTTTTTTCATGATTTTCCCACAGACTTGTTGTGTTTCATCCATAATAGCCCCTCCTTTTTCCAGTAGTATTTTAGCATCCGGCTCTTTCTTCACCCCCGAGGCATTGATCCGAACATTCATATATGCACCTTCTACTGCAGCCCGTATAGCCAGAGCCCCCACGCCTGCATCGGATATGGAGTTTGGGTTCCCCTTTTCCGCCATAGCCCCTATCACTTCCAGAGCACGATAGGCCGTTTCCATCACCTGGAAAGGAATGTTCATGGCATGCCAGGTAGCTTCCTGAATAGCCCTGGTCCGGTTTTCTTTCTCTTCGTCACTTTTTTGGGGCAAACCATAGGCTTCCATGATTCTGTTGAAGGCAGCCGTATCCTCATCTACAAGTTTTAGCAACCGGTTCTGTATTTCCTTTCCTTTTTCCGCCCATACGGAGAACTCTTCCCAGCGGTCATCCCAGCCGCGTTTGTGGCTTGAGAGGTTGGCCACCATGGTACCCAGCGCTGTTCCCAGGGCTCCTATATATGCCGCCACGGAACCACCTCCGGGAGCCGGTGATTCAGAAGCCGTTTCATTCATAAAGTCTTCCAACGTCCTGTCTATGAGTCTATTTTTCGGTTTTCCTGCCAGCACATACTCAATGATTTTTTCTTCCGGTCTAAACGGATATAATTCGTTTAGACCAAGCGTCTTCACAGCGATACGAATCAGTTCGCTGTCGGGAACCCCCAGCGAACGTTTTTGTTTTCTCAGGAAATACTTCCCTGCCTCAATCATTACTTTCAGGGGCACAAGCCCCACCAGTTCCGATCCTGTCACCCGCAATCCGCGGGCTTCCGCCCTGCGGCACACTTCGTCAAAAGCGATATGCAGGGGCGTCACCGACAGGTTGGTCAGGTTCATAGAGATCTGGGAGATGCCGTATTCTTCAATATACCAGCCTATCGCTTTGACACTTTTCAGACTCCCCGGAATCATCACGGGGTTTCCGTCCTTATCTTTTACAATCTTCCCGGTGACAGAGTCCCCTTCCCTCTTCACACGACCCCGCTCCCTCACATCAAAAGCCACAGCATTGGCACGCCGTGTAGAGGTTGTATTTAAATTAATATTGTAGGCCACGAGGAAATCGCGGGCGCCCACGGCGGTGGCCCCGGCAACGGGATTAAACGCTGCCGGACCGAAATCGGGCTTCCAGTGCGGATCGGACAACTTCTCTTTCAATCCCTCATATTCACCTGCCCGTATCACTGCCAGATTACGCCGCTCATCGGTAAAGGCTGCATATTCGTAACAATATACCGGGATCTTTAGTTCTTCGCCTATTCTTTGGGCCAGTTTCCTCGCATATTCAACAGTTTCTTCCATGGTAATGTTGGAAACCGGCACCAGAGGACATACATCTGTAGCCCCCATACGGGGATGCTCGCCATGATGTGTGCGCATATCCAGTACTTCGGCCGCTTTTTTTACGGCCCTGAAAGCCGCTTCTATCACCGCATCGGGATCTCCCGCAAAAGTTACTACGGTCCTGTTCGTAGCCTTTCCCGGGTCTACATCCAGCAGACGCACTCCTTCCATCTGCTCTATTACCGAAGTGATCTGTTTTATCTTGTTCATATCCCTGCCTTCACTGAAGTTGGGGACGCATTCGAGGATTTTTTTTGACATTTTTTATATTTATTTTTCTGATAAGTTACTTTATAACTTTATACCTAATTACCTGCAACCTTGATTGTGAAATGAGTTAAAATTGGTTCTTCGCTTTGCTCAGAACGAAATTTGCAACCTTCGGTTGCGAAATTAAGTTGTTAATTATAATCTTCCGGATCGTCATGAACTTCGTTACTCCCTGTTGCTGTTATATAATTATTTAACTTAACACCAATAATATCAATATTTTTCATAAAATAATCATAATCATCATGATTTAATAAATTCCTATTATGTGCCTTTGTCAGCCATGTTCGCGTTTCATAAAGAGATCCTCTGGAATAGTAACTGAAATGTTTCTTTTCTCTGTAATGAAATCTCCCAAACCCTTCACTAAGGTTAGCTGCTACCGAATCCACGGCTCTCAACAGTTGTTTCCCTATGGTATCTTTAGCAAAGTAATCCCATTTTTTTACAAAAGACCATACTCTTTCTCCCAAATCCATAGATAACTTATAAACCTCCAAATCTTCAAGTTTCATATTTAACAAATTCTATGATCAAATTTCCACCTAATTTCTACCTAATTTTTCAGGCATCAACATGTTAATTTTCACTTAATTACAACTAATTTCAACTAAATTTCCACTTAATTTCCACCTCATTTCACAGGCGTCAGCCTGCTAATTTCTACCTAATTTCGCAGGCGTCAGCCTGCTAATTTCAACTTAATTTCAACTAATTTCTACCTAATTTTAACTAATTTCCACTTAATTACAACTAAATTTCTTTACCATTTAATATCACCTTCTCCACCAGATCACTCCCAAACGCATACGGCAAATACTCATATCCCGGCACCGGTTTGGTAATGATCAGGTTGGCCTTTTTTCCGACCGTGATACTCCCCAGTTCATCCTCCACCCCCATAGCATACGCCCCGTTCAGGGTAGCGGCATGGATCACCTCTTCGGGCAGGAGTCTGAGCCGGATCATGCCGAGGGACATCATCAGGAACATATTCCCTGACGGGGATGAGCCCGGGTTAAAATCAGAAGCTATGGCCAGCGGCAAGCCCGCATCAATTATTTTCCGGGCGGGTGCATCATTCAGTCCCAGAAAAAAAGAAGCCCCGGGCAAGACGGTCGGCATGGTATCCGAATCTTCCAGCAATTTTATCTCCTCCCGGTCCACATACTCCAGGTGATCCACTGAAAGAGCGTCATACTTCACCCCCGTCTGTATTCCTCCTGAGAAATCCAGTTCATTGGCATGGATCTTGGCTCGCAACCCGTATTTCATCCCTGCCAGCAGGATCCTGTCGGTCTGTTCCGGGGTAAAGAAACCCCGGTCGCAGAAAACATCAATAAAATCGGCCAGGTCTTCTCCCGCAACACGGGGGATCATCTCATGGATGATCAGGTTCACATAACCTTCCCGGTCGTTACGGTATTCCTTCGGGAATGCATGGGCCCCGA
The DNA here is from genome assembly GCA_021157415.1 of Bacteroidales bacterium. GTDB lineage: Bacteria > Bacteroidota > Bacteroidia > Bacteroidales > VadinHA17 > DRPN01. Next base: position 41,254 of record JAGGWN010000016.1, on the reverse strand, counting down.
GGAAGGTGGCACGAACAGTAAGCGGGGTGTGTTCGCGTATGCGGCGTATGACGCGTAGCATTTTCAATTCATCCTCCGTGTTCAAACCGTAGCCGCTTTTAATCTCCACGGCCCCGGTACCCTGTGATATGATCTCTTCGATCCTGGTCAGGGACTGGTCATACAACGCCTCCTCCGAAGTCTCATGTAACAGGCGGGCCGAGTTCAGAATCCCTCCGCCCCGGCGGGCTATCTCTTCATAAGACAAGCCCATCACCTTATCCCGGTATTCTTTTTCGCGGCTCCCGGCATATACCAGGTGAGTATGAGAATCACAGAAAGCCGGCATGACGATCCTTCCCGAAGCATCCAGCACCTCACCGCCAGCAAAAGAAGCCTCCCGGTCCCTCATTTTACCGTATCCCGCTATTTGATTGTCCTTTATCAGCAACCAGGCATTCTCCAGAAATATTAAACGGGACATATCCTCCCCGGAAAGTTTTTGCTTTCCCTCATAACCGGTCACCAGCAGTTGTTTTATGTTTTTTATAAGCATCTTTCCCTTTATTTAAGCGCTAAAATAAGAAAACTGCCTTTCCCGGCAAAAAACATTTTTTTGATAATTCTGCGATTTTTCCAACATTTGCATTCAATCCTAACACCCCAAAACCTGACATCCATGCGACAAATCATCTTTTCCCTCGTGTTTCTGCTGCTTACAGGACTGTCCGTTTATAGCCAGTCAGAAAAGAAAACCGAAAACGAAACCTCTGCCAATGAAGAGAGTATCAAAACCGGCTGGAATTTCGGAGCGTTGCCCACCATCACTTTCGACTCGGATCTGGGATTTCAATACGGAGGTCTGATCAATTTATATAATTATGGAAACGGGAGCAGGTATCCCCGGTACGATCATTCCCTCTATTTTGAGATTTCCCGTTTTACCAAGGGAAGCGGGATCAATCGTTTTTTCTATGACTCGGATCGTCTGCTGAAGGGCATCCGGACCACATTGGATTTAAGCTACTTGACGGACCAGAAACAGAATTTTTTTGGTTTCAACGGATATGAAACGGTATTTAACCCGGGTTGGGTGGACGACCAGGACACAACGGACTACCATTCGCGCGTGTTTTATGCCTATGGCCGAAAGATGTTACGGATCAAGATGGATCTGCAGCAAAAATTCGGGTCCACCGATTTCGGGTGGGTAGCAGGTTTTACCGTATATCACTTCAAAACCGGCCCTGTGGACATTGACAGGCTGAACAAAGGGAAAGCCCCGGAGAAACAACTTCCGGATATAAAAGGATTATATGATAAATATGTTGACTGGGGCATTATCAAACAGGATGAAAAAGACGGAGGATGGATAAACTATCTGAAAGGCGGTATCACTTATGACAGCCGGGATAACGAACCAAACCCGATGAAAGGCATATGGACGGAGGCTACCATACAGTTTGCACCCTCTTTCCTGGGAAACGGCGATTACGGGCATGCCAAATTTGCTCTTATCCACCGGCAGTATTTCACCCTGATAAAACACAGACTCTCTTTTGCTTACAGAGCTGCTTACCAAGGTATGCTCTACGGAAAAGCACCCTTTTATTCCTACCCTCTGGTCATGACATCTTTCATGAAAGGAGCCTATTCTGAAGGACTGGGTGGTTCCAAAACCCTGCGGGGGATTCTCCGTGACCGGGTTGTGGGCAAAGGGATTATATACGGTAATGCCGAATTCCGCTGGAAATTCATCCGGACACGATTCATCAATCAAAACTGGTATTTTGCCCTTAGCTCTTTCTGGGACTGGGGCATGGTGGTTCAGAAAGTTCCGGTGGATATCAGCCATGTCATCCCTAACCCGGATGAGGAAATCTCCGATTATTTTTCCGGAAAAAAAGAAAAACTACACAACAGTGTGGGTCTGGGATTGCATATTGCCATGAATGAGAATTTCATCATTGCATGTGATTACGGGATAGCCCTGAATGAACAGGACGGAACTTCCGGAATCTATATTGGGCTAAACTTTTTGTTTTAGATATTTTCTGTTTTATCGTTCCGGTTTATTGTTCCGGGGACAATCCTGCAGGGACAATAAATCTCCCCGCTGCAAGCCGCCGGGGGATCATCATGGCGTTGTTGCCTTCGCGTTCCGGAGCGTGGATCATGGTTCCGTCAGGAGCCACCCGGTCTTTTCTGTCCCGGAAGATATCTTCACCCCCCTAATGTTAAAAAAGTTAAAAACTTACTCTTTCCCCATACTTTGGTACGTTAATTGAAAATGTTTTTGCGAATTGATTTTAATATATAATAAAAGAAAAAGGAGTATTAAGATCATGAAAAAACATTATACACTGACAAAATATCAGGAAAGAGGAAGATTTTTTGTTTTTGTAGTTTTCCTTTTTCTGCTTTCATCATCCACCGGAACGGCCCAATACTTCGGAAGGAATAAGCCTTATTATAAAAAATTCAATTATAAGGTTTATGAAACGCCCCATTTTGATATCTATTATTATCTCAAAAACGATTCCGTTCTCAATCAGTTGGCACGAATGAGTGAGGAATGGTATCGCCGGCATTATCCCGTTTTCGGAATGAATCTGAAAGGACACAATCCGTTATTTGTTTATAATAACCATGCAGATTTTCAGCAGACCACCGCCATCTCCGGAGAAATAGGGATCGGAACGGGTGGCGTCACCGAAGTGCTTAGGAACCGGATTGTCATGCCTGTCGCCCCTATCTATGCACAGACAGACCATGTGCTGGGACACGAAATGGTACATGCTTTTCAATATACGATTATCCTGAATGGCGACTCGACCAATATGAGTTCATTAAACAACCTCCCCTTATGGATGGTAGAAGGCATGGCCGAATATCTCTCTATCGGGAGTCTGGATGAAAATACTGCCATGTGGATGAGAGATGCCGTACTCCATAATAGGTTCCCCACCTTCAAAGATCTTGACCGTGATCCCCGGTATTTTCCCTACCGCTGGGGACAGGCTTTCTGGGCATTTATCGGAAAGACGTGGGGCGACGACATGATCTATCCGCTGTTCGTCCGGACAGCCCAGGTAGGGTATGAGCAGGCTTTCAAGGATGTCCTGGGGGTAGATGTCGGAATCGTGGAAGGAATGTGGAAAAGCGCCTACACCTTATATTATAAACAGTTTCTCCCCGATTCGGTTGAGAAACTCACCGGGGAGCCCGTTGCTTTTCCCGGCAATGCAGGGGATGTTAATGTCTCCCCTTCCCTGAGCCCTGATGGAAAACACCTGATCTTTCTGTCGGAAAAAGATGTGATCTCCTTTGATCTTTTCCTTGCGGATATCCAAAAGAAAAAGATCAAAAAAAGAATTTCCGCCACCATTCAGCACCATGAAATAGATGCTATGAATAACCTGGAGTCGGCCGGTACCTGGTCGCCGGACAGCCGGTATTTTGCCTTCACCGTGTATGACAAAGGAAAGAATGCTCTGGTGATCGTTGATGTAAAAAAGAACAAAATGGTAAATAAGATTACGATCCCCGGAGTTCCTGCATTCTATCAGCCGGCCTGGTCGCCAGACGGTCAAAGCATTGTCGTAGTCGGTATGGTGCAGGGAACAACCAACCTGTATCAATATTTTTTGGATAACGATGAAGTACATAAAGTTACCGACGATCGTTACTCCTATCTTCAGCCCTACTGGTCCCATGACGGACGTTATCTGCTGACGTCCACCGACAGGACGGAAAAGCCCACCGACAAACCTTACTTCCACACCAATCTGGCCATCATTGACATGAAAACCAAAGAGGTGAAAATACTCCCGGTATTCCCCGGCGCCGACAACCTGAATCCCCTGTTTTCCGCAGATGATCAGTCTGTCTTTTTCCTCTCCGACCGCGATGGTTTCCGGAACCTGTACCGTTACGACCTGTACACAGGCAAAGTTTACCAACTCACACACTACGAGATAGGCATTACCGGGATCACCCAGTATTCTCCGGCGGTCAGCATCTCCAGAGAAGACAATGAACTGGTTTACTCATACTTTTCCGATGGAAAATATGCAATTTATAAAGCGCGGGTTACTGACTTCCCTGCCGTTGAGGTGCCGCGCGACTCCCTGGATTTCAGGGCGGCGATTCTTCCACCCGTAAAACGACTGGGTGTGGATTATGCCGACAGGGGAAGAAATGACCGGCAGGCACTGACGGAGATACACCCGGAAGATTACATGAAAAAGCCTTACAAGGGGCGGTTTAAACTGGACTATATTTCCAACGTACAGGCAGGCATCTCCACCAATAGTTTTACACGGGGTATGTCCGGGAGTGTATTTGCCATTTTCGGCGACATCGCCGGCACCCAGCAGCTGTTCACCTCCCTGGCCCTGAACGGCCAAATCTATGACTTCGGAGGTCAGGTAACCTATGTTAATCAAAAAAACCGTCTTTCCTGGGGCGCCAGCATATCCCACATCCCCTACCTTAACGGATACACATACGTCAAACCGGATACCATCATGTCAGGCAATGAAGAAATTCCTGTGGATAATCTGGTGTATGACATGTTACGTATCTTTCAGGACGAGGTTTCCCTGTTTGCTTATTTCCCGCTGTCCACTACACAACGTTTCGAGTTCGGGGCCTCACAGGCGTTTTATTATTACAGGCTGGACGAATACAACAACTATTACGATCCGGTATTCGGTACTTTTCTGGGGCAGTCCCGGAAAAAACTCCCTGTTCCCAAGGGCATGCAGATGCAGACACTAAATGCCGCCTTTGTGCTGGATAACTCCATCAACGGGCTGGCCTCTCCCATGCGGGGATCCAGAGCCCGCTTTGAAGTGAATAAGTTTTTTGGCAGTTACAACTACCTCTCCCTGCTCGGCGATTACCGGAAATACTTTTATCTGCACCCTTTAACGGTGGCCGTACGGGGAATGTACATAGGCAGACACTATATCCACAATGACAACTATTACATCAATCCCCTGTCCCTCGGTTATCCGTGGTATATGCACGGGTATGACAGCTATAAGGTATTTGACAATATGTCTATGGAGAAAGCCAACTTTATCCTGAGACAGCTCTATGGGAACCAAATGGCAATTGCTAATGCCGAGGTCCGTCTGCCATTTATCGGTCCTGCGCGTCTGGGTCTGATCAAAACCAAATATTTCTATACCGAGCTGACCGGGTTTTTTGACGGAGGACTTACATGGAACACAGGAGACCGTTTCTCCCTGAATTATGAAGACTTCGACCCCAAAAACAGAGTACCCCTTTTCAGCACCGGCGTATCCGCAAGGATCAATGTCATGGGGGCCATGGTGGTGGAGCCTTTCTATGCCTGGCCCATCATCGGCGAAAGGGTGTCCGGCGGATATTTCGGTGTCAACTTTCTGCCGGGATGGTAGGAACGCATGCATGTCTCCCTAAAGGGTCGCTGTGAGAGAATGGTGATTGATGGCCGGCATTTTTCCAGGCAATGCGAGAAATACCGGTTTTTGTATAATCACAATTTTTTACTATTTTCAAAAATCCTTTATTTCTTTTTTATGAACAAAAAAGTTCTCATCACCGGCTCTACAGACGGCATCGGACGGGAGACTGCCCGGACACTGGCTTCGCAGGGATATGACATTCTTATTCACGGCCGCTCACCCCGGCGGGTCGAGGAGACCGTCCTGGAGATCGAACGATTCAATCCTGACATACGGTGTGAAGGGCTGACTGCCGACTTCTCTTCGCTGCACCAGGTAAAGGAAATGATAAAAAAGATAGAAGCGAAACAAGCCTATCCTGATGTCCTGATCAATAACGCCGGCATAGTCACCCATCGGTTCACGCTCTCCGGGGATGGTTATGAGTTAACCCTTCAGGTTAATCATCTGGCCCATTTTTATCTGACGTTATCCTTGCTGAATAATCTGCCCGAACCCGCCAGGATTATCAATGTTACCTCTATGGTCCATGCTTCTTCGATAGATCTTGAGACCCTGAACGATAAAGCTTCTTTTGAAGGGGTGAACGCCTACTCCCTCTCCAAGCTGTGTAATGTACTGTTTACCTATAAACTGGCCCGTCTTCCGAAAGGGGGAAAAAACATCACGGTCAACTGTCTGCACCCGGGCGTGATCAACACAAAGGTACTCACTGAAACATGGGGACCTATAGGAGCTCCCGTCCGTGAGGGTGCCGGCATGCCGGTATATCTGGCCACCTCGCCGGAGGTGGAAAATATTTCAGGGGCCTATTTCCGGGATGGGTTGCAGCAACCCTCGGCAGTGATAAGCTATGATGAAAACATACAGGACGAATGCTGGGGAAAAAGCCTGGAGATGTTGCGTGCCGCTGGTTTTGAACCGGAAGGGATGGACGGTTGAGGTTGTAAATAAAATATACGCAAACCATAAAAAATGATTCTATGAAACGTCCATGATAAAACAATTATGATTTTAACACACGTGCATAATTTCTTTATCATGGTAAGTTCCATCTGACCTTTAAAATAAATATAAACAGATGAAACAAATGAAAACAAAGATTTCTGATCTGACACTCCATGAAACCATCGATTATCTTCAGGAGATCGGAGATAAGAAAAATGTTGCAACGCTGGAATCCATGGTCCGGGAAGATCCTTCCCTGGCCAATCTCAAGATCAGCGAGGTAAAAGAGACACCCCGTCTGAGCCGGGCCACCTGGAGAGGAACAGAACATACCTTCGGATATATCCGGCCGGGCGAAGAGAAGGGCCTGCATCCCATCCTGTTTGCCGGAGCCATCGATCCGGATACCTCTCTGGAAGGGACAAGGGTAGATATCCTCCTGTCAGGGATATATACCATGAATTATCCGGGTTGGGGAAGACACAATATTTTACTTCAGTTCAATGCACGGCATGGTACGGATACCAAAGGAAAACCCGTAAAAGTTCAGTTTCAGCAGAAATACGTTTCCAAAGAAAATGAAGGAGCAGGCGTACTGGGGAATTTTATTTTTACCGGACTGAAAGTTCCTTCCAGCGGATTGGATTTCGAAGTGAATGTCATCAATCTCTCCAACGAAGAAGATGAATCAGCCCTGACCGTCCTGGACAGTGAGGTGATTCATAAGGGTCTGGACCTGGTACATACCGCGCTGCCCGGGTTGGAAACCATCACCCGGCTGGGGGAAGGACTGGTAAAGCTGGTGCTTGCCCGAAATCGCAACAAGATCGTCCAGTCTTTTCATCTCGGACTGAACCTCACGGGAGTGCAAGGACCTATCGCCCGTCTTTGCGAAGGCACTTTCCTGGCTGTGCAGTGTCGTCGCAATCAACTCGACTGGACCGACTGGGTATATGATGCCCACAAAGGGCTGGTGGTATTGCAACAGGATACGTCGGTGAGACTACCTTATAATCATATATTGTTTACGGTGATTAAACATGATGATTAATCCCGGTTTGCGCCATAGAGCTTTCGAAAAAAAACTTCTATTGTACACATATCGCAGGCCGTACCGGGTAAATCCTTAGCTCCGCTGAAGCTAAACGAAAACGATGCCGCCTTAGGTTAATATATGAAGCCTGCATGTGGCAGTGATTTATTCGTCCCTCTTTGCCAACGTCAGGGAGACTTGCGAAGACCGCTTATTTTTCTAATACAGATCAAAGATTCAGGAGATCCTTCATCCCGAAGCAACCGGTTTTTCCCACGATGAATTCAGCGGCCATTACAGCGCCAAGTGCAAAGCCTGTGCGGTTCCTGGCCGAATGGGTCAGCGTAAGGGTATCCATCTTCGAATCGTAACGCACTGTATGGATACCGGGAACCTTATCCCGCCGATATGAAAGAACGGGCAGTTCATCATCCCTCTTTGCCGGACGGTTCACCCACTTTTTTTTCCGGTCGATCCGTTGCAGGATATCTTCGGCAAGGGTGATGGCCGTGCCGCTGGGGCTGTCGATTTTCTGCACATGGTGGGTCTCTTCCATCATTACCTCATAGCCGGGATACCGGTTCATGATGTCTGCCAGCACCCGGTTGATATGAAACAGAATGTTCACACCCAGACTGTAGTTGGAGGCATAGAAAAAGGTCTGATTTTCCTCTTTACAACGTTTTCTGACCTCGTCCATTCTATCGGTCCATCCGGTCGTGCCGGAAACCACCGGCACACGGGCGTCAAAACATGCTCCGATATTTTGCAGGGCAGCATTGGGATTCGTAAACTCGACAGCTACATCCGCCTGTTTCAGATTATCAGGAGTCAGGTCCTCCCGGTTGTCAACGTCTATAATCAGGGAAATCGTATGTCCTCTGCTTTCCGCCAGGGTTTTGAGCTCCTTTCCCATTTTTCCGTATCCTATGAGCACAATTTTCATGATTGTATGATTTGGATCAGGCAAAAATAGTGATAAACACAAGGATTATGAAAAAAAAGGGAAGCTCTTAAGCCTCCCTTTCTATGGATGGTATAAAAACACTCAGTCTTTCACTGCTTTTACGACCGCTTCAAAGGCTTTGGGCTCATTCATAGCCAGGTCGGCGAGCACCTTCCGGCTCAGGACAATTCCTTTCTTATTCAGTTTTCCTATAAATTCAGAATAAGACATATCATATTGTCTTACGCCGGCATTGATACGTTGTATCCAGAGCGCTCTGAAACTGCGTTTTTTGTTTCGCCTGTCACGGTAAGCATAACTCAGTCCTTTTTCCAGGGCGTTTTTAGCTACCGTATAGACATTTTTCCTGCGTCCCCAATACCCGCGGGTTTCTTTGAGGATCTTTTTGCGTTTTCTGTGTGACGCAACACTGTTTACTGATCTTGGCATGGTTTTTCCATTTTGGGATGGTCAGCGTTTCCGGAGAGCCAGCCTTACAGGCTGACGGGCCGGAACCCTTTAGGGCTGTGCCACCCGATTAAACAAAATAATTACTTCATCGCGAGCAACCGCTTTACATTGGACAAATCGGCTTTGTGGACCAACGTAAAGTACGTCAGGTTCCTTTTCCTTTTTGTCTCTTTTTTTGTCAGGATATGACTTTTGTACGCATGTTTTCTCTTGATCTTACCGGTTCCGGTGAGTGAGAATCTCTTCTTGGCACCCGGATTTGTTTTCATCTTAGGCATTGCTTCTCTCTTTTAAGTTTATTGAATCTGTTATCTATTTCTTTTTCAATTTCGGTGACAGGATCATGATCATCCGCTTTCCTTCCAGCTTGGGAAGTTGTTCCACCTTGGCAATTTCTTCCAGGTCCTGCGCCAGTCTCAGCAACAGAATCTCTCCTTTTTCCTTGAACAGGATGGTTCTTCCTTTGAAAAACACAAAAGCCTTCACCTTTGCACCGTCCTCCAAAAACTTCTCTGCATGTTTCAACTTAAAGTTATAATCATGCTCATCGGTATTCGGACCAAAACGGATCTCCTTAACAATGATCTTGGTCGTTTTCGCCTTAATCTCTTTTTGTTTCTTTTTTTGCTGATAAAGAAACTTCTGATAATCCACGATCTTACATACCGGAGGATCAGCTTTGGGAGATATCTCCACCAGATCCAGTTCCAGATCATCGGCAATCTTCAAAGCTTCCTGCAAAGAATACACCCCGGTGTCCACATTATCACCCACCAGACGTACTGTCCGTGCGCGTATGCGATCATTGACCCGGTATCTGAGTACGACTTTCCGGTTTTTGTTTCTGTTATAAGCTATGGTCTAGTCCTCCTTGTTTTGGTTATTTATTCATTCTCTTTTTCAATCTTTTCTTTAAGAAAACGGACAAATTCCTCCGTTTTCATGCTGCCCACATTCCCTTTTCCCTGTCTTCGAACAGAAACAGACTCACTTGTTTCTTCTTTTTCCCCAACGATCAGCAAGTAGGGAATCTTCTTTAACTCACTGTCTCTTATCTTCTTACCTATTTTCTCATTCCGTTCATCAATCAGGGTGCGAATATCGGAATTATTTAGAAAATTTAAAACTTTTTTTGCATAATCATTATATTTTTCACTGATAGGCAGGATAATAACCTGATCTGGGGCCAGCCAAAGCGGAAATTTACCGGCAGTATGTTCGATCAGGACAGCAACGAAACGTTCCATAGAGCCGAAAGGTGCCCGGTGAATCATCACGGGTCTGTGTCTCTTGTCGTCGGCGCCGATGTATTCAAGGTCAAAGCGTTCCGGGAGGTTATAATCCACCTGGATTGTTCCCAGCTGCCATTCCCGGCTCAAAGCATCCTTCACCATAAAGTCCAGCTTGGGGCCATAGAAAGCGGCTTCTCCCAGCACCGTAGTAGTCTTCAGTCCCTTTTCTTCACAAGCCTCGATGATGGCTTTTTCAGCCTTGTCCCAGTTTTCGTCACTCCCGATATACTTTTCCCGGTCTTCTGGATCGCGCAAAGAAATCTGAGCGGTAAAATGCTCAAAATGAAGTTTATTAAATATTAAAAAGACAATATCAATGACCTTCATAAATTCGTCTTTCAACTGATCGGGACGGCAGAATATGTGTGCATCATCCTGTGTGAATCCCCTTACCCTGGTCAGTCCGTGCAGTTCACCGCTTTGTTCATAGCGATATACCGTACCGAATTCGGCATATCGTACAGGCAATTCTTTGTAGGTATGAGGTTTGGAGCGGTATATCTCACAGTGGTGAGGGCAGTTCATGGGTTTCAGCAGAAATTCTTCCCCTTTCACCGGTGTTTTAATAGGCTGGAAAGAATCCTGACCATATTTTTCATAATGGCCGGAAGTAACATACAATGCTTTTTGTCCTATATGCGGGGTAATGACCGGTTCATAGCCAAAGTCTTTTTGTATTTTTTTCAGATAATTTTCCAGTCTTTCCCTCAGCTGGGCTCCTTTGGGAAGCCAAAGGGGCAAGCCCTGCCCCACACGCTGGCTGAAGGTGAACAATTCGAGCTCCCTGCCGATGCGGCGGTGATCTCTTTTTTTTGCTTCCTCCAGCCACACCAGATATTCTTCCAGCATGGATTGTTTTGGGAACGTGATCCCATAGATACGTGTCAGTTGCTTGCGGTTTTCATCACCCCGCCAGTAAGCCCCGGCCACATTCAACAGTTTGATGGCTTTGATCGGTTCGGTACCTGGCAGATGAGGCCCGCGACACAGGTCCGTAAAATTTCCCTGATTATAGAAAGTGATCTCCTGATCGGTCAGGTCGTTGATCAACTCCACCTTATATTCATCTCCTTTGGATTGGAAAAATTCCAGGGCTTCTTTTTTTGAAACCACTTTTCGCCGATATTGGTTCTTCTGGCGCGCCAGCTCTTTCATTTTCTGTTCGATACGTGGCAGATCAGCTTCGGTAATTACCACCCCGTCGCCCGGATCCACATCATAATAAAAGCCATTATCAATGGCCGGGCCGATGCCGAATTTTATGCCTGGATACAAAGCTTCCAGGGCTTCTGCCATCAGGTGTGCCGAAGAATGCCAAAAAGCATGTTTCCCCTCCTCATCATCCCATGTGTGGATACGGATCACCGCATCTTCATGAATGGGCCGGGTCAAATCCCACACTTCTCCGTTGACCGTAATGGCGAGCGCTTTTTTAGCCAAACCGGGATGTATGCTCCGGGCAATCTCCAGACCCGTTATGCCTTCAGGAAATGCCTGTGTATGTCCGTCAGGAAAGGTTATCTTGATCATATCTCTTTGCTATCTGAAAAATAATGGGCAAAGATAATGAAATATAAAGCAAAAGATTTAAAGTAAAAAGAGAAAAGCAACAAAGATGTGACAAAATTCAACCGTTGGTCTTCAGCTTTCCGGTAACAGATCCTTCTTCTCCCTGTACTCAGACGGGGTATAACCCGTATAGTTTTTGAAAATATTATTAAACGAAGATTTTGAATTAAAGCCGGCCTCGAGCGCAAGTGCCAGCAATGTATAATTTTTGTATTGCGGGTCCTTCATCATGCGGATTACCTTTTTCACCCGGTATTCATTCACGAACGAATAAAAATTTTTGTTCAGTTTTTCATTCAGGATCTGTGTAAGGTAATGTCTGGGAATATTCAGACGCACGGTCAGGTCCTGTATGGACAGCTCCCCGTCAAGGTAAGGTTGTTCCTCTTCCATAAGTTTTAACAGTTGCTGCAGATACTTCCGGGCTTCTGCCTCTTTCAGGCCCGAACGGCGGTATTTGGTGCCCGATCGGTTTTTCCCTCTGTGTCCATTTGCATCTTCATTCCCACGTCCGGTAATCCCGTAAAGTTTATAAATCTCCTGCTGTTTATACCCATAGATACTAAAAGCAAATGCAAACAGGGTCAGTCCGATGTAGGAAAACAGAAGCGGGTCGGTAGAAGTATCTCCGCTGATCATATTGAAGGCTCCGGCAATGAACATGGCCAGGTAGGTGATGGAAAAACTGATGGAGACCCCTTTCAACCAGTTCAGTGTGATTTTTTCCGAGGTAAAGGAATAGAGATCCCGTATTTTCCGCTGGTGTTTTTTGATCATGTCAAATGTGAGGGCACTATAAACCGTTATGGAAATAAAAAAAGAAATTCCATAGGTCATGCGTAACCAGAAAAGCTTGTCATGTTCAAAATAGTGATCCAGGGCAATCACCTTCTCCTGCCGGTAAACGAAAGTCAGCACCAGAAAAACCACAAAAGGGATAAAATGCAGCCAGTTTTTCCAGCTAAAACGGGGTTTCTCGCTGATGAGGAATTTGGTATATAAATACATTAAAGGCCCATAGGTAAATGGGATAAACGTAAATGCAAGGAGCTGCTGGTAATACTCCTTGCTCAAAGCGAAGATCATCTCCAGGGAGATCAGAAACAACCATCCCGCCATGATCCTGTCATGCAACTGTTGTGGCTTTTTTGTCGCAATCATCAAACCGGCAAAAAACGACTGGACAATTCCTATATACAACACAGGCTCCATTAAACAATGATATAAAACCGTTCAAAGATAACACTCGAAAATATAAATTGTTTCGAACATGAAAAAAATTACTAAATTTCCTCTGAAAAAATATTGATTATAATTATAATGGTCAGAAGGAACTTGCTTATACATTTTTTCATGCAGTCTGTGTATGTTTGCATGAAACGAACATGAATTATTTTAATACAAAATTCACACTGGAAACGGGGATGTGTACCATAAAAATAAAGACTGTTATTTTCTTTTGGATACTGTTTCTGCCGGTGGCGGCACAGGTTACTATTTTTCCGGAGATAGACAAGGCAAAAAACCAGAAAAGGGTGGAGATCGCCAAAGTTGAACTTACTGATGCTTTTACTATCATTGATTTTTACTATGTCCCCTATAAGACAGAAAATTCCACCCAGGGAGACTGGATTTGTGTAAGCAACAAATCCTATATCACCCCTACTGGCATGGATGTCCGGAAATACTTAGTGATGGCTAAAAACATTACCATTTGTCCGAGATATATCAAAGTTACCACTACCGAACGGGATGACATAACCTTCCACTTATATTTCCCCCCCCTGGAACCGGATATCTATAAAATCAATATAATCGAAAAAGAACCGGGAGGCATGAACTTCTACGGGGTACATGTCAACAATGGAAAAGACCGGAATGCCTTGGATTCTGCTCCTTACCGGAGTCAGGACGCTTTCATGAAATATTTTTACACAAGAAAAAACCAACTGGATAAAATTGAAGGGCTCTGGCAACTGGACATCCGGCAGCAACATCTTTTCAATAATAATCACTATGTGGAAGAGTTGACAGCCGAGCCCCAGGTTGTGGCCGTCATGAAAAAAGGAAATCGTTTTGTAACTTACGGAGAACATGGAGAGAACCGGGAAGAATATTTTCGCAAACTCAGTGGCAGGAAAGGATATTTTTTCCGCAAAGAATTACCGGAAGTTGAATCGGAAGCTTCAGGGTATGTGGTATTCAGTGATCAGGATCGTTTTTTTATCAAATATGCCCTTCCCGACCGGCTGGCTCATTATTATTTGTTAAAAGACTACCGGCCGGGAGACAAACTGGATGAGATTGCAAAATATACCAGGATCCCGATTGCAAACCCGGAGGTGAAACACGATTTGCTTGAGATCGAAAGGGATAGTATAAAAAGATAAGGTGCATGATTTTGCACCCGGAAAAATATAAAATGTACATTATGCGAATAGACATCATCGCCGTGGTTCCTGAAATACTGGAAGGACCGTTAAACCAGTCTATTGTTCAGAGGGCTCAAAACAAGGGCATTGCCGAAATTCACGTTCATTCTCTTCGTGATTATACGGAGGATAAATATAAAAGTGTGGATGATTACGCCTATGGGGGAGAAGCCGGCATGGTGATCAAGATCGGACCGGTTTTCAAGGTGCTGGAGAAATTGCAAAAAGAAAGAGATTATGACGAAATCATTTACGTCACCCCCGACGGAAAACCCTTCAATCAGCAAACCGCCAACCGGTTATCTACCTTAAAAAATATCATTATTCTCTGCGGGCATTATAAAGGCATCGACCAACGGATCCGGGATCATCTGATTACCCTGGAACTCTCCATAGGGGATTATGTGCTTTCGGCCGGCGAACTGGCGGCTGCTGTCATTACAGATGCTGTAATCAGGCTCATTCCGGGTGTGCTGAACGACGAAACATCCGCCCTGACCGATTCTTTTCAGGATCATTTGCTGGCTCCTCCTGTTTATACGCGGCCTGAAATGTTCCGTGACTGGAAGGTACCTCCCGTCCTGCTTTCCGGCAACCAGAAAGAAATAGAACAGTGGCGCCTGGAACAGTCCATGCAAAAAACCAAAGCAAACCGTCCCGACCTGTGGAAAAAAACGGAAGAAGGGACAGATCCTGAAATATCCTAACCATCAAAGCAATGATCCCCATCTAACCACCCCCATACTCTCAATTTCAATGAGACTGATGGCAGGATTCATCATCTCACGGATTAAATCATCTGCCCAGTCATCGAAACTACGATCATTCATAAGATCCCGTCCCGGTTCTGTCAAAATTTGCATTGAGAAAAGCAGTAGAAACAAAATAAAAAAACCCGGTCTTATCGGACCGGGTTTTTTTATAACTACATTATTATTTGTATCTCAGGCCGTTAGTTTTCTTTCTGCAAAAACCTGTTTTACCTTGGCAATCATCTGGTTCCGCGTAAGCTTACCTTCGGTTTCCATACCCGCCACCTTGGGGGCCAGATGCTTATCCTGTAACAACTCTTTATAAAACCTTTTGGGTATATTGGAAGGACCGAAAATATAGATGGCCTCGGCATCCTTAACCTTACTGATGATCAGATTATAATACTTTTTTAACTGCTGCTCATGACGCTTTGTTTTTTTCTTCTGGGGATTTACGAACATACCTCCCACCCGGGAATACTGTTTTTTTTCTCCCTCTATGCGAACTCTTGTTTCTACCGGAGAGTCGATCTCCTCAATGGCTGTCGTTCCGTTACCGAGGGTGATCACATACGCTTTTTCACTATCCAGCCAGACTCCTGTCATTTTACCCATAACACATGCATTTTACAATTAAACAAATAAGTATATATCAAAGAACGAGGGCAACTTCCTAAGAACACTTTGGTTGTGTTAAGATACAAATTTTCTTTCATTTTGCAAAATCATTCCCGGAAAAATATCTCTTTTTCACATAAAACATTCATCAAAACCTTTGACCTCTTGTTTTATTTAATAATTATTTGTAACCTTGTGAAGAATAAAGAATTAGACGACAATGGGGAGCAGGCTGAAAGTATGGTTAAAATCTTTGAATCCTTTTTCTCAGCTTATCGAGACTCAGAAAGAACTGAAGAAACTCAGCCGGAAAAAAGAGAAACTGGATAAAGATTTAAAAGAGATCGAGGAAAAAAGGAAAAAAGTCCTTTATCTGAACCAATAAAGAAGATGATTGCTTTTTGTTTAATTAAAATAAAAGGTATGGAAACAAATTCCATTATACGAAAACACGCTCTTACAAAAGTGAAACAGTTGTTTCTGGCCGGTTTGTTCTTAAGCATTTCTGCCTGGGTTTCCGCTCAGTGCACACCTGACACCGGTTGTATAGATGTTGGCACCCCGGGGCAGGTATGTCCCGACACGCTTGCCGGTGCCTTCCTGGGAGAAGCATACTATCAACCTGTCACTTTTATCGCTCCTGATTCTGCATTTATCGGAAACTCCGGCGTGAAAATAACAAGAATCGAAATAGATACCATTGCCAACCTCCCTCCGGGGATTACCTATTCCACCGACACCAATATTTTTTTCCCGGATACGATGTATTGTGTTTTGATCAGTGGAACACCCACTGACACCGGTACTTTTTACATTGACATTTCCGTGATCCCATATATCTGGTCGGACATTTTGGGAGAAGTGAAGATGAACCCCCAGCACGACAGCACCTCTGTTTTCATCGTCGTTTCGGAGCCTTCCTTCCTGCCTGAGAGAAAGGGTACCGGATTTTCCCTGATAAATCCCCGCCCCAATCCTTTCAGGGAGTCTGTAAAAATAGGCTTTACAACAGCTGATCCTAAAAATGCGGAACTGGTAGTCTATGATCTGTCCGGACAAGTGATATACCGGGAGAGATTATATTCCCGGCCGGGGAAAAATTATTTCAGGTTTACCGGAGCGGCATTATACCCCGGTGTCTATCCCTATTTTGTTTCCACAGCGGGGAAAAGGCTGGCAGGCAAACTGGTGAAGCTCCATTGATTTTTCTACCATCTGAATAGCAGTTGCATGGCAACACTCCGATGTGGCCGTATGTCCCCGGGCCGTCCCATATATTCCCGGTTAAACAGGTTTTTAACGATAAAAGACAGTTTAACAAAAGTTGCCATCTGATAGCCTGCCCGGACATCAAAGACCCAGTTCCCATGATGGTGTTCTTGCCGGTATTTCGGATATCCCGGTAGAATAATATTGCCGATAACAGGATCCGTAAACACCGAATCCACCCGTTCCATAAAACTCCTGTATATAAAAGTCACCCCTGCCGACACTCCCTTCCATTGAACATCTGTATTTCCCTTGATGCCATGCCGATAACGATATTTCAGGATATTATCCACCGAGTCGTTTGCAGGCATATTCAGATCAACCGGGTTCAGCCAGGTATAGCCTCCCTGAAACAGGACATGTAATTTTCCGGTACTTTTTTCAATGTGGGCAGTTATTTCGCTACCGGTAATCCGGGCACGGCCGACATTTATCGCTTTAAAACCAACATAATCCCAAGAAGGCACCTGCACGGTATCGGGCAGATACAATCCAAAAGCAAACTCGATCATATTGGTATAATCATTTCTGAATAAGGCAAAATCCAGGTATCCCTTCCAGGTGTCAAGGCGGAATCCCTGCATCACACCCACTTCTGCACTCCATCCTTTTTCGGGTAAAAGGTCAGGATTGGGAAAAACATTCAAGGCACCAACACTGGTTGCCGTATATTTCTCCGCCACAGAAGGGTAACGATAACCCTGACCGGTTGATAATCTGATATTGGTATGCGGGAACAAACGATAGTTAATTCCTGTCCTAAAAACAGGCACAGACGTCTGCGTCTGCTTATCCAGCCAATAGGTTTCCCAACGGCTGCCTATCGTAAAATTCAGTCTGGCCCCCAGGGTCCCATGTAATTGTGCATACAAGGCAGCCTCATTACGACGATGCCCCCCGTACAAGCGGGACCGCACGTTCCCGTAATTTTCAAAGAGTCCCGCCGTAATCCTGAGTTGTTTGAAAATATTCTTCTGATACCGGTATTCGCCCATGAACAAATCGAAATGATTGTTCTTATCAGGATTGTCGGACATATTGTTGGTTACCGAGAACCACCGTGTTCTGAGCACATGGGCTCCTCCCCGGGATGAATGGTATTGAACATAAGGATCAATATTCACCCGGTACCCTGAATAGGAGGATGTACCTGCCAGATTCTGACGGTACGCCCCCGAATCGGCATTTTCCCAAAGAAAAAAACTGCTCTTATCCAGGATCATACCATTGCTGTTCACCCCCAAAACCAGTCCTTTAATTTTTGACGGATTGTACCGAAGATTTACATTCATCCTGGCATTTTTCTTATATTCATGTTCCCGGTATCCCGCATCGTGCACCAGGTTCATGCCTCCTGTCAGGTCCAGGGTTCCGATTTTTCTGGCGTGAGAAACGGAAATACCGGACATCCATCTGGGGGTATTCCACCATATTAACTCTCTTCTGTGTGGGGCAAGATACAGACCGGTAAATATCCGGGCCTGAGTCACCGGGTTCAATCCAGGTTCTAAAGTCCTCAGGTTTACCACACCATTCAGTGCCGAAGATCCGTATAATACGGAAGAGGCCCCCTTGATGATCTCCACCTGCGAGAGTGTTTCCAAGGGCAGGTAATCCCATTTCACATCTCCGGCATCCCCGGCAATCAACGGCAGTCCATCCAGCATCACCAACACCCGGCTGCCGGCACCATAACTGAATCCGCTTCCTCCACGAATGCTGGGCTGTCCGTCCAGAATATCAAACCCGGAGGTTTTATCCAGGATCTCATCCAGAGATACCGTGTTCTGCAGCTCTATCTCCCTGGGTTTCAATACTGCCATGGAAACGTTCACATCCGACAGTTTCTGGGAGAACTTCTCGGCACTCACCACAACTTCATTCAATACTTCACTTTTTGGAACCAGGCTGAAATTAAGAAACAGCGTATCACCGGCAGTCACATATACCTCCCTGGATACAGATTGATACCCCACATATCGTACAGTCAATTGATGCCTGCCTGCTGTTACCGAAAGGAAATAATCTCCCGAAGGTCCCGTAGTGGTTCCCGAATGTGCTTTGGTCATGACAGCCGCACCGGGTAAAGAAGTATGACGGACCAAATCGGTCACCGTACCGGTAATATATCCCTTTTCCTGTGCATGTATGGAAAGGATGATCAAAAACAACCCAACCAGGATCGAAAAATATTTTTTCATGTCCGGAACGGTATGGTCTCATCAAAAGTACGAAAAACAGAGAAGCTTTGCAATATTGAAGAGCGCAAAAACACAGAAGTTAACAGCCCGCCGGCATGCCGGCAGCCCCACCTCTCGGAAGGCATATAAGCCGGAACTTGCAAAGACCCGGGGGAATGGGACAAAAAAAGTCCGACATGCATTCATCGAACTTCATCGTTCTTATTGTGCCCAGGACAAGAATCGAACTTGCACGGCCTAAAGCGGCCACCAGGCCCTCAACCTGGCGCGTCTACCAGTTCCGCCACCTGGGCTTAGAATCATTAAAAAATATGTATAAGAACTAAAATCACTTTATAATAAATAACAACTCATTATATTCATTTTTCGATGGCGAAACAGCCTTCCCCGCATTCGGGCTTACTTACAATGGGCTACCGGCTCATTTCTTTACGTCCGGCCCTGCCACCCGGACTTTTGTGCAACCCGAAGGTTGACTGACGAAGATCGAACAACTACGGGAAATGCATAACTCATCAATCAACATCCGTTGTTCATAGTTCCGTGAGTGCCCAGAACAGGACTCGAACCTGCACGCTCTTACGAGCACTAGTCCCTGAAACTAGCGCGTCTACCAATTCCGCCATCTGGGCAAATAAATAATTTAATTATTATCAATACATAAAAGAACTTCTGATTTTTCTTATTTATTGTGTAATCCCTCCAGATGGCGGAATTGTCTCCCCTGCATCCCGGCTCCTCTCTAAAATGAGCCACCGGCTCATTTCTTTACGTTCGGCCCTGCCATCTGGGCAAATAAGTAATTTAATTATTATCAATACATAAAAGAACTTCCGGTTTTTTCTGTTCTTTTCACAAATGCTCTTTCTCCCAAAATCGGGCTACAAAAATATAAAATTGTTTGAAACTGGTAAACATTTGAAAACTTTTTTTAAGTTATTCTCCTTAATATCTGTAAACCGTTCATGTTATGTTAAAAACCTTTTTGTAAAATCACTGGAATATATATATTTGCATAAACTTCTTTTCCTATGATTAAGCATCCCATCCAAAAAGAAGAAGCTGTCAGGATCACCGAATCATTTTTACGGGGCATTGAAAAAAAACTGCTTAATTTCTTTGTTCGCGTGCTGCCTGTGGAGATTACCCCTGATCATCTTACCGGCATCGGCATTGTGGGATCTTTTATGGTTGCCCTGGGATATTACCTATGCAGCTATGGCTATGGATTTCTGTGGCTGGCATCGCTGGGTTTTCTGGTTAACTGGTTCGGCGATAGTCTGGACGGAAGCCTGGCCCGTTTCCGTAAAATCGAACGACCCATATATGGTTTTTTTGTGGATCATAATGTAGATTCCATCTCTATCCTGGTCATAGGCCTGGGCCTGGGACTTTCCCCTTTTATGCATATGACCGTGGCCCTGCTCATAATCATTGGATATTTTATGCTGGCTATCAGCACGTATATCAATTCTTACCTGCGAGGCATTTTCAAGATCACCTACAGCAAGATCGGTCCCACAGAAGTACGTTTCTTCGCCATCCTGGGTAATACCGCTCTTTTCTTCATTCACCGGAACCCGGTCATCCGTATTTTTTCCTTTCATGTGACATTTTTCGATCTGTTGGGGATTTTTATCGCTATCCTGCTTATTTTCGGATATTTCCTGTTTTTCTTCAAAGACCTGAAAGCTATTAAAAAACTGGATCCTCCTCATCCGCCACGGAAAGATAATAAAGAAGGTAACATTGAATAATACCTGCCTTTTTTTCTTTTCCTTGTCAGAAAAATAATCTACGTAGCCACCTACGTAGTATTCTTATATACTACTCATTTACTATAAGTTATCCAGACACTTTCATACACAGACACATCCTGTTGCACCCGAAACAGGTTCTTATCCGTAGTCAGGGAAACATACTTTGTTTTTCCTCCTGTTGTTTGGGATTCTTTTGCTTTAAAGAAAAAATAAATATACAGCGCACAATATGACCAAAGGATACAAAAATGAGGAAATATTTTCCTCTCTTTTGATTACCGGATCCTGAATACCATGAAGTGGCCGCCTACGGCTGCAAGCCTAAGTCCGGATGAAAAGGTATTCGTCATTATCTCCTCTGATTGTAAAAATCACTATGATACGATTTTTACCATAGATCACACAAACCACCTTCCCGACACCGTTTTCCGGCGTGTCACCCTTTCCCTCAGTCAATATGCCGGAAAAGAAATCATATTCGGATTCACAACGGAATGGGATTCTGCCTTTTCCGAGGTGGACCTGGATAACCTGCTGGCGGAAGATTTGCCACATAACAATATCATTACAGACAGTGCAGCATGCGAAGGGGATTTGTTTACACTTACGGGAAGCACAGTGCAGGGAGGCGTCGGGCCCCTCACATACCTGTGGCAGGAAAGCTACGACAGGCTCACATGGGAAAACGCCGGCGGAGAGACTGATAACCTGTATTACAGAGATACGGCCCGGGTCTCTGCCTATTACCGGCGTATCATTGCCGACACACTATTCCCTCCGGATACCAGCAATACCCTCTTTATTAAAATCATCCCCTACCCTGCCATTCATCTTTCCGGGGACACGGCAGGTTGTTTCGGCCACCGCTTCTCCCTGACTGCAACAGGCGGAGAACAGTATCTCTGGAATACCGGAAGCAACGACTCCGCCATCTATGTCAATCATACCGGGACTTACAGTGTAACCGTTACCAATAGCTATGGTTGTGAAACTTCGGATTCGGTGTATATACAGGTAAGCGTCTGCTCCGGAAAAGAGGCTCTGACGCTGTTCCTGCATGTATGGCCCAACCCCGTAAATGAATACCTCACCATAGAAGGCCTTGACGGTCTGCCACGAGGAACCTCCCTGCAAATCGTAGATATGCTGGGACGGACAGTATGGACTGGTAAAAAACCGGAACACTCTTCAATTGCAAACCGGTCACTGGCACAGGGGTGCTTATCTGTTACTGATCCGGGAAAGAAACACTGTTCGAAAGATAAAGATTATTAAATAGTTTCATAAAACGGAAAATATTTAATACCATAACCCGCACCCGTGTTTCAGTTTTATAGCAAACCCCTTTGCCATCCCTGATGAAGGTGGGAGCGCAGAAAGGACTTTGTCTTCCGAAGCTTTAGCGCAGGAGGACTTCTTTTTTACTTCATTATTCCTGCTTCCCTGTGTTTAGCCGCAATGGTTTCAGCCAGGTGATCAACAGCTGCATATGTCTCCCGGGTAGGAGCCCCTTTCGCCAGGACGGGATCCAGCACGTCAACTTTCAGGTCTTTTATCAGACCCGATATCACAGGCACGGTACGGTCGGCCCAGCCATAGGACCCCATGATGGAAACAAACATGGCTTTGGGGCGCAAGACATTGGCCAGATAAGCCGCATAAACAACCGCCGGGTGAGGACCGCTAAGCACCGTCGGACTGGCCATGACAATGGTAGCCGCATCCACAAGCATCATAGCCAGCTTGCCGAGATCGGTAACCTCCAGATTAAACTGTTCTACCTCCACACCATTCCTGATTAACGCTTCCACCAGCCGGTCCACCATCAAACGTGTACTCTCATGCATGGAGATGTAAGGCAAAACCACCAGGTTTTTCGGAGGAGCATCTACCCATTCCTTGTGGGCTTCGATGATCAGGTCCGGCTCCCGGTATATTGGACCGTGACTCGGGGCGATCATATCTATATCATAAGCCAACACTTTCTGCAGGTTCTTGCTGATGATCTTGCGAAACGGCATCATAATCTCGGCATAATAACGTTTAGCGGCATCATAGGTGCGCGCTTTATCCGTAACAAACAGGTCGCTTACGGCCAGATGCGATCCGAAAAAATCACAACTGAACAGTATTTTGTCTTCTTCCAGATAAGCAGACATGGTCTCAGGCCAATGCACCCAGGGGGTATGGATAAACTTCAACGTTTTGTTTCCCAACGAGAGGGTTTCCCCGTCTTCCACCGTAATAAATTTTTCTGCCGGGATATGCAGCAGGTCCATTTCCATATTTTTGCATTTGGAGGTAACCAGCACTTTGGCCCCGGGATATTTTTCCAATACAAAAGGAATACATCCCGAATGATCCTGCTCGGCATGAAGAGAAACCAGATAATCCAGCTTTTCCACGCCTTCAAGCTGACTCATAAACTCATCCCTGAAATCCGGATCATCGGTATCTATCAGGACGGTTTTCTCACTTCCCCGGATTAAATAAGCATTGTAGCTCGTCCCGTCAGGCAAAGGAATCAAAGCATCAAAAATACGACGGTCCCAATCTAAGGAACCCAAACGGTAAATACCTTCTTTTACTTTTAACGGTTTCATTTTTTTCAGTATTTATATGGTTTTTTTGATTAATCCAAAATATTAACTTCACGACAAACCTACATAAATTTCCATACAAATATACTTAGATTGCAGAAGAAATCCATAAGATAAGTTAGCATACGGGGCCTGCTCTCCAAAACCTGCAGGTGGGACTATCTTCGGGCACTTTCTTCTTAAGTATGGATGTTGTCCTTCTTCAAAAAGCGGTCTTTGGTTCGAAGCGCCATTCTTTACGCACCAGTACGGGTTGGATCATTTTCCGCCAGATAAGATACCCCTGCCTGTTCATGTGCAGGCTGTCACTAACAAATATTTCTTTTACAGGTTGTCCGTATTTATCCAGCATACCCGAAGCAACATCAAGATAAGTCAACCGTGGATCCTGGTCACATAATGCTTCAATCATTCTGTTGGTCTTTTCCATTTCCGGCCACAGCTTCCAACGGGCTATGCTGGGCTTAATGGAAATAAAATAGATCCGGCAATCAGGAAGACTCCGGTGTACCTTCCGGACAAAAGACCGAAAGGTTTCGGTAATCATACCGGGTGAAATCTGCTGTGCAATATCATTATCCCCTTCGTAAACCATAACGGCCCTCGGCTTATAACGTAAAACAATCCTGTCGGTGTAATACAGGAGGTCGTTCATATTACTTCCCCCGAACCCCCGGGGGATAATGGTGAGAGGGGCCAGATCCTCCCTGATATTATCGTGCCATTTACGTATGCTGGAACTTCCTGTACAGACAATGGCACCGGCCGGAGGCATCCGGAGACTGTCTGCACGCTCGAAAGTCAGAACAGACGATTCAAACCTCGAGGGATCAAGGTAGGCTCCCTGCCCGGAACCCGTCTGAACAAAAAAAAGAAACCCGGCCACAGGTAGGAAAAGGGCCCGTATAATAACCAAGATTTGCCGGTTCATTATTTCACGATTTTAATAAGGTTAAAGATAATAAAAACTTAATACTCCGTGATGCCTCTCTTCCATCATGCGGCACGTGAAGGCGGATTAAAAAAAAGAGCAGGACATAACAAACCTTATCCGGATTTTTTGCAACTTTACAGAAAAGATGTATCACTATGAAAAGATTAACCTCCTCCTTATTCATGATCAGCATCATGCTGGTTTTGGTTCTATGGGTCTTGTCCTGCAAACAAGGGCATAGCCCTCAATGGCCCGGAACAACATCAGACGGCACGGTACTCCTGCCTAATCATTACCGGCTCACCCCCGCCGGAGAGCAGATTCCCGTGGGTGATCTGCCCCTGAACATGACCGTCAGTCCTGATGGAAAATACCTGGCAGTCACCAACAACGGATACAGTGAACAATTCATTTCGATCATTGATATCAAACAACAAAAACAAGTACAGACCCTGCCTGTACAAGCTTCTTTCTTCGGTCTGGATTTCAGCAGGGATGGGCAGATGCTGTATGCTTCCGGCGGCGGCAGAAACCTGATCTATTTTTTTTCGCTCCGGAAAGGACAGTTTGTTCAGACCGATTCCATGTATGTGAATCCGGGATCATCCGATGAGTGGTTTGTAACAGGTCTGACTGCCGGACGGGACGGAAAATTTCTATACGTTGCTACCAAAACCGCCCGAAAACTTCTCAAAATTTCCGTTTCAGACAAACAGATTGTAAAAAATCTTTCTTTTGATCACTTTCTGTACGATGTGGTCATGACACAGGACGGAAAAAAGCTTTATGTAAGCATCTGGGGAGGGAAAGCCGTAGCTGTGGTTGACCCCTATGATTTAACCCTTATCGGCACCATCCCGGCCGGAGATCATCCCAACAAGATGGTGCTGGCAGATGACGGTCGCCTGTTCGTTGCCAATGCCAACACCGACGATGTTTCGGCCATTGACACAAAATCAGACCGGGTTATAGAAACCATCTCTGTCCGGCCTTATCCCGGTGCCCGGTATGGGTCCACCCCCAACGGACTGGCTGTCACCTCTGACGGCAAAACACTTTTTGTTGTCAATGCCGGCAACAATGATGTAGCGGTCCTTGATATTTCCGTGCCGGGGTCCTCCAGGGTCAAAGGCCTGATCCCGGCAGGGTGGTATCCCACGGCAGCAGCTCTGGCCGGGGACGGAAAGACCCTGTTTATCGCCAACGGAAAAGGACTTCGCTCCAAACCCAATCCCCGGGCCCCTCAGCCTGTTGACAAAGATGCCAAGAAATCACAATATATCGGACGACTTCTCTGGGGCACGGTGTCTGTTCTGCCTGTACCTGATGATAAACAGCTCATGGAGTTTACCGTCCAGGTCCGTAAAAACAATGACTGGGAAAAAATGAGCCAAAACAAGAAGAAGGACACCAGACCCCATGCCATACCGTTGCCTGGAGGCACCTCTCCTATAAAGCACGTAATATACATCATTAAGGAAAATCGCACCTATGATCAGGTCCTTGGAGATATGGCCCGGGGGAACGGAGATACTTCGCTGGTACTGTTCGGCAGGAAAATCACTCCTAATCATCACAAGATCGCAGAGCAGTTTATCCTTTTTGATAATTTCTATGTGGACGCCGAGGTCAGTGCCGACGGCCATGAATGGTCTACAGCAGCCGTTGCTACCGATTTTGTGGAAAAAACCTGGCCAGCTACTTATTCGGGACGGGGAAAGGGGTATCCCTCAGAAGGGAATTACCCCATCGCATCTCCGGCCATCGGATACCTTTGGGATATGGCTGCCAGAGCAGGTATTTCCTATCGCAGTTATGCTGAATTTATCAAAATAGGTCATGATTCTTCAGGAACTTACTACTATACGCCCATGGACAAGCTGAAAGGTCATTTTGATCCCCGCTTTCGTCCCTGGGATCTTAACTACCCCGACACACTCCGTGCGGCGGAGTTTATCCGGGAAATGCATGAGTATGAGAAAAAAGGCAACTGGCCTAACCTGATGATCATGCGACTGCCCAATGATCATACATACGGTACGGCCCTACACAAGCATACCCCCCGTTCAATGGTCGCTGAGAACGACCTGGCTCTCGGAATGGTCTTTGACGCGGTCTCCCACAGCAAATTCTGGAAAGAAACGGCCCTTTTCGTCCTGGAGGATGATGCCCAGAACGGTCCTGATCATGTGGACGCCCACCGCTCCATCCTGTTGATTGCTTCGCCCTATGCCAAAAGAGGATGGACCGATCATAACATGTACAGCACCACCAGTGTGCTCAGGACGATTGAGCTGATCCTGGGCTTAGAACCCATGAGTCAGTTTGATGCGGCGGCTTTCCCTCTTACCACGGCCTTTACGGACAAACCGGACCTCACCCCGTATGACTATCTGAGAAACACATGGCCTATGGACCGTATGAATACCGATGATACATACGGATCAAAGCTTTCCATGCTAATGGACTGGGATGAAGAAGATGAAGCTCCGGAACAACCTCTCAATGAGATCCTGTGGAAATCCATCAAAGGAGAACATTCTCCCATGCCGGAAATCCGGGACAGCAGGTACAGACAATTGTTTAACCCAGTTGGCGCAATAGCGATATCGGAAAAATCTCCTATGGCAAACAGGCCGTGAGCCGTACCGGGCAAATCCTTTGCTCGGCTGAAGCTACGCGATAGCGATGCCGTCTTAGGAATTCCCTGTTTTGGTGAAAATTCCGGTGAACAGACAAAACACTTTAATCTGAACTGCAGGGACACAAAAATCTTGCGTCCCTGCTTCCTCATGATTGTTTTTTGAATTTAACTTTCCACACCAGCTCATTTCCTTCGCCCGAGAATTGTATCCGGATAAATGAGCCCTGGGCCCCTGGTTGGGCTTTTATGCCCACCTCGGTTTTACCCTTCATGGAAGCATTGACATTATCAACCTTCAGGTTTGTCGGGGCAAAGAGGTAAAGCGAATAAGGATCTCCTTCCACCACGACTGATTTCCCGCTCAACACGCTGAGAGTTTCATCCCATGTCACCTCCTGCAAACTGACCGTTCCCGTCAGATGCCGTGAGGTAGCCAGCACCACCGGTTTGTTCTGCAGGGGATGGATCACCAATGCACGTACCCCATGGACCGGCACATCGAGGGAAAGGGTATCTTCATATACCCCCAGAAAGCTTCCGTTCCAGTAATCAAAGGTCAGATATTTCATGTCGGGATCGAGTCCCAGGTCTTGCGTAAGGGAAAGTGACTTTTTTGCGGGCTCATCACTCCAGTTATAGAGTGCTGCCACATCATACATTCCTGCAGCAGCATTCACCTTGAGGTCGAGAATGCGGGGGAAGGAAGCCGGTTGAGGACGCACGACAGCCTCACAACGATAGGGATAGAGATCTATGGTATGGATGGGCCTTGTAGGCATGGTTGCCTTATAAAGCTTCAGACGCTCCGGTGGCAACTTGGTAACGATCTTTTTATGAATAGGACTTTGGAAACGATCTTTCGGCGGAGGATCAGCTATGAAATCACTGATGACATAAGCCTGGCCGGAAAGGGAGATCGTCGTAGCAATGGTTTTTGCCTCTTCCATGGTAAGCGGAGGCCTGAGTTGCACATCATCCGGATCGGACCACCAGCATATTCCGTTGAGATAGTTGGCACCAAAGAGGGATTTAAAGAACGTGAGCATGGACATCCCACTCTCTTTGGAGGGATACCACTGTGCCAGGTCGTCTCCGCCGGTGCGGGAACCGTCGAACAGGCCGAAACCACAGCCCACCTCATGCATGGCGCATCCCAGCAAATAGTTATCATCCCCCATCATCTCCCGGATCACCATCAGTACATCACGGTACACGGTGCGACTGTCCCGGGTCGAATCATAAGCCTGGCTTTTGTTCTTTTCATAATAATCCATCCAGGTACCCCAGCCGCCGGCTTTCAGGTATTTGAGACCCCAACTGTTTACCAACGTATCGAACATAGGCATTAAATGTTTCTTCATGACATCAGGGTTCGTATAATCCAGCCGGACCACGGTCTTATCAGCAGTACAGCAGGCCCCGGAGAGATTGCCGTTTTTATTACGCAGGAAAAAATTCTCCGGATATTTATCAGCCATAGCCGGTTTTTTGTAGTTGGCTCCATAAGCATTCAGCCACAAACCGGGTTTCAGGCCTTTATCCAGAATATACTTAAAAAGCCATTTACCGCCTCTTGGAAAAGCCTCTTTATTCCAATCCAGATAGTTGGCCTCTTCACCGCGGGTATAACAGGCATCCAACTGAACATATTCCAGGCCGTAAGGCTTCAGCGTGCGGGCCAGTGCATCGGTTTCCTTCACCATGTCCGCTTCGTTGGCCGTCATGTAATAACAATACCAACTGCTCCATCCTGTAGGAGCCCTGTCAAAACGTTTGGGTATCGGCTTATAGACCGGTGTGAACTTTGTTTTCTGATACTTTGCCAGGCCCACTTCTTCGTTATAGTACTCTTTTATCAGCGTTATCCCTGCCCCTGCCCGTGTCGGGAGCTTTACATCCATCATACGGGCATTTTCTTCATTGCGCGTCAGTTCACTCCCTTCCGGAAAACGGATCAGGATATCGGTCTCCCGGTCAAACAAACTGTAAATATTACCGGCAGAGACAAATCCCAATGCATTGTACATCACTCCGTTATCCTGGCTTTTTACGCGAGCAGGGATCCTGCTTTCGGAGGCAGGAGCGACTCCTGTTAAAACTCCGTTAACCTCCGTGCATTGTATTCCCAGTTTTCCGGAGTCAGCGATAAAACTCCAGCTTATTTGTTTGGGCTGCCCGGTTTGAATTGTCATTTTACCCGGCTGCTTTTGCAGGGTCCATTCGGTCAGACAGGTAAAACTTCCGGCTTCATCCCGTACCGCCAGTTTTGCATCCTGTACTACCACCCCAAGATCATTCTGTTTAATGGTCAGGGTATTGTTTTTTTTGTTGACAAGAATCTGCCAGCCGTTACTATTGAACGTTCCGGAAGAACATGCAGACAAGCCTATCATGAAGACTGTCAGCATTAAAATGAAAATGTTTTGTCTGGTATTTTTCATGGGTTTAAATTATTAGGTTATATTGTCAAAAATAAAATTTATTCTTCAATAATCGGCTTACCAAGCAACTCTTTTTCTATCTGTTCCAGTGTCTTTCCTTTGGTCTCTGTCAGTTTTGCTCTGATGAAGAAAAATCCGAATACACTAATCCCGGCAAATAACCAGAAGCTGCCGGAAGCCTGTATGCTCTTATTGATCATGGGAAAAGAATAGGCCAGCAAAGCATTGGCCGTCCACAAAGCAAAGGTGGCTACCGCCATGGCAGCCCCACGCACTTTATTCGGAAATATCTCCGAGAGGATCACCCAGGTCACGGGCGCCATCGTCATGGCATAGGCGGCAATGGCCATCATCACCAGGATCAGCAAAGGAAAACCCTGGATGCCAATGTAATAAAACAAGCCCATGATCGCATAAATGACAGCCAGGCTGCCGGCCCCGGCCAGCATCAGGGTTTTCCGTCCGATCTTATCTACCAGAGCCATCGCCACGAAAGTAAAGACGAGATTCACACTCCCTGTGATCACAATATTAAACAGCATGTCGGAAACCGAATATCCTGCAGCGGTGAAAATCTCTTCAGCATACATAAAGATCACGTTGATGCCACACCATTGTTGGAAAACAGCCAGGACCACCCCGATAACAACAATCCCCGTTATGCCCGGCGACCCTAACGCCTTCAGATTTAATCTTCCCGTATCCTGTCTGAGAGATTCTTTGATTTCTTTTAATCGCTCTCCGGCATAATCTTTCCCTCCTATTTTTTCCAGGATGGAAAAAGAACGTTCATATTTTCTTTTTCTGGCCAGAAACCGGGGGCTTTCCGGCACCAGCCACATAAGCAGGAAAAAGAGAGAAGCAGGCACCAGTTCGGCCCAGAACATCCAGCGCCAGCCGGTTTGACCGTTCCAGGACTGTAAGATAAAGTCAGCCGTAGCATGTTCCGGCACCGGTTTTGCAATCTGCCAGTTGACCGTCTGCGCCAGCAGGATACCTATTACAATGGTCAGCTGATTGACAGACACAAACTTTCCCCGGACATCTGCCGGGGTCACTTCGGCAATATATACCGGTGACATATTGGAAGCCAGACCTATCCCCAGTCCGCCCAGTATTCGGTACAGGATAAAGGTTGTAAAAGAAACGGAGGCCCCGGTACCTGCTGCCGACAGTGAGAAAAGCACTGCTGCCAGAATCAAGAGGTGTTTTCGGCCATATCTGTCTGACAAAAAGCCCGAAAGGAAAGTGCCTCCGACACATCCGACGAGGGCTGAACTAATAGCCCATCCCTGGAGATAAGGCATACCGGCAATGGAAAAATATTGTTCATAAAATGGCTTGGCCCCGCCGATCACCACCCAGTCATAACCAAACAACAAACCTCCCAGGGCAGAAACCAATGAAATGGCCGTGACATATTTCAGGTTATAGGAGGATTTCATTCTACCGGGGAAATATAAAATTATCTGAAGGCTATTTGTACGGGTGCCGGTTTCAGTCCTTGTGCAGAAGCGGTCAGGACGAAAAGGGAAGGTCTTGTTTTCATATATATATCGTTATTAACATGTCAGACCATATCTGATTTCCGGGGATTACAACCCTGTTGCTTTCTTCTGTCTTTTTCACTTCTGATGTAGCCCGCATTCCTTCTTTTCCGGGGTCTCCCACCACCAGCGTCCTGACCGCAGATCTTCACCCGGTTTCACAGCTCTTGTACACGGCTGACACCCGATACTGGGGAATCCTTTGTCATGAAGGGGATTGTAAGGCACTTTATTTTTATGCACATACTCCCAGACATCCTTTTCCAACCATTCCGACAGGGGATTTACCTTGATCAGCCCGTTTTTCTCATCCCATTCGACATGCTGGGTCAAAATCCGCGTCACCGATTGTTCGGTACGCAATCCGCAAATCCAGGCATCCAGCCCGTTCAAAGCCCTGGCCAAAGGCCTGAGCTTCCGGATATCGCAACACAACTTCCGGTTGGCTTCACTCTGATAAAACAAGTTGATCCCATGTTCATGTACCATTTCTTCCACGTCCCTGCGATCGGGAAAATACACCTGTACCCTGATCCCGTAATGATCATTTGTCTGCTGTATCAGGTCATAGGTTTCCGGGAAAAGACGACCCGTATCCAACGTAAATATTTTCACATCAGGCTTTATCCTGACGGCCATATCCGTAATAACCTGATCTTCTGCACTCATACTGCTGGAAACAGCCACCTCACCACTAAATTCGCGGAGGAACCAGGTTATAATTTCTTCAGGCGATGACTTTTTAAATCTTTTGTTGAGTTCTCCGACCAGTTTTTTCATAAATTCCCGTATTAAACCTTTCAAAGATAATTCTATCCGGTAAATCAGCCAAACAAAAAAGCAAAGGCCCGTATTGAAAATTACAAAATATTTTTACTTTTGATTGATCATCCAATATATATTAAAATGTCTGAAAACAGAACATTATCCATCATTATTTTTTTCTCCGTTCTGTTTTTTATAATTTTTATTTTCCTTTTTTATGGCAAGCATGCTTCGGAAAGGAAATTACTGCGGATTCCTGGCAGCGGCAGTTTGCAAAGGGTGGTACTGGAGCGTATCACCGGCTTTTTTCTTTTCGGTATTATGCCGGGCATTGCCATTTTTCATTTTCTTCCCGGATTAAAGGCTGCAGATTTCGGGCTTGTGCTTCCCGGCCGGGGATGGGCGATCCCGGCCCTGCTTTTTTGGCTCGCACTCATAACCTTTATGGCCCGTTACGCCGGAAAACCCGCTTTACTGGCCCACTATCCGCAAATACGAACAATACCCTGGGGAAAAAATATACAACTGATTAACATTTTTACCTGGATCCTTTATCTGGTTGGCTATGAGTTTCTTTTCCGTGGACTGCTGATATTTCCTCTGCTGGGACGATTCGGCATAACAGGCACCTTACTCATCAATATAATTGTCTATACACTGGCTCATGTGCATAAGGATAAAAGGGAAATAGCCGGGGCCACGGTCTTCGGGATCTTCCTGGGTCTCATGACAATATATTCCGGATCTATCTGGTTGTCTTTTATGAGTCATCTAACGCTGGCTTTATCCAACGATTATTTCTCATACCGGGTCCACAGGAGAATCCAGCTATTAAAACAGAATGAACATGATTCGTTGTAACGGTATGTTTCATTTCGTCGTAACCCAGAAAATACTGAATGCATGCGCTGTTATCTGGTAACGGGCGGTACAGGTTTTATCGGGCAAAGACTGGTACGTCTCCTGTCAGACACAGGGGCTACGGTACATGTACTCTCCCGGAATATTGCAAAAAAAGAAATGTTTCCCGAGCCAAAGGTTCATTTTTTTACGGGGGATATCCTGGACCCGGAGGCTGTAGCAAGGGCGATGGAAGGGTGTACGCACATTTACCATCTGGCCGGTTATGCCCGTGGCTGGGCCAGGGACGAGAACATCTATTTTGAATACAATGTCAGGGGTACGGAAAATATCCTGCAGATTGCCAAAGATCTCGGTGTAGAAAAAATAGTCTATACCTCGACGGCAGGGGTGATAAACCCGTCAGCAGAAGTTCCGGCTACCGAAGACACACCCCGCACAACTCCTTTTTTCACTCCGTACGATCTAAGCAAATATCAGGCAGAACAGACCATCCTGAAATACGTCCGTCAGGGTCTGAATGTTGTAATCACCAACCCTTCCCGGGTATTCGGACCCGGTCCTTTGGATGAGAACAATGCCGTTACAGGAATTATCCTGAACTACAAACAAGGGAAATGGCATTTTATCCCGGGGTCCGGAAAACGATATGGAAATTATGTTTATGTAGATGATGTGGTAAACGGATTGACCCTCGCCATGAAAAAAGGAATGGCCGGGGAAAGATATATCCTGGGAGGAGAAAATTTGTCTTATCGCCGTTTTTTTCGGGAAATATCTTTGTCTGCAGGTCGAAAAAACCTACTACTTCCCATCCCATTGTCCGTTATGCTGGTGGTATCGTGGGGGCTATCAGCAGGAGCCCGGATTTTCAACTTTCATCCGCTCATAACCCCTGACTGGGTAAAAAAATATTTCTTCGACTGGAAGCTTTCATCCGAAAAAGCCCACAGAGAACTGGGCTATGAATATACACCTTTTCGGGAAGCTTTGCATAAAACAGTTCTTTTTTTAGATAACAGCTCATGAACGACGAAAGGTTTACGCTCATAACAGGTGCCGGACAGGGTCTTGGAAAAGCCCTGGCACAGGCATGCGCCAAAGAACATTTCAACCTGTTACTCCTCGCCCTCCCGGGGGAAAAGCTTAAAACGTTTACCCGGTCACTACAAAATGACTATGGTGTAAAAACCGACTATCTTGAAATTGATCTGACCGAACCGCAGTCGGCCGGAAGAATTTATCACTGGGTCCACGATCATCACTATGTGCTGAACAGGATCATCAACAATGCAGGGATAGGCAGCGTAGGCTCTTTCACCTCGCATGACGCTGCGTTTTATGACAAACAACTGGATCTTAACATCAAAGCAGTCGTCTTATTGACACATTACTTTATAGAAGAACTTGCAGAAGAACCGGATGCCAGGATCCTGAATATTTCATCCCTTGCATCATTCTTCACCATGCCTTATAAAGCCGTTTATGCTTCTTCCAAAGGATTTATCTACCAATTCTCACGGGCCCTTCGCATGGAATACCTGAATACGCCTTTAAGAATAAGTGTAGCCTGCCCGGGTCCCATAACCACCAACCGGCATGTCATCCAACGCATTAATGACCAGGGACGTATCAGTAAATTCATGGTGCTCAGCCCGGAAAAAACAGCCCGTTTATGCCTCAGGGGCATGTTGAAGGGAAAAGCTTTTATCATTCCGGGTTTCCCTAACAAATTCCTATATTGGATGGACAAACTGCTGCCCCAATATATAAAGATAAAATTTGTGGCTTCCCGTCTGCGGACCAACCCGCCGAGTTAGGGAATGGTGTCGGTTTGCTACAACATATCTCCCCGCTGCGAGCAGACGGGATACCATCATGGAGTTATTAATCCGCCTTCGCGTTATGCTGTGGCGGATAAAATTATACATATTTAAATAAGTATTTAAATACATATTTAAATACTTATTTAAATGACAAACTGGAGTGAGACCTTTCAGGAAGGATAGGTCTCAATAAAATTGAAAGGGACTCCCAGCACAGAGGAATAGTATTGGCCTCTCTCAAGAATATCATCATCTCCTTCTTCATAAGACCAATTAATCAGCAGTTCTTTTTCTTCCTGCAACAGTTTTGTAAGGGTTTGCAGCATGGACAGCACATATTTCGCCGAACTGCTATTAAAATATTCAATGGATATATCGATAACCGTTTTGGGTGCAGGGTGCTTAAGATACTCCTCCACCCACTCAATAATAGGCTCATAGAACACTTCCGGATTTTCATGAATCGAACGTCCGCTGATTTTCAGGTTGCCATTAGTCCTGAAAATTATCCCGGGTGTTTTATTGGTTTGTTCCCTGATAAAATCCTCCATGAAAAAATAATTTAAGCAAGGTAAAGTTAATAAATTGTAATTAAACTACAACATCATTCTTGCCTTCGGGATAACATCCTGTGTATCAAACTTTCCGGTCAGATACATAAAATACGCGGTCCTTGTGATCATCGCTGCATTATCGGTAGTAAAACGCCGTGCGGGAAAATATGTCTTCCATCCCCGATTTTTTCCGGTTTCAAGCAACGTCTTTTTCAGTTGTGAATTGGCAGACACCCCCCCAGCAATGGCAATTTCTTTGATGCCTGTTAATTCTACGGAACGGATCAGTTTTTCCATCAATATTTTTATGATGGTATTTTGTAACGAAGCAGCCAGATCGTGAATATTTTTCGGAATAAACTCCGGGTCTTCCTTCAGTCTGTCACGCAGAAAATACAGGAATGAGGTTTTCAATCCGCTAAAGCTATAATCCAGGCCGTTCACTTTGGGCATGGCAAAAGAAAATTTTTCGGGGTCTCCATCCGCTGCCAACTCATCAATCACCGGTCCACCCGGATAAGGAAGGTTCATCATTTTCGCACATTTATCAAAAGCTTCTCCTGCAGCATCGTCAATGGTTTTTCCGAGAACATCCATGGAAAGAGGGTTATTCACTTGTATCAACTGGGTATGGCCTCCGGAAACCAAAAGGCACAGGAAAGGCAGGGAGGGTTTTTTCTCCTCTTCTTCGGGAAGGAACAAAGCATGCACATGCCCCATCAGGTGATTGACGGCTATAAGCGGAATATTCAGGGCCAGGGCAAGCCCTTTGGCAAAGGAACTCCCCACCAGTAATGACCCCAGCAATCCGGGACCCCGGGTAAAAGCAACCGCATCCAGATCCGATGTTTTCACCCCCGCTTTTTTCAGGGCAGCATCTACCACAGGTACTATATGCTGCTGATGTGCCCGGGAAGCCAATTCCGGAACCACCCCGCCGTATTTTTCATGGACCTCTTGCCCTGCCATAATATTAGACAGCAAATGACCGTTTTTGATTACGGCTGCCGAGGTATCATCACAGGAAGATTCGATTCCCAATATCGTCACATCCATCCTCTGTTTTCTTTACTATAAAATTTGCACTATTTTTGTTCAGTCTGTTAAAATTAATAAAATCAGCGGTCCTATAAAAAAGCTTGTAAAAATAATCATTCTTTTCATTCTGGCCCTCCTGGGCTGGAGCCTTTTACTTATTGGTTTGTTACACATCCCAGATATTCAGACCGGACTAACCAATAAGCTGGTAGCCCGTATGGAAGCAGGTTTTCACACCGGGATCAGCTATTCAAAAGTAAGAGTCGGTTTATTTCGTCCTATTTATTTTGAGGATTTTCTTATCCGGGACCAACAGGCAGACACACTGATCTATGCAAGAAAAATCAGGATTACTCCGAGTTTTCGTCCTTCCAATTTAACGCATAAAAAAGTCGTTTTGAGAAATGCTGTTGCCGAGGGAGCTTTTTTAAGGATGATCGCACCCCGGAACGGAGAGAACAATTATGATTTTCTTTTCAATCCTCCGAAAAAAGACTCAACATCCACCCCCGTAACTTTCATACTGCGGCACGCCGTATTAAAAGATTCGCGTTACCAGCTAAAGATAGCCCCGCCCGTAAAAAAATACGGCGTTCATTTCACCGACCTGAATCTCTATCATGTTCACGGTATCGTTGACGACCTTACTGTTTTTAACCAAGTAACCAGGTTATGGGTCCGAAAAGCCGGATTCACGGATAGCAGTGGCTGGCATGTCAACGAAGCATCCACAGACATGGAAATTACACCCCGGCATATATGGTTTGACAACATCACGATCGTCACACCCTGGTCTGAACTCTCTGCCAGGTATTATCATATGGACTTCCGGCATAAAAGCGACATGAAGGACTTCATCAACAAAGTGGAACTTTCTGCTGAATTTCTCCCGTCGGTTTTCGGCTACCGGGATATGAACATGATCGCACAGGATTCTCTGTTTATCAGGAATGACTTTCGTTTTTCCATGAAGGCACGGGGAACGCTGGCCAATCTCACAGCCAAAAACATGCATGTACGGGTACATGATCATACCAGATTGTCGGGAACGCTGAATATTATCGGTCTGCCCGATATCAGAAACAGTTACATCTATTTTAATGTAGAGAACTTTACGACCTACGTTGAAGATCTACGGAACATCTACAGGCCGGGATCCACACAGAAAATAACAGTGCCGGAGCATTTAGATAATCTGGGAAAAATAAAATACAAAGGAAACTTTACGGGATTTTTCACGGATTTTGTGTCCTATGGCCGGCTGGAAACGGATCTGGGCAGCTTCGATGACGACATCTCTTTTTCTGCCGACACCGGCAAGACCATCCATTTTAGCGGTTACCTCGGAGTCAATCAATTTGATCTGGGCAAGTTTTTATCGCAGGAGAGATTGTTGGGAAAAATCACTTTGCATACCAATATGCAAGGGGAATATCATTCAAAGGGAAATTTCAAATCCAAATTATCAGGAACGATAGACAGCGTGGAATTTAATCATTACAGGTATCATTCCGTTATGCTGGATGGGACATTCACGGAAAAAGCCTATGACGGCAGCATCCGGATTAACGACCCGAATCTTACCCTGGACTTTCTGGGGATGTTTGATTTCACGCAAAAACTACCTGAGTTTGATTTCTCCCTGAATATCCCGCGGGCTGCCTTGTTTCCTTTACATATTACATCTTCCGACACTTCCCTGTTGTTTTCGGGATTGGTCCTGGCCAATTTTAAAGGAAATAATTTTCAGGATTTCAACGGACAGATAAAACTCCTGGATGCCCGTCTGCAAAGGAAAGAAAATGTTTTAAACATTTACAACATCAAATTACTTGCATACAACACGCCTGATTCGGGTTCACTGAAATTAAAATCGGGCTATCTGGATGCTTCCCTGAACGGAAAATACAACTTTTCGGAGGTTTCTTCTTCTGCAAAGTCATTGCTCGCCAGATATATTCCGGCTGCCATCCCTCCGGGGGCCCCCGGAAAACGGGAGAGCAATAATTTTGTTTTAAATATAAATATCCACAATATTGATCCCTTCACCGATTTCTTTACGCCACAATTCTCCATTGCCCATAATTCAAGGGTCACCGGACGATTCGCTCCGGACATCCATCTGCTTTCGCTGGAAGCATATACCGATAAATTTGTCTCTCATGCAGGCACCATGGATTCTCTGAAGATCAACCTCCTGACCAACCGTGGCCTGACCCTGGATATCCAAGGAAGTACTCTGGCTATCATCCATAAGATTCATATCGACGGATTCCGGACAAGCCTCATGGCTTCCGGTGACTCCTTACACTCCTATTTTTCCTGGAAGACGGGTAACGATACATTAACCCGAGAAAACAGTGTACGTATGCTTGCCCGTATTTTTAAAAGGAACAAAGCGCTTCATCCCCGCATGGATCTGTATATTGACTCTTCGGATATTTTTCTGAACAATCGCATGTGGCATCTGGAAAAGGGGCGTATCAACATGGATACTTCCTCTTTGCAAATTTATCGTTTCGGACTTGTAAGCAGGGAGAGATCTCTTTCCCTGGCGGGTAAACTAAGTGATAATCCCGCTGATACCCTAAATTTGTCCTTTCATAATCTGAATCTTTCCTTTTTGAATTCAAAAAATGAAAAACAACTACAGCTGGAAGGATTACTAAACGGGAAGGTACATCTTTCCAATGTGTACAAGACCCCTTTATTTCTGTCAGACATTGGAATCCGGGGATTGCATATCAATCATGAACCGCTGGGGGATGCTCAGGTTGTTTCCTCCTGGGACACGCTGAATAAACGGATAAACATACTGTTCAGAACGGATTACGGGACCATTCATCCTATCCTGGCAAACGGTTCCTACAGCCCATCGGAAAAACAGATCTCCGGGGACATTCATTTTGACAAACTAAAACTGACCACCTTTTCATCATTTGTCTCAGCCGTATTCTCGGATGTCAACGGGATTGTTTCGGGACAAGCACATTTGGAAGGCCCTGCCGGTAAACCGGATATCAACGGACAGTTAAACCTTCAGAAAACATCCCTGACCGTCGATTATCTCAAGACCAAATATACTTTCACGTCCAAAGTCCCCATCGTGCATAACCGCTTTCTCTTCAATAATATCAAAACATATGATGAGAAAGGGAATGTTGCCACCGCCCATGGGTTCTTTTCCATCGAAGACTTAAAAAACCTGGCCATCGACCTCACCCTGGAGACTAATAATATGTTATTCATTCACACAACCCAAAGAGACAATGATTATTTTTACGGAACTGCCTATGGTTCGGGTGTGGTAGCCATTAAGGGGCCCTTGTCCGGAATCCGTATGGACATATCTGCCAAAACAGGCCAGAACACCAGCATTACGCTACCCCTATATCAGGGAAAAACCATCTCGGCATATGACTATATTCATTTTATTACCGGTAAAAGCGGGCAACAACAAAAAACAACCGGCGAAATACGAAAACCCATGTCCCGGGGTCTTGACCTGAACCTGGACATCGAAGTAACTCCGGATGCAGAAGTAACCATGTTGTTTGATCCCAATACGGGAGGAAACCTCTATGCCCGGGGGCACGGGAACCTGCGCATGGAAGTAAAAAAAACCGGCGATTTTAACCTGTTGGGTGAATACACGGTGGAAAAAGGGACGTATCTGTTTTCCCTGCAAAATATCATTCAGAAAAAGTTTCGTCTGGAATCAGGCGGAAAAATTACCTGGAACGGAAATCCTCTGGATGCCAATCTGAATATCCTGGCTACCTATCCGGTCAAAACCTCTCTTTATCCGTTATTTTATGATGAGAATTATAA
The DNA here is from genome assembly GCA_021157415.1 of Bacteroidales bacterium. Taxonomy (GTDB): domain Bacteria; phylum Bacteroidota; class Bacteroidia; order Bacteroidales; family VadinHA17; genus DRPN01. Next base: position 1,487 of record JAGGWN010000016.1, on the reverse strand, counting down.
GAAAAGAGTTCCTGTGGAATGTCAGATCATATTGAAAGGAAAACTCAATAAACCCCAGATAAGATTTAATATTGACTTGCCCACGGTGGATGAAGAAACCCGTTCAAAAGTCCAGAATGCCATCACCTCGGAAGAAGAGATGAGTAAACAGTTCCTTTCTCTGTTGATTCTGAACAGTTTTTATCCGGATCCTGCCTATGGGCAACCCGGAGATATCGCCTCGGCCAGTGCGCTGGGGGTTACTACCACCGAAGTGTTGTCCAACCAGCTAAGCAGCTGGCTTTCGCAGATCAGCAATGATTTTGACGTAGGCTTCTCTTATCACCCGGGTGACCAGGTCACCTCCGATCAGGTCGAGGTGGCTTTATCCACCCAGCTCCTCAACGATCGGGTAGCCATATACAGCAACATTGATTTCAGCGGACAAAATAATACCACTACACAAACGGGCAGCAACATAGTAGGTGACTTCCAGATTGAAGTTAAAATCACACAAAACGGAAAGCTCAGGATTAAAGCTTTCACCCGGGCCAACGACAAGTACCTTTACGAAACAGCTCCTTACACCAACGGCGTCGGGATTTTTTACCGTGAAGAATTCAGTTCGTGGAAAGAACTGTTCCGGCGCTACTGGAATAAATTATTCACCAAAAAAGAAAAAGAGACAAAAATCCCTCCCCCGCAAGGAAATTAAGAATTATTTGGAAAACTTATTTCAAGAAAGTATTTTCGCATCGTTTTTCCATTTTCTAAACCTTTAAAAGATACGCTTATGTTTATGGCCATGGTGGTGGTGTTCGTGCTGGGTTATACGGCAATTGCCTTGGAACATCCCATAAAAGTTGATAAAGCAGCTTCTGCACTTATAACCAGTGTTGTGCTCTGGGTTTTGTTTATGATCGGATCTCATGAGATTCTAACCGGACCAGGAAAGACCTTTTTCCAGGAATTTTTGGGCAAGAATCCCGACCTGGCCCGCTTACCCGAACACAAACAATTTCTAAAGTTCATTGTAAACCACGAGATCATACATCATCTGGGAGAGATTTCAGAGATTCTGTTTTTTCTGTGGGGTGCCATGACCATTGTGGAAACCGTTGATTCCCATAATGGTTTCAAGATCATTACGGACAAGATCAATACCACCAACAAAGTCAAGCTTTTATGGATCCTTTCCTTCATCACGTTCTTTATGTCTGCTGCCCTTGACAACCTGACTACTACCATTGTGATGGTGACACTCCTGAATAAGCTGATCAAAGAAAAGAAAGACCGTTGGTTTTTCGCCAGTATGATCGTTATTGCGGCCAATGCCGGGGGGGCCTGGTCCCCTATTGGTGATGTGACCACCATTATGCTCTGGATCGGCGGGCAGATCACGGCCTGGGGTATTATCAAAGGAATATTCCTGGTCAGTCTGGTAAACATGCTGATTCCGTTGATTATCGTTTCTTTCTTTGAGAAAGGGCATTATGAACCTCCGAAAG
>JAGGWN010000108.1 GCA_021157415.1 Bacteroidales bacterium | reverse complement strand
CCCTACGTAGGCTCTGATAAGCATAAAAAAGAAGTTCTAAAAACACAATCTCCTGTTATCACTTCCCCCAAAACGTTCTATGAAAAGTTGAGCCTCTTCCCGGGAGAGGGATAAGAGGCTCAGACGGGGCTGGCCATGGTCAGGGGTATGCAAGGCAATGATGTGTCGGGTGACAGCAGGGTTGTTGCCGAGCCGAAACATTTCGGTGTTCACAGTGTCCCTGAGGCAGGGAGTAACACCATATGAGCTGGCAATTATCACGGATGACAAAGGCCGTCTGTACCTGAATAACAAACTGGTGATTGACAACTGGGATCCTTTTGATGTAAATGTGATGAAGACCTATTCGGTTCATCTTACGGCAGGCCATAAATATCTGATACGTATTGATTATGCCGAAGAGGAGGGTTTTGCAGGTATCCGTTTTATGTGGCGTTTGATCAAGGTCGGGGACAAACCCCAGTCTTATTATATGGAGAAAGCAACCGAAGCTGCTTCCCGTTCCGATGCAGCCGTTGTGGTCCTGGGAGAGACCAATGACAGGGTCGGGGAAGGAAAAGACAAAGCATCACTTGATCCGGATCCTGATCAGATAAAATTGCTGAAAAAAGTTGTAGCTACCGGAAAACCTGTAGTGGTAGTGTTCCTGAACGGCAGACCGTTGAGTTTCAATTGGGCTGCTGCCCATGTGCCCGCTATACTGGAGGCCTGGTTTCCCGGACAGGCAGGAGGGACAGCCCTGGCCGAGATCCTCTTTGGGGATGTGAACCCGTCCGGAAAACTTCCGGTAACCATCCCCCGTTCCGTGGGACAGTTACCGTATTATTATGATCACAAACCTTCTTCCACGCACAGGTATGTTGATATGGACGGTTCTCCCCTATATCCTTTTGGTTACGGACTTTCCTATACCACTTTCCGTACAGACAGCCTGATTGTTCCTGCCGGAGGGAAAATACCGGAAAAAATCCCGGTGGATGTTACCGTTACCAACACCGGCAACAGGAAGGGCACGGAGGTGGTTCAGCTCTACGTCACGGATGTCACATCCAGCGTTACCACACCTGTCAGGCAACTGGCCGGATTCGGCAGGGTAACCCTAGACCCGGGACAGTCGGCTACGGTGCATTTCACCCTTACCAAAGCCAGTCTGGGATTGTGGAACAAAGCAATGCATTATGTTGTAGAGCCCGGTAAGTTCAAGGTGATGGCCGGATTTAATTCCAAAGAGGGTATTGAAAAAGAGTTTACCCTGAAATAGGTCAGGATTTGTTTTTATCGTAACCGGGGATTTTCCTCATACGCAAATTCCCGGGAGTGATTTCCAGGTACTCATCGTCTCTAATGTATTCCATAGATTCTTCGAGGGAAAATTCAGTTTTAGGAGCAATCTTCACAGCGGCATCCGAGCCGGCCGCCCGCATATTGGTCAGTTTCTTTCCTTTCAGTACATTCACTTCCAGATCTTTGTCGCGGGTATGCTCTCCTACTACCTGTCCCTTATAAACATCTTCGCCGGGTCCGACAAAAAAACGACCTCTGTCCTGCAGTTTATCAATGGCATATGCCAGGGTCTTGCCTGTATCGAGGGATACCAGAGCTCCGTTATTACGGGTTTCTATCTCACCCCGATAGGGAGCATATTTCTCAAAGCGATGCGATATCACAGCTTCTCCGGCCGTGGCGGTCATCAGACTTCCCCGGAGACCGATCAGACCCCGTGAGGGGATGGAAAACTCCAGATGGATCATATCCCCTTTGTGTTCCATGATATTCATCTCTCCTTTGCGTTGGGTTACCATGTCAATGGTTTTTCCCGAATATTCTTCAGGTACATCCACCACCAGTAACTCCAGGGGTTCGTGTTTCCTGCCGTCTATTTCTTTTGTGATCACATGGGGTTTTCCTACCTGGAACTCATATCCTTCGCGACGCATGGTCTCAGCGAGAATAGAAAGGTGCAGTATTCCTCTACCGTACACCAGGAATTTATCTTCCGCACCGGCTTCTTCGACACGCAATGCCAGGTTTTTTTCCGTTTCCTTGAACAGACGTTCCCGCAACTGACGGGAGGTAACGAATCTCCCTTCCAGCCCGAAAAAAGGTGAATTGTTGATGGTAAACAACATGCTCATGGTAGGTTCGTCCACCTTAATGCGGGGCAGGGCTTCCGGTTTAAGGGGATCGGCCAGGGTATCTCCGATGTCGAAACCTTCCAGTCCCACAATAGCGCATACATCGCCGCTGCGCACTGAGGTGACTTTTTCCCTGCCAAGGCCTTCAAAGACATAAAGCTCTTTCACCTTAACGGATTTCATGGTCCCGTCACGCTTGCACAACAGATATTCTTTTCCGCTGTCCAGGTTGCCCCGGAAAACACGGCCTATGGCAATGCGTCCTACAAAGTTGGAGTAATCAAGGGCGGATATCTGCATCTGTACGGGTCCTGCTTGAAAAGGAGCCTCAGGAATCACTTCCAGTATTGTATCCAGCAGGGGGCGTATGGTATCGGAATGATCCTTCAGATCGAGGGTCATCCAGCCCTGTTTGGAAGATCCGAATACCGTTACAAAGTCCAGTTGTTCGTCCGTAGCATCCAGACTGAACATCAGTTCGAAAATATCCTGTTGCACCTCTTCGGGGCGGCAATTGGGTTTGTCTATCTTATTGATCACCACGATGGGTTTAAGGCCCATTTCTACAGCTTTTCCCAGCACAAAACGAGTCTGGGGCATGGGCCCCTCAAAAGCATCCACCAACAGTAAAACGCCGTCAGCCATACGCAATACCCGTTCCACCTCTCCTCCGAAATCAGAGTGACCAGGCGTATCTATAATATTTATTTTTACGTCTCTGTAACGTACCGACACATTTTTTGAAACAATGGTGATCCCGCGTTCCCGCTCCAGTTCGTTGCTATCGAGGATCAAATCCCCCATTTCCTTACGGCCGTCCAGGACTTTACACTCCTGTATAATCCGGTCCACCAATGTTGTTTTCCCGTGATCTACATGGGCGATGATAGCTATGTTTCTGATTGATTGCATTATAATAATATTCCTTCCTTTATTGAGGCCGCAAAGGTAAGGAAAATAGTTTATAGTTCCCTGCTATCCTCTGCCTGTTCTTGTTTTTTTAAGCAAATTGCGTTTATTTTGACAAAAAAAGAAATGATTGAAATAAGCATTCCCGGAAAGCAGGAGATATGGCAACTGAAATACCTTGTGTTGGACCTGAACGGCACCCTGGCGCTGGACGGACAGTTGTTACCGGGAGTGGAAGAAAGAATACGGGTGTTGTCAACTCTTCTTGATGTTTATATTCTGACTGCAGATACTTTTGGCACTGCTGTCGAACAGTTCAGGACTCTTCCCTGTCATCTGCATTTACTGACACCCGAAGACCAGGTACGTCAAAAAGAAAATTTCGTGAAAGCACTGGGTTCCCAACACTGTGTTGCTATTGGGAATGGATTGAACGATAAGGGAATGTTGCAGGCAGCCCGGCTGGGAATATGCATTGCCGGACCGGAAGGAGCGGCTGCAGCAACCCTGGCTGTATCCGACATTGTTATCCCCTCAATAACCGGAGCATTTGATTTGGTTTTTCATACGAAAAGAATAAAAGCTACGCTTAGGAAATAAAGAGATTTTAAGGACAAATCTCCCAATGAACTAACCCGGGGCAGGCCTGTCCGCCTGCCTGAACGAATTCATTCGGGCAGGACCGGTGTCTTCCGGGCGGAGAAGCCTCCGGGGTATCACAAGGAATTGTTCCGGCGGATGGTCCGTCCACTGTAGGACTTGTCCGTCCACTGTAGGACTTGTCCGTCCACTGACGGATTAAGCAATCATCAGGTTTACTGTACACAAAATATAATATGGCTTGGAAAATGACATTGTAACCCCCGGCGCCGATGTTCAGCTTACTTTCTTTCTGAAGTTAACATACAAGGACAGTCCCAGGGCTACGATAAATGCAATCAGAGTGGATCTATCTACCAAAGTGGCCGGAAAATCAGCATGAAACAGCCGTTGTACCAGATAGCGCATATACGAATTGGGAAGATTGGTTTTGCCCAGATGTCCGAGAATGCGAAAATGCCAGTCGGTCAGGGGGCAATATCCCGGACCATAGAATATTCCCAGCAGGGTCCAGGAGGCGCCTGTCAGACCCAGCGTAATCAGATTGGCCAGACGAGTCTTTTTCCAGATCCAGCCGAAAAGGTTAAACACCACCAGGGATGAATGAAAGACCATGAAGAAGAGATCCAGAGACTGATAGATTATATGCATAACAGGGTCCTCTGTTCGATGAAGGAGAAAGCTTCGTTATGGCAAAGTCAGTACTTACATTCGTTCTGTTAGTAAATTTATCTTACGGCCAATGTAAAACGATCTTGCCGATGGATTGACGGCTTTCTAAGAATTCGTGGGCCTCGGCAATCTGAGCGGCCCGGTACTCCTTTCCCACCACCGGTTTCAGCTTACCCTCATTGGTTAACCGTACTACTTCATGAAGTGCATGCTGTAGAATTTCCGGTTTATGATCGGCTATTTTCAACATATTCACCCCAAGTACACCCTTCGAGTTCATGATCAGTCCGACGGGATGTAAAAATCCAAAACCAAAAAGCAGTTTTACAGAAGATATCAGACCTTTTCTGTGGTTTAGCTGGTCGGAGGCCCCGTATCCGACGATCCTGCCCCCATAATCCAGGATTCTTTTACTCTTTTTAAAGTTTTCCCCTCCTACCGGATCGAAAATTACATCCGGTTTTTCTCCGTTAAGGATTTCCGGCACTGTTTTTTCAAAATCATTTTTCCGGTAATTGACAGCAAATTCCACTCCTGATTCTTTGAGGAAGCGAATTTTTTTATCCGAACCGGCAGTACCGATTACCTTGCATCCTCGCAGGTGAGCCAGTTGAGTCAGAGCGATGCCAACGCCTCCTGCCGCCGCGTGGATCAACACTGTCTCTCCTGATTTAACATTGGCCAGATCATATGCGGCATGCCAGGCAGTGCAATATTGAGTAGCTAAGGCAACCCCCACGCCGTTGTCCATATCTTCGGGAATGGTTGCTACGGCACGTGCATCTGTTTTCACTTTTTCGGCATATCCTCCGAAACGGGTGAATGCCACCACCCGCTCTCCCGGTTTGAACAGGCGCGACTGACTTTTTTCGATCTTCCCTACCACCTCATAGCCAGGCACAAATGGAAGTTTCGGAGCTTCTCCGTACAATCCCCTGCGTGCCATCACGTCAGCAAAATTCAGTCCGAAGGATTCCACGTTTATAAGCACTTCTCCCTCTGCAATTTCGGGAATCAACGTCTCCTTGATCTGAAAAGCTTCTACGGCGTTTCCATATTGTACGAGCTGTATCGCTTTCATGATATTGTAATTTTGCAAAGATCAATTGGCCATTACCCCGGGTACTTTTTTCCCCTGCCATCTTTTTATCAGGGACACTGTAGCAGCCGTAAGCAACCATCCTGTCAGCAAGAGGATAATTGCCGATATCACCGAAAGCAGGATATCGTTCTGTCGTATAAAACGTATCAGGTTATCGATCATAGACCACAAGGTGAACATCAGCACAAACAGCATAGGAATCCCGGTAAGCCAGAAATTTTTCTTTTTGATGATCAGATAAAGGGTCACCACAGCCAGGGCCAGTGCAGCCAGCAGCTGATTCAGGGAGCCGAAGAGAGGCCACAGGATCAGGGCTCCTTTGGCGGCAGGTTTGGAGAAAGCCAACAAGGCTGCCAGGGCCACCACCACAAAAGTGGCTACATAACGGTTATCAAAAGGCTTGACGATTTTGCCTTCCCGGTTGGTCAGGATTTCCTGCAGCGAAAGGCGCTGGATACGTGTGGCCGAATCAAGGGTGGTGCCTGCGAAGCTGACAATGAATACGGCAATGATCGCCTGACCCACATTGGCAGGGATTCCGTAACTCTCCATCAGGTTGGAAGCACCCACAACAAAAGCAGACAGTTTTGCCCCGAGGCCGGAGGCAGTCACCCAGGAAGAATAATGTTCATTGTAAGCTGCTATCCCGGTAAGAATATGACCATTTTCTTTCATACCCATACCGGCAGCCACAGATATCAACACCAGAAATGCCAGAACACTCTCAAACAACATACCGCCGTATCCCACAAAAAGGGTGTCTTCTTCCTTATCTACCTGTTTTACGGTGGTACCTGAAGCAGCCAGGGAATGAAATCCGGATATGGCACCACAGGCAATTGTAATAAACATGATCGGCATCAGATGCGGTATATCTGTTCCCGGTTGGCGGACAGCCGGATTAACAGCCGGAGCGGTAATGGCAGGATGCGCTACCACCACTCCCAGAAACAACAGGAACATGGCAATGATCAGTTGATAGGTGTTGATAAAATCACGGGGTTGTAACAGCTTGTGCACCGGGATAGTAGATGCAAAGAAGACATATATCAGCAGAATGGCTACCCAGGTTACGATGGCCAGGTTACGGGCCTGGGACGGATCAGCCATCCAATGCTGGTATATGGGGGTCAGTCCAAGCGGCAGCCAGGCCCCGATAAGAACAGTGACATACAACAGGACAACAGCAATCAACGACCATCCCAGATCATTTTTTCCCCGGTTGATCTGCCACCCCAGCCATATGGCAATCGGAATCTGCATCCACACCGGAAAGACGGCAGAGGGATACATCTCAAACAAAATACCCACAATCATAGCAAAGATGGAGATCACGACCCATAATAAAAACTGCATGATAAACTGGAAAGCATAGCGGGTAGAAGGGCTGATAATATCCCCTGTCAGCTCTCCCAGGGTTTTTCCTTTATGACGGGCAGAAATTACCAGAGAAGAAAAATCATGTACTCCTCCCATAAAGATAGAACCGAAAAAAATCCAGAGCAACACTGGCACCCATCCCCAGATTACTCCGATGGCTGGTCCTACGATAGGTCCCAAACCGGCAATAGTGGCAAAATGATGACCAAAAATGATGTGTTTTTTGGTGGGCACATAATCTACCCCATCCTCCAGTTCATGGGACGGCATGAGATTCTTATTGGTCAGACCGAAAAGTTTCCGTCCCAGGAATTTTCCATAGGTATGATAGGCAATCAGATAACCGGTAAAGGCGATCAGAGCAAGCACTAATGAATTCATTTCCTAACGGTTTTAAGTGTCTGAAAAACAAATTCCACGGTACTGTGAAAGAACAAAGGTAAAAAAAGAAAAAGACAATGGTGAAATTTGCCCGGTGATATTCATAAAATTACCTGACTGCGGCTGAGATATTAATAAGCTTCCCCGTCTTTCTGCATGCCTTACCCCTACCCAACCAAAAAGATCAACGAAATACTTCTCTGAAGATATGGATGATTGAAACTTGTCATCTGAATGATATTATGACCATTGTACTAAGATTATAAATAACTTCCTACGTAGGTACCTACGTAGGAAGATTCTTTTTTCATTGATTTTATTATCTTTAAGGCAAAATCACCGAGACATGGAAACACGCTATTGTCTGGAAT
>JAGGWN010000025.1 GCA_021157415.1 Bacteroidales bacterium | reverse complement strand
TCGACTGGGTTGATTTACGGGCTGAAGTGCAGTTCGGGTCGTACAGAATCCCTTTCATACGCCTGAAAGATCATATCCTGAACAAGATCCGGGAGTATGTATTACCGGATGGTTCTGTAGCTGTTATTCCGGAGGAATGGTTTGCTGAATATGAAGACCTGTTACAATTCGGAGAATTTAACGGCGAGGAGATCAGAATCCGGAAGCATCATCTCTCATTGCTGGAGAAGACACCCGGGGTGGCTGACAGGCATGATATCCAAAATAGGATCATATCCATGCTTGAGAAGCAGGAAGCTTATCCCTTACCGGAAGGTTTTAATGCAGACATGCGGCCTTATCAGCGAAAAGGATACGGATGGATGATGAACCTGAGGAAATATGGTTTTGGAGGATGCCTGGCTGATGATATGGGACTTGGCAAGACCGTACAGTCCATTGCCCTGATCCGGAAGATTACGAAGCATAAAAATAATACGGGGATGTCTTTTCCCGGCGGAAGGGAACCCCCAAAAGACGAAGCCATACAGTTAAATTTGTTTGAAGAGCAAAGCACGGAAAAGCAATATACCGGTGAAGAGCCTGCTACCCTTAGTTTGATTGTGGTGCCCAAGTCTCTGGTATTTAACTGGGTAGAAGAGATCAATCGTTTTGCTCCCGGATTGCGGGTTTTTGTTTACGCCGGGACAAACAGGGAAAAATATTTTGAATATTTTGATGTCTATGATGTCGTCCTGGTAACATACGGGTTGTTGCGTAAAGACATTGCCCTTTTTGCACGACGTGTGTTTGATCTTGTGGTGCTGGATGAAAGCCGTTACATTAAAAATCCGGATTCTCTTATTTTCAAGGCTGTTATGCAGATACGTGCTTCTCAGAAAATCGTGCTTACCGGAACCCCGGTGGAGAACTCGCTCAATGATCTGTGGGCCCAGATGCAGTTCATCAACCCGGGTTTACTGGGGAGCTACCGCTTTTTCCAGGATAAATTTGTTTTTCCTGTAGAAAAACAACAGGATGAAAAGGTCTTGCAGAAACTGCGTTTGCTGATACAGCCTTTTATATTGCGTCGCACCAAGGAAGAAGTAGCTTCCGATCTACCTGATCTGGCCGTACAACGGATCTTTACGGAGATGAGTGATGATCAGCAGCATTTCTATGAAGAAGAGAAGGCAAAAGTACGTAATGCCGTATTGAAGCTTATGAGTGAGGGAGGTGCTTCCTCCATGATGATCCCTGTCCTGCAGGGTCTGACACGGTTGCGTCTGGCAGCTAATCATCCCGTACTTGTAGATCCTTCTTATCCGGGTGATTCCGGAAAGTTTGAGGAGGCCATTGAAATGATTCATACCGTTGCCAGTGAGGGGCATAAGATCCTGATCTTTTCTTCTTTTGTAAAGATATTGCAGTTGTTTGAGCATCAATTCAGAAAAGAGGGTGTCCCTTATGTTATGTTAACAGGCAGTGTTACCCAGACAAAAAGGAAAGAAGCCGTTAAGCAATTTCAGGAAAGAGAAGATATACGTATTTTTCTTATCTCAATCATGGCCGGAGGGTTCGGGTTGAACCTGGTGGCAGCCGATTATGTCATGATCCTGGATCCCTGGTGGAATCCGGCAGTGGAACGACAGGCCGTTGACCGTACCCATCGTATCGGACAATCCCGCAAGGTGATGGTGTATAAGATGATCAGCAAGGATAGCATCGAGGAGAAAATCATGCTTTATCAGCAGAAAAAAGCCCATCTTGCTGCGAATATCATGCAGACGGAAGAGTCGCTGCTAAAAAAACTGAGCAAGGAAGAAATCTCCGGGCTGTTCGAATAAACTGCTATAACCGGTTATTCCTTCCCGTTCCCCTTTTTACTTTTCAGCAATCAGCGTATCCAGCAAATGTTCAATTTTCCCGGAATTCCACTTACTGGCCCCTTTGTGTACCAGCACAATACCCCCTTTGGTATCCACAATAAAGGTGGCCGGGATGGAACTGGACCGGAATACCACAGGGGCTTTGTATTTCTGCAGATAAATGGGAAAAGTGTAACTGTTTTTTGCCAGATAGGTTTTTACAATGCCGGGATCTTCGGCGGTAATCATGAGAAATTTCACCTTGTCGCCATATTTTTCATAAAGTTTTTGGATCCCCGGCATTTCTGCCCGGCAGGGAGGACACCAGGTAGCCCAGAAATTGATGAACAAGACCTGTTGTTTAAAATCACCAAGAAAAACCTGTTCCCCGTCCAAATTATTCAGGGGCCATTGATAATCATTTTCCGTGATTTTTTGCAAAGGCATGGTAGATACTTTTTTCAGTGGCGGATGCAGGATGGTACGCATGAAAACAGGCAGGATCGTTTTCCGGGTGCCGGGAATAATGAATAATATGATCAGGGCATAAAACAGAAAATCCAAAACAATGGAGACGGTCTTTTTCTTTTTGAAATAATTTTTAACTTTTTCCCGGAGCTTACTCATAAGATTATTGATTATTAACGTAAATATTCATAAATGAAAAGGTTCATATGATCCGTTCATATGGTCGAGCTCTTTCCCCGTGGTAGTCAGATATTTCCCCATCAGGTTTGCTGTAAGACAGGAATGCACCGGAAGAATATATATCAGATCACCGGGCTGAAAAGCAGCTATTTGCCGGTTGTCCATATGCAGTATGCCGTGTTCCTGAGATAAGGCTGTCAATGGCGCAGCCGGTTCCAGCGGCACCCATTTATTCTCCGTAAACCGGACAGCCAGTCCATAGATTTTTTGTTTTTCCTGTATCAGGTGTTCTTTTGAAAAATGGATAGCACCACCATAAACGACCAATTCATTTCTTTCCGGATAGGAAGCTACTACGGGACAGGCTACCGCTACGGCAATATCCTCGTAGGAACAGGCGCCCAACTGCTGTTGCATCAGATCGTAAAAAACAAAATTGCCGGGTCTCATCTCATCAATATTGCGGACAGTGTCTGTTAGGCTGAATGACGGTGTATCACCCAGCGACAAGATCAAATCAGGAAAAGAACCCAGGTATCTTTCTTTTAAGAAGTTCATGCGGTCTGTGGCCGTTCTATGCAACCTGATTATTTCATTTTTTGAAGAGGCCGAATAAATGTTTCCGGTATGCGAAAGAAATCCCCGAAACCGTAAAATTCCGGACTTGCCAATCGTTTCCAGTAATGCATCGATCATATCCGTATTCTCCCAGTTTACACCTGTACGATGGGAACCCGTATCCACCTCAATAAATATCCCTGTTTCATGTTTTAGTTGTCCGGCAAGGGTCTTTATTACTACCGGATGATCTGCAAGCAGATTCAGCTGAATTTTTTCAGCCAGTGTATTGATCTCATTTATTTCCCGCAGATTTACGGGGAAAGCCACTGTGATGTCTTTCCAATGATGACCGGCAAAGTACCGGGCCATCGTCAGGCTGGAAACCGTTATGGAAAAGACTCCGTTTTCTCTGAACCATGTTCCGATGGAGGCTGATTGATGGGTCTTGAAGTGGGGCCTGAAAGTGATTCCGCTACGTTGTGCCAGAGCAGACATCCTTTCGATATTGTTGCGGCAGATGGATTCATTCACCAAAAGGGTGGGGCGTTGAATGGATCTGACGAAGGCTTCTGTATCTGTCATTTTGAAATCACGGATTAATTTCGGTTTTTTTCAGGTAGATAAAATTTCTCCATGGGATGGCTTCCAGAACATATGGAAAGCGTCCGGGCTGCAGGCAGAGGGAAAAATCTTCTTCGGGAGAGTTTCGGTTTTCCGGATCGAAAAAGCGGGCACCGGTACCGTTTCTGATTACTTCTTTCATGGGTTGAAAATCCGGGTTTTTCCCTTTCAGCAAAGCACTGATATACTCTGCGCAAAGACGGTCTTCATCTGCAGGGATTACCGCATTATATCCCATGGCCACCAAACTGACGGTTTCAGGGTTCTGGTAGCTTAAAAAAGCAGCTGTCGCCGGCGCATTGACGAATCCGGCTGCCAGCACTTTGTCGGCACCGGAAGCCTTTACCAAACCTTTGGTGCCGGCACTGGTGGTTAGAATAACGGTGGTGTTCCTGAAATCCTTTTTGATAATGGCAGAGGGGGAGTTCCCATAATCAAATCCATCAATCATTTGTTCATTTCTTTCGCCAATCAAAAGAGTGTCCGGATGGTCTGTTTTGTAACGATAGGCATCTTCCACCGAATCTGTAACCAGGATATTTTGTGCGCCCTGACCATACAGATAACAGGATGTGGAAAAAGCTCTGAACACATCAATGATCACGGCAATACCTCTGGCTCTTTCTGCCCCTTCCGTAAATTGCAGATATTGAATCTTCATTTTTTCTGTTAAAAGAGGAGGTAAAAGTACACATTCAAAAAGAAAATTCGGAGAAGTTGCTTATATTTATCCCGCAAAGCTATTTTTTAAAAGGGCCAAATGCTTTGCGTACAGTCTTCTAATTAATGATCGACAGTGGAAAAGTTCAAAGACATTATTACCCGTCTGATTCGTTTTATCTCTGTTGACATCTGGCGGATTCCCCTGGAAGAGCTGCCAAAGCATAAATCTTTTTTTTATCGTCAGTTACGTATTATTGTACTGGCATTCAGGGGATTTTCTGAAGATAAAGTACAAGTACGCGCCTCGGCGCTTACCTATTATACCTTATTGTCTATTGTCCCGGTATTGGCCCTGATTTTCGGGATAGCCAAAGGCTTTGGTCTTGAAGCCAGGGTCACTCAGGAACTGATGAATAATTTTCAGGGTCAGAAAGAGGTATTAAACTGGGCCATAGATTTTGCCAATAAAATGCTGGAGATCACCAAAGGAGGTTTTATCGCCGGTTTTGGCCTATTGCTTCTTTTTTGGGCGGTGATCAAGGTGCTGTCAAATATCGAGAGCGCTTTCAATAATATCTGGCAGGTAAATAAATCACGTTCTTTTTTCAGAAAGTTCAGTGATTACATTGCCATTTTACTGATTGCTCCGGTGTTGATGTTTTTGTCGGGGAGTGTAACGGTTTTTATCATGTCCCGTTTTGGAAATGCCAATCAGGGAAATCTGGTTATGGGATATCTGGGACCTTTGGTTATCAGCCTGATCCGCTTTGCTCCATACTTTATGATGTGGCTGTTGTTCGTGATGATCTATCTGATCATGCCCAATACGAAAGTAAAATTCGTAGCTGCTCTCCTGGCCGGAATTGTAGCGGGTACTCTTTTTCAGCTCGTGCAATGGGGGTATGTACATTTTCAGGTTGGCGTATCCCGTTATAATGCCATCTATGGTAGTTTTGCTGCCCTGCCCTTGTTTATGATATGGCTTCAGGTAAGCTGGCTGATCGTGTTGTTTGGCGCTGAACTTTCTTTTGCTTATCAGAATGTGCGACATTATGAGTTTGAGGCGGATACGGAAAACATAAGCATTTCCATTTATAAAAAAGTGTTGGTGTTGATTGCCACAGTGATCGTCAAACGGTTTGCCAGGGGAGAAAAACCCATGACATCCTATGAAATTTCGGACAGGATGAAACTTCCCATCAGGCTTGTCAGAAGAGCTTTGAATGAATTACTGGATGCGGGGGTGCTGGTTGAAACGGTGACGGACAATCCCCGGGAACAAGGATACTTGCCGGCGGTGGACATTCATAAGATTAACGTACAATATGTTCTTGATCAATGGGAAAAAAGAGGCAGTCATCATATTCAGATTCCTGATTTGCAACTGGTAAAAGATGTTGTTGAGACGGTCAATAAATTTGAGAATGCCGCCAGGCGTTCAAACGGAAACAAACTGTTGATGGATTTATAATCTTTCGGCCTTCTTTTAGCTTTCTTATTCGTCGTTATCATTCATGAAGGAAGATAACATAATTAATGAAAATACTAATACTGATTATAGCAATAAACTTACCGGTAGTTTCTAATTATGCTCAAAATGGTATGGTAGAAATTGACCCAATTTACATTAGTGAGGATGTAGAAAGAGGAATTGTTTTGATTAATCAGGAAATCGATGAGCTAAATTCTTTATATCCCGAAGAAAAAAAGACTATTCAATCAGGTAATCATCATTACACTTTTGTTTCATCCATAGAAGAATTTGAGTATGGAAAAACTTATGAAGCCACTGATTCAGAGAGTAAATATTTTGAGATATATTTTACTCAACTACCTGTAATAAACATATTCACAAACAATACCATAGTTGATGAACCAAGAGTTTATGCACAATTTTCATTGTGTCAAAGTAACGGTGATTATATAGCAAACAGTATAGGGATTGAATATAGAGGCGGTTGGACACAGACACTGCCAAAAAAATCTTTTAGAATTGAGTTTTGGAAAGATGAGACCGGGAGCAAAACAAGAAATATTAGTATTCTTGGAATGAGAAGTGATGATGATTGGAATATTCAAGCGATGTATAATGAACCTCTCAGACTGCGCAGTAAGGCTAATTTTGAAATGTGGCGAAAGATTGATACACTTTACTATATAGGTGACGAGCCTGAGGCAATAAATGGAGTGCACCAGGAATATGTGGAATTATTTCTGAATAACCAATATAGAGGCGTGTACGCTTTAAGTGAAAGACCAGATAGAAAACAATTTAAACTAAAAAAGTATAAAGAAGGTGAAATAAGGGGAGAACTTTACAAAGGTATTGGTTGGGGAGGGGCATCAACATATACCTCGCTCTCCTCATACGATAATAGCAGTAAGTTATGGGATGGATTTGAATATGAGTATCCGTTAAAGGAAATCAGTTGGGGTAATATTTATGAATTTGTGAAATTTGTCATTGATGAGGATAGTATTGTTTTTTCTGAAAACTATGAGAAAAGGTTTGATATTGATAATGCAGTAAATTATTTTATTTTCCTAAATCTTTTAAGAGCAACGGATAACACGGGAAAAAATATAGTTGTTGCCAAATATAATATGAATGAACCCTATTTCTATATTCCTTGGGATTTAGATGGCACATATGGAATTATTTGGAATGGGACACAGGAAAATATCACCAATGACATTTTAACAAATGGTTTTTATGATAGATTATTAAAGTATAATAGTTTTAGAAACCGCCTTAAAATTAGATGGAACGAATTAAGAGAAAATTTAATTACGCATGATAATATTATGGGCATTTTAAACACACAATTCGAATATTTGAAATCAAACGGAGTTTATAAAAGAGAATTAATTGCGTGGCCAGATTGTAATTTTTTAGATTTTGATAATTTGATCTATACTTCTAACTGGTTAAATAGGCGACTGGATTATTTAGATCATGTTTTTAATAATCCAGAACTCCTGATAGGAATTAAACAAATTACAAAACAAAATCAAATTAGAATTTATCCAAATCCCGCAAGCCAATATCTAAATATTAAAACAGAGGATATAACGGTTATAGAGAACGTTAAAATTATTAATTCATTGGGAGCATGTGTTTATAACAACAATAAAATTACTGGCAGTATAGATATTTCAGGATTAAGTAATGGCATTTATATCGTTATCATTGATTTTGGAAATGGAGAAACACAGATAGGAAAAATCATGATTATAAGTAAACAATGAAAGGCGGTCCTCCGTCTTTTCTAATCTCTGACTATCTATACCCTATCGCTGCATATCCTACCCAATGGTGGATATTGGCCGGTGCGGTCACTCCCATATGAAGATCATCTACGGGAATCGGCTTGTGGTCTATACTGTTGCGATAACCTACCAGCTCTCCGGAGAGGGGCTTGGTTCCCGTAAGCTGTTGCAGGTGCCATGCTGCTAATAGCCCGAAAGGAACCGAATATCTTCCGCACCAGGTCCATTTATAGGTTTTATAATCATTCTCCTGCACCGTATACCGGGTAAACTTTTTAATGCGTCCGGGGGATAAGGGTCCAACCAGTGTGCTGTCCATGATCTCATGTTCATGTGCCACTGCTTTTGCCAGTCCTGCACTGTCTGTTCCGTAGAATGCAAAGTTTTTTCCGCCCCAGTCTTCATCACCATAATGAACGGCATCGGTCGAGATTACGATGGCATATCCCGTTCCCCAGGTGAGATCATGTTTTTCAGTTACCCTGCGAACGGAGCGTGCGAGGGCGGTACTGATCTCCTGCATCCGGTCAAAGGACATGTAGGGCACCAAAACGGGAATAATCTGCAAATTCCGGTTGTCGTACTGTAAAAAAGGCAGCAACGCTTCCAGAGAATGCTCTATTCGCATCATAGAGTCATTGACGGTATAAAAAGAGGTGTCAATGCCTGCCATGATCTCTTCCCGGAGGGGCGATACGGCAATATTGCCCCGGGGACCTCTGTACTGCGAGAAGGTACCCGTTACTAACTTATCCTGTAATCCCAGAAGCCGGGCTTTGTGAGCCACGCCGAAAAGGATTACCAGCGGAGCATGGACATGAGACAAAACCGCAGGATAAAGATACCCGACGTATGTATAGTCGTCGTGAGGAGATATACAAACCCGCCAGTTAAAATTTTTCTCCTGCCAGCGAAGAAGAGAATCTCCCTCATAAAGATGAATGCGTTGCATCAAACGGTCCATCTGCCAGCTCTCATGGGCGAAACCCACGGTGTCCACAAGCCCCCTGAGCTTATCGGAGTGTTGCGTGGTACCGGAAGGCCTGATACAGCTTAAAAACAGAGTGAAAGAAAAACAGAAAAGGAAAAAACGAGAGAAACGTGTTATTGTTTTCATGGCCGGATAAATATGATAATCCAGAGTTATATAAAATCATGATCAGTTTGCCAGCCGGTTAATGATATTTAATATACGTACTTCTTTCTCATCATAGCTGCCCGGAACAAGTATGGGCATGCGTATCCTGACTTCCAGGTTGCTTATCCTGCGCAGTCTGATGGGATGATCTTCTTTTCGTGATAACTTTCGTATTTTTTTGATGAAATTTTCTGCCACCTTTTCATCCGGCAGAAAAAATATCTTTTCAGCTATATTTTTCTCTATTTTCCAATCACGGTTATCCATATCATATATTTTTACAAATATAATTATTTATTCTGCCATAGCGGAACGCGAAGGCGAAATAACAACTCCATGAAGACCCACCATCTGCTTGCAGTGGGGGATTTATTTTAGAATATTTCTAAATATAGTATAAAAATAATATTAAGCGTTGCGACCCTACCGGAATTTCGGGAAATAGATCAGGAAGACATAAAACAAAGAACCCGGTCCAAAAACCAGGTTCTTTATTGTTGTGATCCAGCAGGGTCTCGAACCCTGGACCCCATCCTTAAAAGGGATGTGCTCTACCAACTGAGCTACTGGATCAGAATTTCGGTGTGCAAAGGTAATAACCTATTTTATTTTTGCAAAATAATTCAAAAAATAGAGTGGATTTTCTTTGTAAGTCAAAAGAGGAAACAGAAAAAGATAGATAATCAATCAAATAGCGAAAGTATTCATCAGGGATTTCCATAAATTCTTTCTGAAAAGTGGGAAAAAGCCGTATATAATTATATATTTGATTTTTTTATTTTTTTAATGAAAAAAAGCCAGTGACAGACAGTGTTGTAATCATAACAGGGGCTACATCGGGAATAGGGTATGCTACGGCCCGTTTTTTCGGGGACAAGGGATCCACAGTGGTGCTGGCTGCCAGATCAAAGGACAGACTACTAAAGATAGAGGATGATTTTCGTCAGAAGGGTATAAAGGTTCTGACCGTTCCTACAGATGTCAGAAAAGAAAGTGATTGTAAAAATTTGATAGATAAAACGGTCGATCGTTTCGGCCGGATAGACATCCTGATTAACAATGCCGGCATTAGCATGCGGGCTGTTTTCGGAGAAATGATGCTGGAGGTGTTTCATACAGTGATGCAGACCAACTTCTGGGGCACGGTATACTGCACGAAATTTGCCCTTCCTTACCTGCTTGAGTCCAAAGGAACGGTGACCGGAATTTCTTCGCTGGCCGGTTTTCAGGGTCTGCCTGGGCGGACAGCCTATTCCGCTTCCAAATTTGCCATGCACGGATTCCTGGAGACCTTGCGTATGGAGTATCGTAGTCAGGGCCTTCATGTTTCTATCATTGCGCCCGGTTTTACCAGCACCAATATCCGTAAAGTGGCATTGACAGCACTGGGAACCCCCCAGATGATCTCACCCCGGGTGGAGGGAAAGATGATGACGGCAGACCAGGTGGCCAGGAAGATCTATTTCGGAATCAAAAATAACCGAAGGTTCGTTGTGCTGACACCGACAGGAAAAGCGGTATTCTTTTTGCGGAAGTTTTCGCCGCGCCTGATGGACCGTCTGACGCTCTATTTTATGTCCAGAGAACCGGAATCCCCTTTTGAAGGCTGATTGACAGACGTTCGGAAATAGTGATTAAGGCCCGGGGAAAAAAGCTCCTGAAGGTTTCTTGATCAGATGAACGGTTTGCCGGAAGTTGCGGCGGTTTTATCCGGAATGCAGATATTCTTTAAGCGGTTCCAGCATTATTTTCTTTATCTTTCGACAGCAAACCACAAACCGTAAATGGCAATTCAACGGATCAATACCGTATGTCCCAGAAATTGTTACAGTACCTGCAGCTTCCGGGTACATGTGGAAGATGGGCGAATAACCGGATATAGTGCACAACCTGCCAACCGTGCCACCCCGGAAGGGATGTGCCTGAAGGGACAAAGCTATCCGGAAAGGGTTTATGCCGCAGACCGGATTTTGTATCCCCTGAAAAAGGATGCAGAAGGCCTTTTTCAGCGAATTTCCTGGCCGCAAGCCCTCCGCGAGATCGCAGGGAACATGTCGCATTACAGAGACAATTTCGGACCTCATAGCATTTTCTTTTATGCTTCCAGTGGTTCCTCGGGACTGGTCAATGATTTTTCCATGGCTTTCTGGCGTTTGTTTGGGGGGGCCACCATCCCTTATGGCAATCTTTGCTGGCCGGCAGGACTGGAAGCCACCCGGCTTACGCTGGGCGATAACCGGCACAATGTGCCGTGGGATTTGGAGAATGCAAGGCTGATTGTGATGTGGGGTAAAAATGCGGCAGAAACAAATGTACAGGAAATGCTCTTTGTACGGAAAGCTCAGAATCAGGGGGCTAAGCTGGTGGTGATAGATCCCCGGCGTACCCTCACCGCCGAAAAGGCCGACCTGCTGATCCAGCCCTGCCCCGGGACAGACGGTGCCCTGGCCCTGGGTATTGCCCGCTATTTGATAGAAAATAACCTGGTGGACCATGAATTTATAAGCAAGAAGGTGAAGGGATATGAGGCTTTCAAAAAATCTCTTACCCAATATACTCCGGAACATGTGAGCCGGCTTACAGGCGTCCCTGTGAATTATGTGATGAAGCTTGCCGGTATGATCGGGGAGATACGTCCCATGACACTGATCCCGGGGTACGGCTTGCAGCGTTATACCAATGGGGGCCAAACGATCCGGTGTTTGCTGAGCCTTTCGGTGATTACAGGGAATATAGGCAAGCCGGGAGCCTGCTGGCATTATGCCAACTTGCAGAGCTATGTGTTTGACAAGATTAAAGAACCACTGTCTTATTACCCGAACAGAAACGACAACCTGTTCAGACAATCGGTATCCAAAGCCCGTCTGGGAAAGGACCTGCTAAGTCAGCAGGATCCCGAAATAAAGATGATCTGGGTGGAACGCGGCAATCCGGTGACGCAGAATCCCGATACGGGAAGTGTGCTGAAAGCTTTCGAAAAAGCAGAATTCTGTGTGGTCGTGGAACAGTTTATGACGGATACCGCCCGGGAAGCAGATATCGTCCTGCCGGCCAAAAGCATGTTTGAGCAGGCAGATCTGGTGGGTTCATACTGGAACCCCTACATTCAACTCAGACAAAAAGTCATTGACCCTCCGGGAGAAGTGAAACCCGAAACGGAAATATATTATCTGCTGGCCAGGGAACTGGGTTACAGCGAACATGAATTGCAGGGCATTCTGCCACGCGATAATGAGGCGCTGGAAAACTGGTTGAAACAACAACTGGAAAAGTATCCGGAACTTACATGGGATAAACTTGCAGGACAGCCTGTGATGGCACCTGACACGGAAGAGATAGCGTTTGCGGACGGACATTTTTCTACAGCCAGTGGAAAAATCGAATTATTGTCCGAAAAAATAGCCGGGCTATGGGGTGTGGACCCTTTGCCTTCCTTTAACCTTCCTGAAGAAGTTCCGGAGAAGAGTAAATATTCGCTGTATTTGCTGACACCAAATACCAAGAACAGGATTCACTCACAATTTGGGAACTTACGGGTTATCAAACAGGTGGACCCCGGGCCGGTGGCCGGGATTAATCCGGAGGATGCCCGCCGGAGAGGAATCGCTAACGGAGACCGTATCCGGATATTCAACAGCAGGGGCGAACTGAAAGTCCGCTGTCACTACGATTACGGTCTGTTGCCCGGGTGTGTGGTCATGCCCAATGGTTACTGGATAAGCGAAGGGGGAGGGGTGAACTTTCTGAGTGCTCCCCGCGAAACCGATATGGGATATGGTACGGCTTTTCATGATAACCTGGTAGAGATAGAAAAAACAATATGAACAGGGGGTTTGTATTTGACAGGGAGGCTTGTGTGGGCTGTGAAGCTTGCGTAATAGCCTGTTCTATTGCCAACGAAGGGGAGTCCTTTGTACCCTGGCGACAAGTATATACCTTCAACCCGTTCCGGTTGCCCGGGTTGCCTGTATTTTTTTATTCGCTGGCCTGCAATCACTGTCAGGAAGCTCCCTGTATTCCTGCCTGTCCGGCCAGGGCCTATTCCCGCGATCCGGTTACCGGAGCGGTCATACTGAACCGGGACGCATGTATAGGCTGTCGCTATTGCACATGGGCATGTCCTTACGATGCCCCTCAATTCAATGAGACCGCCGGGACAATGGAAAAGTGTACTTTTTGCACGGAAAGGTTGCAACGGGGAGAAGAGCCGGCCTGTGTGGCGGGATGCCCGGTAGATGCATTGTCTTTTATAGCGTTTGAACCGGAAACAGCTGTACAGGCTGCCGGGTTTCCCGAAAAAAATACGGTTCCGCTTTTGCAAATGAAGACTGCCCCGGTTCCCCCGGTGCCGGATATTTCGTACCGTTATTCCCCGGATGATGAAGAAAAGCAGGTTCTGACCCGGGACCGAGCAGAAAAGATCAGTCTGAAACGGGAATGGAGCCTGCTGTCGTTTACCTTGCTCGTACCTTTGATGACGGGGATACTGGCACGGAACCTCATTCACCCGCACACTGTGTTTTTTCTCATTTTTGCGGGGATTGGACTGCTCGCCACCGGACTGAGTCTGTTACATCTGGGGAAACCGGCAAGGGCTCTGAAGGCCATGCGGAATGTTAGGCATTCCTGGTTGAGCCGGGAAATCATTGGCTTTTCTTTGTTCTTTGCCAGTTCATTGCTGTTTTTCCTTTGGCCTGGCAAGCCCTTTTTAGGTCTGGTTGCCCTTGTTACAGGAGTACTGACACTGTGGGTCATGGATCAGGTTTATCGTTTTGCAGAGAACAGGTGGTTGTTTCTTGTTCACAGCAGCAGTACTATGCTGACAGGCCTGCTATGGATCAGCATCGCCTGGATGCAGGCTTATGCCATTCTGTTTATCCTGTTTTTAAAAATTGGCTTATACCTGATACGAAAGATGAGCCTGTACCGCTATGGCAAGATCAGGTATCTCACTTTTCTGGTGATCCGTTTAACGGCATTGGCTTCGTCAGCTTTTTATCTGATCACCGGCCCTGCCTTTCTGCCGTTGTTATTCACCATTCTCCTGGCAGGGGAGATCGTTGACAGAATAGAGTTCTATCTGGAACAGGAAATACCCGGAATGTTTGTATCTTTCGGAAAATATTACGAAAAGTCCGAAAACAAAGCAGGGTAACAGATCAGGAGACAGATGCAGAAATCCGGAACCGATTATATAAACCGTATTTTGAATGAGTGGAATTGAGCAGGCGATCATTGCATTTGCAGACTGGATATGGGATATACCGTTACTGGTTCTTTTACTGGGTGGTGGATTGTTTTTTCTGATCTATTCGGGATTTGTTCCGTTCAGGTACATAGGACATGCCGTAAACATTTTGCGCGGAAAGTATGATAATCCGGATGATCCCGGTCAGATCAATCATTTCCAGGCCTTGTCCACGGCCCTGGCTGCCACGGTGGGTATGGGAAACATCAGTGGTGTGGCAATTGCCATCGCTGTCGGAGGGCCGGGAGCTATTTTCTGGATGTGGGTGACGGCCGTGGTGGGTATGGCCACAAAATTCTTTACTGCAACACTGGCCGTCATGTACCGCGGAAAAGACCGGACAGGGGAAGTACAGGGGGGCCCCATGTACTTCATTGTTGAGGGCCTGGGGAAGAAATGGTTACCGTTGGCGGTGTTCTTCAGTCTGGCAGGACTGTTTGGCAGTCTGCCTATTTTTCAGGCCAATCAGCTCACAGCCATTTTCCATGATGTGATCCTTACCCCGGCTGGGGTACATGCCGGCTTTATGTCTCACCTGATCACGGGTATGGTCATTACGGGAATTGTGGGGATTGTCATTTTTGGCGGTATCAGGCGTATCGGGAGGGTAGCCTCCCGTCTGGTCCCTTTCATGGTAGTTTTGTATTTTCTTGCCGTGATGATCATCCTGATCATACATTACCAGCGTGTGCCGGCATACCTGGCCATGATCTTCGTTAATGCTTTTAATGCTGAAAATTATCATGGAAGCGCTATGTTGGGAGGAGCATTGGGAGGATTGATCATCCTGGGGGCCCGTCGGGCGGCATTTTCCAATGAGGCAGGGATCGGGACCGCTCCCATGGCTCACGGTGCTGCCAAGACCACCGAGCCTGTGAGGGAAGGTCTTGTGGCTATGCTGGGACCGGCTATTGATACGTTGATTGTATGTACCCTCACAGCCCTGGCAATATTGGTGACAGACGTCTGGAAAACTGGCGACGAGAACGGAATATCCCTGACTGTAAGAGCGTTTAATGAAGCCATCCCTTTTGCCGGACAATATATTCTGATGCTGGCTGTACTGGTCTTTTCCCTGTCTACCATGTTTTCATATTCCTACTATGGCGGGAAATGTTCCAACTTTCTGGCAGGTCCTGTTGCCCGGGACGGATATACGATCTTTTATGTGGTCACCATCCTGATTGCTTCAGTAGCTTCTCTGACGGCTGTGGAAAGCCTTGTTTCCGGATCTTTTGCCCTGATGGCCATTCCTACCATGACTTCAGCTCTGCTCCTGGCCCCGAAAGTAAAAAAAGCTGCGAAAGATTATTTTTCCAGAATGAAAAAGAACGGATCCTTACAATAGCTGCAGAAAACAGAATATGATTACATGGTTTATATATGTGTTTTCCCTTTTGTCAGCCTATCCTTTTTTTACGACAAATATACCCGGGGGTAAAGTTCCGTATGTCAATACGGCTTTCCAGTCGGGAGAAGAATTGTATTTTGATGTGGCCTACGGCTGGATAAAGGGAGGAGAGGCGAGTATGGTCATTGAGCTGGTTCCCGTCGGTTATGACTATATGTATCATGTAAAGGCAGAGGCACATACCAGCGGCATTTTTGCCGTATTTTCACCCATACAGGATACCTATGAGTCCTATATCCATATTCTTAGTGGCCTGCCTATTAAAGCTATACGCAATATACGGGAGAATAAATATACCCGTTACAATGAATTGTTGTTTTTCCGGGACCGGCATTTTATCCGCAGCCTCCATTCGGGCGACCACCCGGCACCCGACAATACGCTGGATATCCTTTCCGCTTTTTATTTTGCCAGAAGACACCTCTTTTCACACAACCTGGAAAAGAACCAGGTGATCAGCCTTTATACCTTCTTTGACGATCAGTTTCTGGATATACGTATCAAATACAAGGGAAAGAAAACGGTAAAAACACGTTTCGGCAAGGTACACTGTCTGAAGTTTGTCCCGGATACCACAAATAACAAGACCTTTACCAAAGAGAAACAACTTCAGATATGGGTGACGGACGACCGGAATTTTGTACCTGTTAAGATCAAGGCTCAACTGCCTATAGGGTCTCTGAAATGTGTTCTTACGGGATTTAAGGGACTGAAAGATCCCAAAGGCGTCCTGAGGAAAGTTGAATGACAATAAGGATATGTGTCTGTACTACAAAAGGACCCGGGTAAGTATTTAAATAAATATTTAAATACGTATTTAATTATTTATTTAAATACATATTTAAAGGATCCGGAAGTCAGGTTAGATGACCAGGCTGGCGATGAGTGTAAGGAGGAGACCGGAAACGGCGATAATGGTTTCCATAACAGTCCAGGATTGCAAGGTTTGTTTTTCATCGATTCCGAAATATTTTCCTACCAGCCAGAAACCGCTGTCATTGACATGGGAGAGGATGGTGGCACCTGAAGCGATGGCAATGACCACCAGAGCCATATTGGGTTCATTCAGGGGTGTTTCCTGAAGAATGGGAGCCATGATTCCTGCAGCGGTGATCATCGCCACGGTGGCAGAACCCTGGGTGATGCGTACCACGGCTGCCAGCAGCCAGGCCAGGATAATGGGAGAGAGGGGAGAGGATGCCATGGAATCGGCAATAACTTTTCCTATTCCGCTGTCAACCAGAACTTGTTTCAGCACTCCGCCGGCTCCGGTGATGAGGATGATTATTCCGGCAGGGGCCAACGCTTTTACGCTCAGGTCCTGTATCTTACGGCTGGACAGTCCCCTTCTTATCCCCAGGAGATACATGGCCAGCAAGGTAGCCAGCAGCAGGGCTGAATAAGGATGGCCCAGAAAGATGAGCAGATCCGTTAAAAAAGATGATGGGACCGCAGCAGTCTTTACCATCAGGGTGGTGAATGTATTCAGCAGGATCAGAAACAAAGGGATCCCGATGATGATGGCTGTCAGGCGGAAAGAAGGTAGCAGCTTGTCTTTGACGGGTGTCTGGTCTGATAAAAAGTAATCCGGTGGCGGTACATTGATCTTTTTTGCGATATATTTTCCGAAGACAGGTCCTGCCAGGATGGCGGTAGGAATACCAAGAATAAAGCCGAAGAGAATAACCCATCCCAGAGGTACCTGAAGGATATCCGCTACCGCCACGGGACCAGGGGTGGGGGGAATAAAACTGTGGGTGACAGCCAGGCCTGCCAGCAGGGGAATCCCGTAGTATAACAATGACTTTTTGGTATCCCGGGAGAGGGAATAGACCAGCGGCACCAGCAGGATAAATCCCACATCCAGAAAAACAGGTATGGCGACCAGGAAGCCCGTGATGGTCATAGCCCAGGAGGCTTTGTCTTTTCCGAACTTGCCGATCAGTCCCCGGGCCAGCGACTCGGCGCCGCCCGAACTCTCGAGGATTTGTCCGAAAATGGCTCCAAGGCCCACCACAATGGCTACAAATCCCAGGGTGTTGCCCATCCCTTCCCGTATGCTGTCCAATACCTTCTGCAAAGGCATACCTGACAGGATACCTACATATATGGCCGTGATCAGCAGGACGATGAAAGCGTTAATACGTAATTTCAGAACCAGTACCAGCAGCAAAGCAACCGCAGAGATCAATACAAACAGGATGTACCAGGCCGGAAGGTGCATAAATGCTAATTATTTTGAGCAAAAATAACTTTTTCATGGTCATTGTCAAATATTTGATTACCTTTGTCGCCATTATTAATTTATATTTTTATTACAATGAAGACAGGAAAAGTAAAATTCTTTAATGAATCCAAAGGTTATGGTTTCATTATGGACACGGAAACAGAAACAGATTATTTTGTACACGTTTCCGGTTTGGTGGATGAGATCACCAAAGATGACGAAGTAACTTTCGAACTGAAAGAAGGCAGGAAAGGAATGAATGCCGTCGAGGTTCGTTTAGCATAAAAAGTACTTCACTCAATAAAAAGCCCGGTTTTGCCGGGCTTTTTTGTTTAAAAGATTTGTTCTGTGCCGGACGCAGATACCTCGAAGCTCTTTCGAGCTTCAGGATGCGTATCTGGGATAAAATTTTACTACTGACCGTTTTCCTGGGTTAAACCTTTAATCCGGTGCTATGCCAGGATCAGATCAATGCCTGCGCTGTTGAATTCGTCCTGAAACACGGAGGCCAGCCCTTTGTCGGTGGCTATGTGCTGTATATCTTCCGGATAACAGATATTGGTCAGTTCTTTTTTTCCGAATTTGCTTGAGTCTGAGACGATAAAGACATCCTGTGCTTTTCCGATGATGTAAGCGGATACCTCAGCCCGTAACAGGTCCCGGGATGTAAAACCGGCATCAGTGGTATAACCGTCAATGCCCATAAAAGCCTTGTCAATATTTATCTGATCGATGCAGACTTTGGTCATTTTCCCGACCAGGGATTCGCTGTCGTGCTGATAAATCCCTCCGAGGAGAATGATATTGGCTTGCTCATTTTTACGGAACTGTCTGGCAATATAAACGTTTGTAGTAATGATGGATACTTTTTTTGTTCTCACCAGTTCCCGGGCCAGAAGGACATTTACGGAACCTGATTCGATGAGAATGGTTGCTCCGTCGTGTACAAAAGAAGATAGTTTACGTGCTATCCTGAGTTTCTTTTCATAATTAATGCCCAGCCGGTTGGTCAGGTCGTCTGCGTCTGTCAATACGGCCCCTCCGTGGATGCGCTTCAGGAAGCCTTCGGCTTCCAGTATATTCAGGTCCTGCCGGATGGTAACCGAGGAAACCTTCAGCATATCAGAAAGCCTGTTCACAGAGGTCCGGTGGTTTTGACCCAGAATCTCCAGTATTTTATTTTGTCTTTTGTTCAACATCGTTTATTCGAGGGTTAAAGCGGCAGCACCGATAACACCGGCATCGCCGTGAATTTCTGAAACGCTTATCTCCACCGGATCAAAGATCATATCGCGGGCCAGTTCATAAAAAGTAGACTGTATTTTCTCCAGGTACAGGTCTCCCCAGTTGGTCAGTCCTCCACCCAAAACGATAAGCGGTGGATTGAGTGCCTGAAAGATATTATAGATGCCCACACCCATATAATATCCGCACTCCAGGATAATCTCACGGGAGACAGGATCGCCTATATCAAGGCCTTTTTTCAAAATCCGGCCGTCTATTTTGGACAGGTCATAATCGGGGGGAAGAGGCAGTATGCTTTTTTTCCCTTCCTTTAGCTTTTTTTTGTACAGGGAGGGGAGAGCCAGGCCACTGGCACAGGCCATCAGACAACCGCGATTTCCGCAGGTACAGACCAGATCGCTTTTGGGTTCTACAATGGTGTGGCCAAACTCTCCGGCAGTTCCGGTTGTGCCCCGGTAAAGTTTCTTATTGATGATTATGCCTGCGCCTATCCCTGTGCTGACGGTGAGAAAGACCATATCATCCACCCCCTGTCCGGCACCGAATTTATATTCTCCAAAAGCTTGTGCATTGGCGTCGTTGTCCAGTTTTACGGGAGTGTTAAACCGGGTCTGGAAAGCTTCTCTCAGCGGATAGTTCTTAAACCCTTTCAGGTTTGAAGTGGTGATGACTACCCCGTCACGGTAACGGATGTGACCGGCAAACCCGATTCCCAGGCCGGGCAGATCTGTTTCCTGCAACCTGTTTCTTGCCATGATCTCCCGGATGTTTTCGGTCACCAACGTTACCAGATCTTCTTCGTTTTTTCCGACATGGTCCCGGCTGTAAATCTTGTCAATGATTGTGCCTTTTTCATCAACAAGTCCGATGGCAAACTTTGTACCGCCAATATCCACACCGCAAAGGATTCTGCCCATAGGTTCAGAAAGTTAATGAATGTTCCGTCCGTGCAATGATATCGTCCTGTGTATCGGGGGATAAAGTAGTAAAAAAAGCGGAATATCCGGCAACCCTTACGATCAGATCCCTGTATTTCTCAGGATCTTTTTTGGCTGCCAGGAGGGTGTCCCGGGAAACGATGTTGTACTGTACATGCCATCCTTTCAGGTCTTCAAAAAAAGTACGGATGATAGATATCAGTTTTTGTTTATCCTGGTCTTTCCGGATAGTAGCCGGGCTAAGTTTTTGATTCAGAAGAACTCCGCCCATTATCTTTTCCGTGGGTAATTTTGCCACCGATTTGAATACGGCTGTGGGGCCCTGTAAGTCGGTTCCGGAAGAGGGGGAACTCCCTTCGGCTACCGGGGTAAATGCTTTTCTGCCGTCGGGGGTGGCCGGAACGACCGCTCCGCTGGGTACATTGGCTGAAATGCTGGAAGTACCTGCATAGTATTTGCAACCTATGGGGCCGCGGTTGTACCGGGTGGTGTGATACTGTTCCAGTTCACTGATAAACTCCCTGTAAGCATCTCTTAAAAGAAGATCAACATAATCATCATCATTCCCGTATTTCGGGGCAAAATTCAACAGCAGCTGCCTGATCTTTTCCCCTTCTTCTCCTTCATAGTCATTCTCCAGGGCATCAAGGAGTTGCTCTTTTGAGATCACTTTGTCTTCAAAAACCAGTTTTTTAATGGCTGCCAGCGAGTTGCCCAGGTTGGCAATCCCCACTTGCAGACCTGAGATAAAATCATACTTGGAACCCCCTTCTTTGATGGTTTTTCCACGGGATATACAACTATCCACAAAAGCCGAGCAAAGGAGATCCGGCACATTCTCTTCCAGAGCCGTATCCACTGCGGTATCAATTTCCACGGTTTTCCGGGTGTAGTATTTTATCTGATGCTGCCATGCCCTGAACACATCCTCAAAAGAGGAAAAGTCCCTGAAATGACCTGTTCCTTTATGGAATACTTTTCCGGACTGCCGGTCGAGTCCGTCATATAAGGAAGCCAGGAAGACCCTCATCAGATTCAGAAAACTCATGCCCGTACAGCGATATCCCCACTTTCCCGGTACGGCGATCTCAATACATCCGATGGCCGAATAGTCATAGGCATCTTGCGGTTCTACGCCCAGTCTCAGCAATCCTGGAATGACAACCTCATCATTGTTGAAAGAGGGCATACCAAAACCTTTTTCAATGACCTGCATGCAGGCCATCATAAAATCATTGTTTATGTTTTTATGAAACCTTACAGAAAGATTGGGTTGTGTAAGCCTCATCCTTCCGACCGTGTCAAGGATCAGAAAACTCAGGTCGTTAACGGCATCTTTTCCGTCGGAGGTTTGCCCGCCTATGGTAACATTCTGATATAAAGGTCCACCGGCTGAAAAACGGGTGTGTGACCAGGGTCTTATTTTGTTGATTGTCAATAGTTTTATCCATGTGTTTTCAAGTAATTCTGCAGCAAAATCTTTCGTAATGTTACCGGTGATAAGATCGTGTTGGTAATAGGGGAATAGATACTGATCCATTCTGCCCAGGGAGACAGAATGGCCGTTGCTTTCTATCTGCAGCGACAAGTGTATGAAATAAGTTAATTGCAGGGCCTGGTAAAAATTTTGTGGAGGTTTTTCTGCAATGATTTCACAATTTTGAGCGATGGTCAGCAACTCCGTTTTTCTTTGCGGATTTATTTCATGCTTGCTCATGGACAAAGCCAGGTCATGGTACCGCAGGATAAATGCCCGGAGCGCTTTGACGGAAATTGTCAAAGCGGTGTAAAAATGATCTTTCTTCACACCTTCCCGTTCGTATCTTTTTACCTGCCGGTGGTAATATCTGATTTCCTGCAGGTATCCCTCAAGTCCTGCAGAGAGAACCCGGGGGTAATCCACGGCAATGTGTCCGTCGCCGGAGGTAAGGTTTCCGGTAGCCTTGATGATTGCTGCGTCCTGCAGATCACGTAATTCCTGCGACATATTTGCCCTGCCCCGGTCCCAGAGCACTTTTCCCTTCCACCATCCGGCAATTTTAAGCAGTTCCTTTTTATGATCTTCCGTGATAAAAAAAGCATCTCCGGGACGCTTATCCAGATTGTCCATCTCCCGGGAAAGCCATTCCACGGCATATTCTGGAAAAATAGGAGCAGCCCTGTGCTGAGAAGATTGATTTCCAACGATAAGCTCGCCCTCGTCAATAAAAATCGTCATCTTTTTCAGGGTTTTCTCCAATGCCAGTGCACGTTTGACAATAACGGGCTTATCTTCATTGGCCTGATAGATCTGTGTATAAAACTTGGCCCTTTCGGTGCATACCGAAGGCTTTGCACGTAACACTTTTTCCCGTAAATCGGAAATCCTTTTTGATAAAGTGGTCTGTTGTTTTTCCGTAATCATCTTAACCTCCGATTTTTGTCTGAAATCCTTTGGATTGTGCATAATGAATA
The DNA here is from genome assembly GCA_021157415.1 of Bacteroidales bacterium. GTDB lineage: Bacteria > Bacteroidota > Bacteroidia > Bacteroidales > VadinHA17 > DRPN01. The sequence continues at coordinate 27,550 of JAGGWN010000025.1, read as the reverse complement.
TAAGTTGTCAATTCATCATCCCGCACCGGTTTTTCAGGTCCGAAAATATACTTCATGCCCAGCATTTTGTATTTTTCCACACCAAACGTATGGTAGGGTAAAAAATGAATGGTGTGGATACGGTTCAATGAATGTATAAAATCAATGATCTGTTTCATTTCTTTTTCCGAATGATTAAACCCGGGAATTACCGGGATACGTATAATAATCCTGGCTGCCGATTCGGTAAGTTTAACCAGGTTGTTCATTACCAGGGCCGCATCTCCCCGGGTAAAACGTGTGAATTTGTCCTTGTCGGTATGTTTCATATCCACCAGGAAAGTATCAGTCAGATCAATGCATCTTTCCACTTGGCTCCAATTTACATGAAGGGATGTCTCTATGTTGACGCTGATATTTTTGTGTTTCAGTTCCCGTAGGAGGGAGGTCAGCTCTTCTCCCTGGGACAACGGTTCTCCGCCTGAAAGGGTAACCCCTCCGCCATGACTGTAAAAAGGGGTGTCTTTTTCTACTTCATGAAGCAAGTCGTTGACACCCAGCTTAGAGCCGCTAACAGTCAGCGCTTTCGCAGGGCAGACATCGATTAATTTTTCCGGATGGGTTACCTTTTTCCGGTCGATTCGGATACCATGTTTATTGGTTCTGGCTATTGCTTCTTTTTCAGTGGCCATGCATTCACCGAAATCTTTACAAAGGTTTTGGTTGTACAGGATACTGTAGCCATATGAAATGCCTTCGGGATTGCTGCACCATTGGCAATGAAGCGGACAACCTTTATAGAAGATCAGGGTCCGGATGCCTTCGCCGTCATGTGTTGAAAATCGCTGAATATTAAATATCATTTTCTACTGTGCAGGATTCTTATATACAAATGTAATATATTTTCGTATGTAAACAAAATTACTTTCAGATGAATATACTGGATTATTTTTATATCCGGGTTGCACCCTCGGGCTGGAAAAGTGTGTAGCAATGCATTATATTTCCGAAGCTTTTAGTTATTTTCTTACATAATTTCGTTTTTTCCTGAGAATGGACTATCTTATTCCCATAATCAAAACGACGAACGATTATGAATATATCATATGCATTTCCCCTTTCAAAGGGTTGGAATCGGATGAAAGAGATTCTTTTTCATCCGTTTGACATCGGCAAATGGTTTACCATCGGGTTTACGGCCTTTCTGGCTGATCTGTTAAGCGGACACGGTGGGAGCGGGAGTTCTTCCTGGAAAGATCACACCCACGGAGTTGACTGGGATAATTTGGCTGAATTTCCTCATACTGCCTGGAACTGGCTGGCAAATCATATTTGGTGGAGCGGATTGATCCTGTTAGGTGTTTTTTTCATCTTTGGGTTGATCATCCTGTTCAACTGGCTCAGTTCACGGGGAAAATTTATGTTTTTGGATAATGTGGTACACAATAAAGCAGCAGTTTCGCGGCCGTGGCATGAATACAGGAGTGAGGGGAATTCACTCTTTGTCTGGAGACTGATTTACGGATTGATCGTTTTTACAGTCTTTCTGCTACTTTTCCTGTTGTTTTATACTTTGTTTTTGGGTATTTATCATGCAGACTTTCCGAAAACAGCAACCATTGGAACCGTGGTGGGCATGGTAATGATCTTTCTGACAACAATCATTATTACCCAATATATCGGATTGTTTCTCAACGATTTCGTTGTCCCAATTATGTACAAAAACCGGGGAAAGGCTACCCGGGCATGGAGCGTGTTTCTCAAATTGCTGGGAAAACATTTCTGGTACTTTCTGGTTTATGGTCTGTTTGTTTTCCTGCTGGTAATCATGGTTATCCTGGCTGCAGTCGCCTTTTCACTGATGACCTGTTGCATAGGAGGAATATTGTTAATCATTCCGTATATCGGATCCGTTATCATGCTGCCGGTTTCGATAACTTTCCGGGCATTCAGCGTAGAATTTCTCCAGCAATTCGGAGACGAATTTAAGATATTTCCACAACCCCGCAAGCAGGATGAAATCTCCTGATCTATAAATTGATGGATGTACTGAACAATGTACTGTCAAAATGAATGCAGGAAAATCAGGGCCGGTTCAGGAAAAGGATAACGTTCTAAAACCAGCTGCGTTTGTTCCGTCGAAGATCCTTTATCTATTCTGGGCAGCCCTGCTGCTGGGGTTTCTCCTGTTTCCGTTTCTGACAAATGCAGGGGATACCGGAATCCTGAGATGTCGTTTTCATGAGCTTACCGGCCTGAGTTGCCCAACCTGCGGGATGAGCAGGTCGTTGAATGCATTCGTGCATTTTCATTTTGCCGATGCATTCAGACTACATCTTCTCGGCCCCGTGATCTATACGCTTGCCGTTATCTTATTTATTGAAATAACGGTTAAAATAACAACTGGTATATCGATGATAGACAACGTAATAAAAAAACATAAATCCCTGGTAATAAAAAAAATATTTATCATTCTCGGTACTATTTGGATCTTGTACTGGCTGGTGCGGATGGGTGTGGAACTTATCCGGTAAAGTCGTAAGTTTACTGTAAATGTCCTATAATTAATATTATGTTAACTATTAAGTAAAAAAAGAAGGGAAGTATGTACAATCACCTCCCCCTCTTTATTACATGTTGGTAAAAATAGTATTATTTCTTTTCCTCTCCTCCGGTACCTGTGCCACTTTTGACAGCCTCAAGTTCTTTAATGATCTGATCCCTTTTGTCATACATATGCAAACGGTAATAGAGAACTTTAAGGGTTTCCATGGTGTTGATCTCTTTCGGATCCAATTCATGGGCTCTTTCCAGATACGGCAAGGATTCTTTGAATTTTTTATCTGCCTGGGCAACACAAGCCTTAAACTTATCATTATCCATGATCTTATTGCACTCGTTGAACATGTTCACCCCGTCGTTAAAAATCAGTGCCCCCAGGTTATAATAGGAATTCAGGAAGGTAGAGTCTCTGGCAATGGATTCCTTATAGGCCCGGATGGCTTCCTGATGTTTTCCGATTTTGTCCAGCGCGAGGCCCTCTGCAAAATACAAAGAGGCATTTTCGGGATCTTTTTCCAATCCTTTTCGGATATAATCCAGTGCTGCCTGGCTGTTGTTTTCTATAAGCAGATAATAGTTGATCAGTTCAAAGATTATGTTTTTATCCGTAGGGTATTTATCAAAACCGGCTTGCAAGGCTTTTTTACCGGCCAGGGTATCTCCTTTTTCCAGATAGGCATTTTTCAACAGGATGTAAGCGGCGCTTCCCCCGTAATTCATGTCTATGGCTTTGGAAATGTGCTCAATGGACTTATCCCAAAGTTTCCCGTTGTAGGCGGCCAGTCCTGCGTTGTAAATCAGACTTGTATCGACGACTCCTCCGAAAACCTTGTCTTGGCCAACTTTTAAGGCATATTCAAAGGCTTTCATGGCTTCCTCGAATTTTTGATCCTGGAATGCTTTGACACCCATATTAATAAAATCATTGTTCAGCATGGGGAGATAAATCTCGATGGTCTTGGTTATCCTGCCTTTTTCGTCCAGTTTGATGGCTTTTTGATAGTTCTCATAAGCTTTAACCACGGGATTTTCGACCAGTTTTTTAACTTTCGGGTCTTTGGATTCGGCAATAGCCTGCAATATCCTGCCTTTGGCATAATACGTTTTATACCAGTTGGCAGTTTTCGGATTTTTCTCAGCAATTTCAACCGTTTGCAAGGCTTTTTCAAGTTCCCCGTTATCCAGATAGGAAAGCGCTGCCGCCACTTTCCCTTTCTGTGCATAAGTCAGGGTACTCAGGAGCAACGCCCCTATCAGTAATAATCCTATTTTTTTCATGTTAATAAATTTTTATAAAAAACTATTGTCAATTAAAATGATACGTTCGTATAATAACGTTCAAAAATAAAACATTTTATGTTTACGGTTGCAAAATCTTTGCCAAAAGTTATGAAATTTCTTCGGGTTCTGTTATGTCGCCCATTAATTCTTCGCCGGAATCCTCTACTTCCACATAGGCTACGGCTGCAATGGAGTCTCCATTTCGCAGGCTTATCAGCCGCACCCCCTGGGTAGCACGTCCCATGATGCGAAGGTCGCTGACCGGCATCCGGATGACCAGCCCCGACTTGTTGATGATCATCAGGTCGCCTACATCGGTAACGGCTTTCATGGCGATCAGAGCGCCTGTTTTCTCGGTAATATTAAGCGTTTTGACGCCTTTTCCTCCCCGGTTTGTAATCCGGTAGTCATCCACTCTGGATCTTTTTCCATATCCTTTTTCGGAAACGACCAGGATGGTTTGTTCTTCCGATTCGATGCATACCATATCGACCACTTCGTCATTTTTTCCTTTCAGTGTAATTCCGCGCACACCGGCGGCACCACGGCCCATGGCTCTGACCTTATTTTCGGGGAATCTTATGGCGCGGCCCGAACGCACTGCCAGCAACACATCCTGATTTCCGTTGGTGAGAGCTGCGGACAGCAATTGGTCGTTCTCCCGGATCGTCACAGCGTTGATCCCGTTTTGACGGGGACGTGAGAACGCTTCCAGGCGGGTTTTCTTGATTACTCCCTTTTTGGTAGCCAGGACGATGTAACGGGAATTGATATAATCCTCGTCTTTCAGGGATTTTACATTGATGTATGCCATTACCTTATCGTCCGGATCGATATTGATCATATTTTGGATAGCGCGTCCCCTGGATATCCGGCTTCCTTCGGTGATTTCCCATACTTTCAGCCAGTAGCACCTTCCTTTTTCCGTGAAGAAAAGCATGGTATTGTGCATGGTGGCAATATACAAATGCTCGATAAAGTCTTCGTCTCTGGTGGTGCTGCCTTTGGCTCCCACCCCTCCTCTGTTCTGGCGTCTGAATTCGGTCAGCGGCGTTCTTTTGATATAGCCGAGATGAGATATGGTTATGACTACCTCTTCATCCGCATAAAAATCTTCCGGATTAAATTCGCCGGGATCAGGCAGGATATCTGTCCTTCTTTCATCTCCGTATTTTTCTTTGATCTCCAGCAACTCATCTTTTACTAACTTCATCTGAAGTACTTCGGAATCAAGTACTTCCTGCATGTATTTAATTTGTTTCTTTAACTCGTCATATTCTGCTCTTATTTTTTCTCTTTCCAGTCCTGTTAATTTCTGCAGGCGCATATCGAGAATGGCCCGTGCCTGGACCTCAGAGAGTTCAAATTCACGCATCAGACCTTCCCGGGCTTCTTCCACCGTTTTAGAGGCACGGATGAGTTTTATCACTGCATCCAGATGATCCAGTGCTATGAGAAGGCCTTCCAGGATGTGAGCCCGTTTTTCTGCCTGCTTCAGTTCATACCGGGTTCTTCTGACCACCACCTCATGACGGTGTTCGATGAAGTAATGAAGCAGTTGTTTCAGGTTCAGGAGACGGGGTCTGCCTTTTACCAGGGCAATGCTGTTTACATTGAAGGATGACTGTAACTGGGTATATTTGAAGAGGGTATTCAGAACGACATTGGCGCTGGCATCCTTTTTCAGGATAATTACGATACGCATACCGTTCCTGTCGGATTCGTCGTTGATATAGGAAATGCCGTTGATTTTCTTATCATTGATCAGATCGGCTGTTTTTTTGATAAGGTCAGCCTTGTTGACCATATAAGGGATCTCGGTAACAATGATTTGTTCCCGCCCCGAATGAGTGGTTTCAATTTCCGTTTTGGCTCTGACCACGATCCGTCCGCGCCCGGTTTCATAAGCATCCCTGATTCCCTGGAAACCATAGATAATGCCTCCTGTCGGGAAGTCCGGTCCTTTGATATACTGCATCAGTTCATCGATCGAAATATCAGGATTGTCGATTTGTGCTACCAACCCGTCCACCACCTCCGTAAGGTTGTGCGGAGGAATATTGGTAGCCATTCCTACGGCAATGCCGGCAGCGCCGTTGATCAGCAATAGCGGAACACGTGTTGGGAGTACGGTAGGCTCTTTCAGCGTATCGTCAAAATTCAGTTGGAAATCAACCGTATCCTTGTCTATATCCGCCAGGGCTTCTTCGGCGATTTTTTTCAGTCTGGCCTCGGTGTACCGCATAGCGGCAGGACTGTCGCCATCGATGGATCCGAAGTTTCCCTGTCCTTCAACAAGAGGATAACGCAGTGACCATTCCTGTGCCATACGGACCATGGCATCATATACAGAAGAATCGCCGTGAGGATGAAACTTACCCAGCACCTCCCCAACGATTCTGGCTGATTTTTTTGTCGGCCGGTTGGAAAGAACACCCAATTCATACATCCCGTATAAAACCCTGCGATGCACAGGTTTTAGTCCATCCCTAACATCAGGCAGCGCCCTTGACACAATCACCGACATAGAGTAGTCGATGTAGGCCGATTTCATCTCCTCTTCGATGTTGATCTTAATAATATTTTCCAGTTCTGGCATACTTATTGTTAATCTTTCCCGGTTAATTGATTTTGAACGCACGAAAGTAGTGAAATATTATGGAATAATAGCCTTTTGAGAGCTAGATTTATAAACAAAAAACTGTTTATAAAGGATTGCATAAAAAAGTTCTTTTTTGATTATATTTGTAGTTTAATAGTTACAATGTTTACGTTTATTTTTTATCTTTGATAGAAGGAAGAAGGAGAGACAGGTCAATGATTATTGATCTTTTAAAATTGAGGTAATAAGGAGATCATTGTTATGGAAGGAAAATATTCACAAAGGATAAAGGATGTGCTGAATTACAGCAAGGAAGAGGCCATCCGGCTGGGGAATGCCTATATAGGCACGGAACATTTATTTTTAGGGATTTTACGTGATGGAGAAGGTCTGGCCGTAGATGTGTTGCTGGCTTTGGGGGTTGATCTGTTCGACCTTAAAAAGGCCATAGAGGGCAGTTTGCGAAATGACCGTCCGCTGGAGATCAGCACGGCCGACAATATCCCGTTGTTACGTTCCTCGGAACGTGTATTAAAACTGGTATATCTTGAAGCCAGGGCGCTCAAGAACGACCTGATTGATACGGGTCATTTGTTGCTGGCCATATTAAAGGATGAGACTTCGCTGGTGACGGTGAAGCTTCATGATATGAATGTAGATTACGAACTGGTGCGGGATGAGATTCTGGACAATCAGGCGGAAGCATCGGCTGATTTTCCCGGTGAGGAAGAAGAGGAAGAGGAATCGAAAGGTTTCAGGGGCAGTAAAGGTGGTGCTCCCTCCTCCCCCTCTCCGAAAAGCACTTCGGAAACGCCGGTGCTTGATAATTTCGGTATCGACCTGACTCGGGCTGCCGAAGAAGACCGGCTTGACCCGATCGTAGGCCGTGACAAAGAAATAGAACGGCTGGCACAGATCTTAAGCCGGCGGAAGAAAAACAATCCCATCCTGATCGGTGAACCCGGTGTCGGAAAATCGGCGATTGTGGAAGGTCTGGCACTGAGGATTGTCCAACGGAAGGTGTCCCGCGTATTGTTTGATAAGCGTGTGGTTACTCTTGATCTGGCCTCCATAGTGGCCGGCACTAAATACCGTGGTCAGTTTGAGGAGCGTATGAAAGCGATCCTGAATGAGCTTTCGAAGAATGCCGATATTATTTTATTCATTGATGAGATACATACCATCGTGGGGGCCGGCGGAGCTACCGGCTCGCTGGATGCAGCCAATATGCTGAAACCGGCTCTGGCACGCGGAGATATACAGTGCATCGGCGCTACCACCCTGGATGAATACCGCCAACATATCGAAAAGGACGGTGCCCTGGAAAGACGGTTCCAGAAAGTGATGGTGGAACCTACCAATATGGAAGAAACCATGCATATCCTCCGAAATATCAAGGAGAGATATGAAGATCATCACAATGTGATCTATACGGATGAAGCCCTGGAAGCCTGTGTGAAGCTTACCAACCGGTACATCACTGACAGGCACCTGCCCGACAAGGCTATTGATGCCCTGGACGAAGCCGGTTCGAGAGTCCATATTACCAACATCGTGGTGCCTGACCGCATTGTGCAGATTGAGAAAGAGCTGGAACAAACCAAGAAAGAAAAGGTACTGGCTGTTAAAAATCAAAACTTTGAACGGGCTGCCAAATACAGAGACCAGGAAAAAATGTTCCTGGACCAACTGGAGGTGGAAAAAGACAAGTGGGAAAAAGAGCTGTCGAAAAACCGTGAAATCGTGAATGAAGAAAAAGTGGCCGAAGTGGTTGCCATGATGACCGGTGTGCCCGTGCAGCGGATTGCCCAGGCCGAAGGAATGCGGCTGTTGAAGATGCAGGATGAACTGAAAGAGAGGATCATCGGACAGGATGAAGCGGTAGGGAAAGTGGTGAAATCCATTCAGCGAAATCGGGCCGGGTTGAAAGATCCCAATAAACCGATCGGTACTTTTATCTTCCTGGGTCCTACCGGTGTGGGTAAAACACAACTGGCCAAAGTACTGGCTCAGTATCTCTTCGACAGTGTGGAAAACCTGATCCGGATTGATATGAGCGAATATATGGAGAAGTTCTCCGTTTCCCGTCTTGTGGGGGCCCCTCCCGGGTATGTGGGTTATGAAGAAGGAGGTCAGTTAACGGAAAAGGTCAGAAGAAGACCTTACTCGGTTGTTTTACTGGATGAGATTGAAAAAGCCCATCCGGATGTTTATCATATTTTGCTGCAGGTGCTGGATGAAGGTCAACTTACCGACAGCCTGGGACGCCGGGTGGATTTCCGGAATACCATCGTGATCATGACCTCCAATATCGGTACGCGCGAATTGAAAGAATTCGGTCAGGGCGTGGGTTTTACCACTTCTGCCAAGAAAGAAAGCAGGGATGCTCATGCAAGAAGCGTAATTCAGAAAGCACTGAAAAAAACTTTTGCTCCGGAATTTCTGAACCGTGTGGATGATGTCGTGATGTTCAATTCTCTTGATCGGGATGATATCCTGAAGATCATTGATATCGAACTGGAAGGATTGTATGAACGGATTGATAATCTTGGGTATAAATTCAAAATCTCTCCGGCCGCAAAAAACTTTATTGCAGAGAAAGGATATGATATCCAATATGGGGCCCGTCCGTTGAAAAGGGCCATCCAGAAATACCTGGAAGACCCGATGGCAGAGACCATTATTAAGTCGGACATCAAGGAAGATGATATTATCTCGGTGGGTTATGACAGCAAGAAAGAGCAAATCACCATCAAAGTCACAAAACCGAAAGAAGAGAAAAAAAAGTCTACGAAAGAAGAAACAGGAGGCGTAACCTAAGAATGTTATTTCTCTAATACGCCGATCAGATCGAAGTTTTCAACCCGGGTGATTTTTACCGAATAAAATTGCCCGGGTTTTATTTTTGTCTTTTCCCCGACAGGTATCAACACTTCCTGATCTACCTCGGGAGAATCGTACTGGGTACGGCCCACCCAGAAATCCTTCTCTCGGTAATCTATCAATACCTTAAACGTCTTTCCCACTTTTTCCTTATTCATCCGGAGAGCGATCTCTTCCTGCAGGATCATAACTTTTTCTACGCGTTTCATTTTTTCTTTTTCCGGGATCTCATCTTTATAATGAATGCCGGCATACGTGCCTTCTTCATGGGAATATGGAAATACGCCCAGTCTGTCAAACCGGCTTTCCCGGACAAAATTCAGGAGTTTCTGAAAATCTTTTTCCGTTTCACCGGGATGCCCGACCAGGAAGGTGGTACGCAGGGCCAGGTCCGGGATTTCCTTTCGCAGGTGCGCAATCATGGTGCGGATCTGTTTTTCCGTATGTCCCCGACGCATTTTTTTCAGGACAGGATCCGAGATATGCTGAAAAGGGATGTCCAGATAATGGCAGATGTTATTCTTCTCCTTCATCAGGGGAATGATCTTCCATGGAAAAGAGGACGGATAAGCGTAGTGCAGTCGGATCCAATCCAGTCCCGGTATGTCCGACAGTTTTTCCAATACCTCAGGTAGTTTCTGTTTTCCATAGAGATCCCTGCCATACAGGGTAAGATCCTGGGCAATCAACATGATCTCCCTGACTCCACCGGAGACCAACTGTTTTGCTTCTGTCAGGATATCCTCCACCGGTTTGGAGATATGAGGCCCCCGTATGGCCGGTATGCTGCAGAAGGCGCATGTACGGTCGCATCCTTCCGAAACCTTTAAATAGGCATAATGTGGCGGAGTAGTCAGGGAACGATGTGTCAGCAACTCCGGGTAAAATCTTCCTCCTGCCGTTTCCACGATTTCTTTCAGATCGTGTACCCCAAAAAAATGATCTACTTCAGGAATGTTGGTCTTCAGCTCTTCCTGATATCTTTGTGAAAGGCACCCCATAACGATCAGTTGTTCTATGGTTCCCTTTTTACGGGCTTCTGCAAAAGTCAGGATCATCTCGATAGATTCTTCCTTGGCATCGCGGATAAACCCGCAGGTATTGATGATCACTGTGCCACCGTCGAAATGCTTCGGGTCATGGTCGGTCTGCAGGCCGCTTTCTTTAAGTTGATGAAGCAAAACTTCTGAATCAACGGTGTTCTTGGAACATCCCAGGGTGATGACGGAAACTTTTTTATTCTGTGGGACGGGCATGTGGAGTTATCAGGTTTGGTTGGAAGGGAAAAGAGAGGCTACAAATTCATCTTTGTCGAAAGGCCTGAGGTCCTCCATTCCTTCGCCGATGCCGATGTATTTAACCGGTATGTGAAACTGTCCCGACACGCCAATGACGACTCCTCCTTTGGCGGTTCCGTCCAGTTTGGTGACGGTAATAGCATTCACCTGTGTCACTTCGGTAAACTGCCGGGCCTGTTCAAAGGCATTCTGGCCGGTAGAACCATCCAGGACCAGCAATATTTCATGCGGTGCTTCGGGGATTACTTTCTGCATAACCCGTTTGATTTTCCCCAGTTCATTCATCAGGTTTACCTTGTTGTGCAGGCGGCCGGCAGTGTCTATGATTACTACATCCGTATGGCGGGCTTTGGCGGCCTGCAGGGTGTCGAATACCACGGAGGCAGGGTCGGCACCCATCTGTTGTTTTACCAAAGGCACATCCACCCTGTCAGCCCATACCTGGAGTTGATCTATGGCGGCAGCACGGAAAGTGTCAGCAGCGCCAAGAACTACCTGATACCCATTTTTCTTATAATGATAAGCGAGTTTGGCGATGGTGGTGGTCTTCCCCACCCCGTTCACTCCGACAGCCATGATTACATATGGGCGAGGCAATCCTTCAAGGCTGAAGCCCGTGCCTTCGGCTGCCGGTTGCTCGGCGAGCAAGGCGGCGATTTCTTCGCGTAAGATACGGTTCAACTCGTCCGTGCCGAGATATTTATCACGGAATACCCGTTTTTCGATCCGTTCAATAATCTGAAGGGTGGTATCTACCCCCACATCGGAAGTAATAAGAATTTCTTCCAAGTTATCCAATACTTCGTCATCTACTCTGGATTTGCCGGCAACCGCCCTGGAAAGTTTCTTTAAAACGCTTTCTTTGGTCTTTTCAAGACCTTGGTCCAGACTTTTGGGTACAGACTTTTCTGCCCCGGGAGTGCGTGTCTCCGCTTTCTCTTTCTTTTTTGAAAACAATCCCATGTTTGATCCTGTATTTATTCTGCGAAGATAATAATTTGTATAGACGCACGACCGTGCATCTCGGCATAAAAAAGGTTAAGGCGACATAAAAAAAGCTTCCTTTTGGGAAGGAAGCTTTTCATGAAAGAGTACAATGTCTTTATTTTTTGGAGAAGAAATCTTTCACGTGTTCTTTGTTAATGATTTCTTCGCGAAAGGTATAGGCGCCTGTTTTTGGAGATTTTACAAAGCGTATGGCTTTGGTATAAGAGCGACCTTCTCCTGTTTTCAGTGTTGCAACAACTTTTTTTGCCATGATGTTATTATTTTATCTCCCGGTGTAGGGTGTAGCGTTTCAAAATAGGATTATACTTTCTCAGTTCCAGTCTTTCCGGAGTATTTTTCCGGTTCTTGGTAGTGATATACCGGGATGTTCCTGGCATACCGCTTGTTTTGTGTTCGGTACATTCCAGGATTACCTGTATTCTGTTTCCTTTCTTAGCCATGATCTTATCAATTAATACGTTTCAATATAACCTTTTTCTTTGGCTTCCCGTAATGCAGGACCCAGTCCCTTTTTATTGATCGTGCGCAGGCCGGCAGCAGACACCTTCAGGGTGATAAACCGGTCTTCTTCTTCAAGGTAGAATTTTTTAACAAAAAGATTGGGATAGAATTTTCTTCTGGTCCTGCGTTTTGAGTGGGAAACATTATTTCCCGAAACCACCTTTTTTCCTGTTATTTGACAAACTCTCGACATCTTTCTCGGTGTTGAAATTAATGCATTTTAAAAGTGAGCGCAAAATACGGTAAATTTCCTGAGAAAATCAAATAAATGAGAAAGATTTTAATGAAAAGATTCATTCATCAACACTTTTCTTAACATATTCAGTGATGTAAAGGCTGCCCGGGTGATATTTTCCATGCGGGTAAAGCCGAAAATAAATTTTGAGGTCACTGTTTTTTCCGGGGATTTTACGGCTATCCAGACGGTGCCCACCGGTTTTTCAGGAGTGCCACCTGTAGGGCCGGCAATGCCGGAAATAGCGATGGCATAATCCGTTTTGAGCCTGGTGCTAACCCCGGCAGCCATTTGTTCCACCACCTCCCGGCTCACGGCGCCGTAAGTGATGACATCTTTTTCAGACACACCCAGCTCCCGGATCTTGACCTCATTGGCATAGGAGATCACAGAGCCTTTGTAATAATCCGAAGCTCCTGGCACCGTAGTGATCAGATGGGATACCATTCCTCCCGTACAACTTTCTGCTGTGGAAAGGGTTTTTCCGCTTTTTCGAAGGAGTTCTCCAACGATCTGTTCCAGGGTGTCTCCGTTTTTTCCGTACACATATTCCCCGATCCGTTCCATCATCTCCTTTTCCAAACGATCCAGTAAAGATGTCAGCTTTTTGCGGGTGTCACCCTTTGCTGTAAGACGAAGTCGCACTCTGCCGGCTGAGGGCAGATAAGCCAGCTTAACATGGGACGGAAGGTCCTTTTCAAAGTCTTCAAGCAGTTCGGCCAGATGAGCCTCGAATGTCCCATAAGTAAGTAATGTTCTGTGCTGTATAGAAGGTAACTTATACTTTAACTTTAGGTTAGGAATCACATATTTTTCCATAATCCCTTTCATTTCAACAGGCACACCCGGCATAGAAACCAGAACTTTGCCGTTGGTTTCGAACCACATCCCCGGTGCGGTTCCCCATTCATTGACAAAAGCCTGGCATTTGTCAGGAACCAAAGCCTGTCCTCTGATCAGGTCATTTAACTGAATATTTCTTTCCTCCAGCCTTTGCCGGACCGACTCCAGTACTTCTTCATTTAAAACCAGGCTGGAATGAAAAAATTCAGCCAGTGTTTTCTTTGTGATATCATCGCTGGTAGGTCCCAGACCTCCTGTCACCAGGACAATGTCCACGCGGTCCAGTGCCGCTTGAACTGTTTTCAGGATATGTTCTCTGTTGTCGGCTATGGTAGTGATCTGATAAACGGAGATTCCCGCATTATTCAGTTTCTCTGCCATCCAGGCAGAATTGGTGTCAACGATCTGACCGATAAGGATCTCATCGCCAATGGTAATAATTTCAGTTTTTATTTCCATTTTCCAAATGTTTTAATCCGCTTTCGCCTTCCGATATGGGTGCCCGCAGTGCCTTTCGAAGCCTTTGGCAAAGAAAGGCGCTGAAGCGTCCACCGGCGGCGTAACCTTTGGCCGAGGCCTCAGCGACAGCATGCCTGCCCGGCTGACACCGGACAGACGGGCCTGCCCGGGGGTAGTTCATTTGGAGGACAAAGATAACCTGAAACAGGCTTAATTATCCTGTTCCCGGGAAAAAAATACCGGCTTGTATTATTTTTTCAGGAATTTATTGGCAAAGATCAGGAATTGCTGCCAGTCATAGTCTATTACGTCATGCTTGCCGGGGCGTAAGTGAAAGCCGATCGTTCCCATGACCGGGTGTCCCGGGATCATTGCTGCATGATCCGGCAGTCCGGTTTTTCCCAGGAGTCTGTAAACAGGTGTTGCATATTTGGCTGCCAGGAACATGCCTTTCGGGTCAGCCCATCGATCTTCTATGGCCGCCGTGATATAAACGGGTCGCGGTGCTATGAGAGCAATCAATTCATGTTGGTCAACCGGAAGGGAATCTTCATGATCGTTGTATTTTTTGAAATTAGTGCAAAACCAATGCGGGAAAGAAGTATTGATCCTCTCCACGGTTTCTCCGTATCGTCTGCGTGAAAGAGCTGCACCTCCACAACCCGACATATTTGAAATTGCCAGTGCAAAACGTTGATCTTCGGCAGCTGCCCATAGCGCAGTTTTTCCCAGGCGTGAGTGGCCCATGACGGCTACGCGATGTGCATCAATATTCTCATCTTTTTCGAGATAGTCCAGGGCTCTGCTGAGTCCCCAGGCCCAGGCCGCTATCGAACCCCACTCCTCAGGTGCAGGTTTATGTTGTCCTTTCTTATAGAACAAGGGTTGCACTCCGTTTTGAAATCCGTCATCATAATCCGGATCGATATCGCCATAGTATGCTGTTGCCAGTGCATAGCCCTGTTCCAGTATCATTTTTACGGGCCAGCGGGAAGCCCGTACACCCCTGGATATTTCTGTGGCTTTGTTCTCCGTGATACCGTATGCTTCGTTGTTCCTCACCCACGACCGGGTGACAAAAATACCCGTGTCCTTACTGATGCTCTGGTTGCCATAAAAATTGAGTCCCAGAAAAGCCGGACAGGGTTTCTCCACCTTGTTGGGGATGTAGATCAGCAAGTCCATCATGGGTCCGTTGTCGTCCCCAGTGAACAGTATCGTTACCTGTTTCCGTGTGGCTTGGCCTTCCAGGGCTTGCCGGTTGACGGAACGTACCCTGAAGGACATGTGCTGCAGATGACCGGGCACTTTGCCGTATATATCTTCTTCAAACAACCTCAGCAGTTCCGGTCTTCTTTGCTGCCACCATTGTCCGGGTGTTGTCACCTTCTCCCCGTTCTCCAGAATCAGCGGATCGGGTAGTTCATATGCAGGCACTTTGGATTCATCGAAGTTTACCTTCTGTGCAGGCACAATCCTTCCCCCCAACAAAAAAATTATAACAATAAATATGAAAATCCATGATTTTCTTTTCATAATACCAGGGTTACTATTTAAAATTCTCTCACCCACCGCAGTATTCGTGCGATTTCTGTCTGTCATTGCAATAAAAATAATAAAAAATCCTTAAATCCTTAAGTATGCTTAAGATTTAGAAGAAACCGTGCATTCTTTTTTCTTCTTTGGATGAAAATTTTACTTTTGAAAACTGAAAAATTGAGGATCATGAAACAAAAGCTGGTTTTTATTCTGGTTACTATCATTTTGGTTGGTTCTGGCCGTTTTGTAGTTCTTTCGCAGGAAACGATGGCCAAGCCCCTTTTGAAAACAGGAAAATATACTGGAGGTTTTCATTTCGACGGAAGGGTGGATGAGGCCTGCTGGAGAGAAATAGATTCTATTCCCAATCTGATCATGGTTGAGCCGGCAGAAGGGGCTACCCCGACTTTTCCCACGGTGGTAAGAGTAATGGCTGATGACAAGGAGATTTTTCTAGGTATTATTTGCTACGACAATCAACCTGACAAAATCGTCAGTTACTCCAAAGCCAGGGATTCTTATCTACGGGGAGAAGATTATATAAAATTTGTTTTTGATACTTACCAGGATGGACGAACCGGTTATATTTTTGCGGTAAATCCCGGCGGAGCGCGTTATGATGCTTTGTCTGAGCGTCATGGGGAGGATGAAGACCAGAACTGGGACGGGATATGGGATGCCAAAACCTTCCGGGGGAAAAATTACTGGTCTGTGGAGATACGTATCCCTGTTCGTTCGATGACCTTCGGAAAAGACTTGAAAACATGGGGTTTCAATATAGAAAGAAGGATACAACGGTTACAGGAAACCGATCGCTGGAGCGGTGCAAAACTGGATTATAGTGTAGCACAGGTGTATGTGGCGGGTTTGTTGGATGATCTGCCCCGTTTTAACCTGGGGTTGGGGATGACCATCAAGCCGTCGGTGGTGGGCGATATGTCCCGGTCGGCAGGAGAAGAGGCAGGATATACTCTGAAACCGAGCCTGGACGTAATTCAGCGTATAACGCCGGAAATCACGGGCCAGTTGACGATGAATACCGATTTTGCAGAGACAGAAGTGGATACACGGCGTACCAACCTGACCCGTTTTTCTCTCTTTTTTCCTGAAAAACGTCAATTTTTTCTGGAAGGAGCCGATATCTATTCTTTCGGATTGGGATTATCTTCCCGTAACCTCCTGCCTTTTAACAGCCGGCGTATTGGTTTGTACCAGGGCAGGGAAGTCCCTTTGGTTGCCGGAGGCAAGATCAACGGAAAAGTAAATAAAACCAATTTCGGGGCGCTGGTAACCCATACGGGCAAACTGGATACGACCCTCTCTCCCACCAACATGGGGGTGGTCAGGGTTAAGCAAAACATATTCAAAGAGTCAACCGTTGGTCTTATTTCTACCCTGGGCGATCCGGCAGGACGCAGCGGCAGCGCTATGGCCGGTGTGGATTTTACTTATCAGACAAGCCATTTTAAGGGTGATAAGAACCTTAAAGCAGGCGTGTGGGGACTATATAATTGGCGACAGGACCTGACCGGCGACCGTTCGGCTTATGGGGTATCCTTTGATTTCCCCAATGATAAATGGGATATCTTTGCTTCCTATAAATATATTGGTGGGCAGTTTAATCCTTCCCTGGGTTTTGTGCCACGCCGGGGGGTAAAAATGTATTCCCTCTCGGTAGATTACATGCCACGGCCTGAGAAGATTAAGTTTATCCGTCAGTTTTTCTTCGAATCCTATTATTACCTTGTAACCGATATCGGCAATCACTGGGAGAGTTATACCGTATTTACCGCCCCTTTCCATTTCCGGCTGGAGAGCGGGGACCGTTTTGAGTTTAACATTAAGCCGGCCGGTGAGTATCTGAAAGAGCCTTTTGAAATATCTCCCGGTGTGATCATTCCGGAAGGCGGATATAACTGGGTCCGCTCCCGTCTTGAATTGCAGACGGCTACCAAACGGCCGGTAAACGGACAGGCTACCTGGTGGTTCGGAGGTTTTTACGGAGGTTGGCTCGATCAGATCGAGCTACAGATATTCCTGCGGCCTTTCCGGTGGATGATCATCGAACTGAATTATGAAAGAAATATCGCCTCACTGCCTTACGGGGATTTTGACCAGAGTCTCTTCGGCGGAAGACTACAACTGAACTTTTCTTCGGATATGCAGCTCAGTTCCTATTTACAATATGATAATATTAGCGGATCCATCGGAGCTAATACCCGTTTTCGCTGGACCTTTGCTCCCAAAGGTGATCTTTTCATCGTTTATAACCACAATGTGGCGAAAAATATAGAAGATCGCTTTGCTTACGAGTCCAACCAATTGATTTTCAAACTGACCTATAGTTTTTGGCTGTAAGTCCGTGTCCCTGATGATCGTATAGGCTTAGGTTACATGGAACAGAGATAATGGCAAGGTGGCATTAATGCTTTTGCTTCAGAATAATAACCACGCCGGCCATGATAAGCAGGAATAGCAGGGCACCGGACAGCAGGGAATAACGTAAAGTTTTACTCATGCCATCCCCCGTAACGGGTTCCTCCTGCTGATTTGCTATGGTGCCCAGCTTCTGGTCCAGATTTATCACCTGTGGGGCAAAAGAAGGATCAGCGGTGCCGGTTTCCAGCGGTTCTTTAGAGAGAATCCTTTCCATTTCAGTGGTGGTCATGGGATTCTCCACATCGAAACCCAGCATATCCGTCACCTCTTGTCGCATTATATTATCCCAATAAAGAGGAATGGCTCGTTTCAACAGTGGGCTGAGATCGATGCCGCACTCACAATCGGTACCCAGCATCACCAATTGTTTGAGGAGGTGATCCACCGTGATCTCCTCTCCTACCAGAGGGTCTCCCACCAGTCGTCCCCGCCCGTACAGGATCATGATGACAGGTGCCGGGTTTTCAGGATCCAGTTCCATGGCCTTAAAGATGAGATCTTCTTCCTGCCGTTTCCCGGCCGGGATCAGAATTTTCATTATTTCCTCAGATACTTTCTTATCCAGCGTAGGAGCTATTTTCCGGAACTGTTCAAGGGTTCTTTCTACGCGTGCATTGATCTGCCTGTTGTCTTTCTCATAATAACAAACCATAAATGCAAAGACATTGCCGACCTGTTGCGAAAGGATCTGCTGCAAAGGGGAAAAGAGGGTCCGTTTGTAAAACACCCGGACATCCTCCGGTGTTTGTATCATCTGTTTTTCCAGGATCATGCCGCGGCTGTTTCGAATCTGTATTTCCGGCGCTTGTCCGGGTGTATGGGTCAGACGGTAACGTATGTTGGCATCGGCAGAGTAAACTTCTCCCAGATGTATGAATGCTTTCACTACCTGCCCATATTGTACGGTATCGGACTCCAGGTAAAGCAGATATGTTTCCAGGTTCAAGGAACTGTAGCCAATATCACGAATCGTATAACGACAGGAGATGGCAGGAAAAGTCATGGAGAAAAGACTTATAAAAATGATCCAGTGTCTTACTCCGGATTTTATCAAACGCATAAAATTAATTTTAATTCTGAAATTCTTATCCTTTGCACATTCCAAAAATATTAACGCCTCATTTACGGGGTTTCAGTAATCGGATCATCTCCTCTGTAAGCCGGATGGTTTGTTTTTCCTTAAAAGCGGATGTATGATCCCGTCTTCCGGATTCTTCATGAACCCCCTCGCTTTTGAACGAATAATTCAGATCGAAGAAAACACATTGGCCTGAGCCGGGCAGCGTGAAAATATATACACGATTTTTATAAATGGTTCCTGCAGCTCCTTCCGAGGCTTCCAGTACCGTACAGGAAAATACACCAATCTCTTTCCGGAAGAGTGACAGGTTATCCATTTTTTCCGGCATATGGATATATGTTGAGCAGGCTATGCCAGGTTTGCCTGTATAAACATCCAGCCGGACCCGGTTTGCAGAAAATACGGGATGAAGCGGGGCTGCTCCTTCCTTCCAGGGAAAGATCTGAAGGCCCAAAGGCCTTATCTTCACAGAAGTGGAGGTGGTATCCCGGTTCCATGATTCCGGACAGGTAAGACATATTCCGGCAGGCTCAAAATCGTATTGGTGCCAGCTTATCCCAGCGTCATACGGTCTCCCGGCCGGATGGATGCTGAAAAATTCTTCAGCCAGTTTTTGTGTTTGTTTTTCCAAGAGAGGAATGTCCCGACGATATTTTTCCGTTCCGAAGATATATTTCTGAATTTCCGGTGGAAACAATGTACGAACATCCTTGGAAAAATCTGTTCCTTCTCCAGGAAAATCATGAACCGTAAGGATTCTTTTCCCCTGTTGATAAGCAAAGGAAAGTCGTACCGGCAGACTTACGGCGTTCTTACGGGTAAGTGCTTCGGAGGATCGTACAAAACAGGCCTTATATACCCAGAGATAAACATATCCGGGCTGTGCCTCATCCGATTTACCAAGAAATCTGAAAGAGGCAAAAGTCTTTCCCGGACATGCCGACATCGGCATAAACCGGGTTTCCAGGTAGGTGCGGATCTGTTGCCGGAGGGTATCGGGTAAACTTACCGTTTGTCCCGTAAGCGCTTGTCCGGAAAATAATAACGCCGATACCTGAATCAAAAACAGAATCTTATTCATGGTTGTCTTTTTACATTACCAAAAGCTTTATCCAGGAAGGTAAAATCCATACATACCATGTTTAATGAAACAAAATAACTGCAGGCACATTTTCTTTTCCGAAGGAGGGTCCTGCCCATTTCAAGGACAAGGTAACGCTCGTCACCGTCTGGAAAAACTCTATCCTAACGGGGTGCAATCCTGCCTGCAGGGGGATCTGCCCCATCTTCTCACGGATGCCGTGAGTTCCGTCGTTATTAATAATTTTCCTGCCATGGATATACAGGTTACTGCCGTCATCACTGGTAAGATAAAATTTATAGATACCATCTTCAGGAATGCGGATATACCCGGTGAACAACAATCCGAAATGTTCCGTTTTCCTGGCAGGATCAAGGCTTATCTCCTTCACAACAGCCGTCTTCATGCTTTTCATGTGGTCAAAGTCAGGCACTTGCTTCCATTCGCCTTCATAATAGTTTACCACCAGACCGGGGTTTACGGTTGCTTTCACAGCAGGGATCACTTCCGGGATCGGCACGCTGAGGGTAGTTACTTTACTTTTGAAAGGCCGGCCTTTCTTATCCTTCCATAGAGTAACGGCCTTGACTGTGACGGGTTTATCGATGACGATCCGGTGGGTATATACAGGTGATCTATGATCCGGAATGCTCCCATCCAGGGTGTAATGAATGGTTCCTGTATGGCCCACTCTTTTGAGTAGTATGGTTCTTTTTCCCTTTTTAAGAGTGTTCTGTGGTTCTATGACCGGGGCGGGGCGCAAACGTTCAAAATAACGGCTGCGTATCATTTTTATTTCCCTGCCTCCTCTGGATAGATAAAGGGCAACCCGTAACTCGGTATTTTTATCCAGCAGGACAGGTCTGGAGTAAGGAGAAGCGTTCTTGTCCGGCATCGAACCATCCAGGGTATAGTAAAGTTTTCCTTTGACTCCCTTTTTCAGGACCAGGCCAACCCTCAGGGTATCCGTAAAGCGGCTGTCACCATCAAACGAGAACATGACGGGGGCTCTGGATTTAGGTGCCATGACCATGGAGGTCTCGTACCAGTTACCGCAGGAGCATCCGCCGCCTCCTTCTGGTGACAGCACCATGCCAAGTGCCGGTATGGTACTGATCCAGCAGTCGGGACGCAGACGTTCCCATTTGGAGAACTTGCGTGTGTCGAAATTGAACTGGGTGACGCTTCCGCCCCGGTAAAAAACCGATTGCTCTGAAAGAGCATAAGAGGCACAACCATGGCCGGCTTTGGGCACATCATAATTCAGTCTTTCTCCCGTATCCATACGGAAGAGTCCGGGTTTGAGCATCAGCCTGTTTCCCACGATGGCTGGCTGTGAGAGATGTCCGCCATGGTTGTCGGAAGGCCAGGGCATACCGTTTTTCCATTTCAGTGAGCCGTTTTTTACCCCATAGTTATATAGGTAATAAGTACCTTTCAGGGAAGATACAATGACCAGGCGGTCCCGGCCGGCTGCCATAAAATAGGCGGATACGCCGGGTTTGTTATCCAGCGCTTTTCTCCAGAGCAGCGATCCGTCATTCAGATCGAGGGCAACCAGATACGTTTTGTCAAAGATATGTTCTCCTCCTCTTTTCTTGTCCGTCAGCTTCGGAGTAGCGGATTCCACAAAAAAGGCTTTCCCGTCATAGAGGGTGATGGTGGAGTTGATGATCATGGAAGGCTTGTGTTCGTATTTCCACAGTATCTTTCCTCCTCCGGCAGGTATGGCAAAGAGGTTATAGCTCATCACCTTGTCGGTTTCAGGCCCGTGCGTTGCGTCATACCACCCCCATCCCCCGTAAAAGGAGACGAAAGCACTGTGGGAAGGAATAGCGCTTCCCACCACCATACCGGTAGGAGCTCCTACGTAGGTACCTACGTAGCCCCAGTCGTATTTTCCCGTAGGATAACCAGGTACCCTGACCTCTGTCAGGATAGAACCGTTTTGCTGGTTTATCACCAGCAGTTTTTCTTTTTTTACGGCATAGATATATTTCTCATCGGCAGCCCAGTTGGAGCAGTCGCGTACCACATTCATCCGGATAAAGCCGGGGATCCATTTGGTCCAGACAATAGTCCCGTTGTAAGCATCTATGGCAGCGATCCGTTCTTTTCCCTGGACAAACAGCTTACCGTTGATAGCCAGGGGGGAAGGTTTCCGACCGTTGCGGTCAGCCTGGAAACGCGGACCGGGACGTCCCATCCACTGGATCTCAAACTCTTCGCTGGAGGTAGTGCCCCACATACTGGCTCCGCCATAGGCACTGTTGTCCGGTTTTCCATATTCGGAGATCCATACTCCTCCTGACGCCGGTTCTTTTTTCGAAAGAATGAAAATGTAACTTTCGTTTACCTTTACAATATCTTTTGTTACCTGCCACAGGTTGTTGGCATTACGGGTTTGTTGCGTGAATTGTTTGATCAGTTTCTCTTTTTCCTTTCCTTTCATATATACAGCCTTGCCATGCGGGGCTGTCAGGCGGATCACTTCGTCGGCCGGATATTCATTGCCGTTGCAAATCACCAGGTCTGCCAGGTCGGATTGAATGGGAATATTCCGGAAGTCCTGAATCGTGTAAGCCGAAAGACGACGGCCGTAAACACCTTCTTTTTCAAGTTTTTTTCTGAATCCTTGCACTTTCTGAGACGACCCGTCCAGCACGATTACATCCAGTTCCGTCTTTTGAGCCAGCGCTACGGGTAACTGTCCTGATCCCATGCTCAATACCAGGCAAAGCCCTTTGTGAATGCCGCTGCTTTTTATCAGATTATCCACATACACATTTATTTTCTTGTCTGACAACCAACTTGCGGCAACCTTGATCCCGGGAACGGAATAATTGAAAAAATTATCGTATTCATAGGCTTTGGTCATTTTCCCGTTTTCTTCAATCCGGTAGCTGTAAACAAAATCTTTCCGGACGGGAATCTCAAAATGATGTTGCAGAGCCGGAGAAGGATCTTTGTAAACCGCTTTCTCAATGTTGTTGTTGGAATGCCAGTACAGGGTACATAAAGTAGGTTTGGCCGTAGTGAAATCTATGGCGATATGATGTTTGTCTCTGATATCCACGACAGGACCCAGAGGGAATTCCAACGGGCGACTTTCTTCTTCCCGGGGGTCTTTCCAGCCTTTTACCTGTTTGTTCTTTGCTCCGGTAGTTTCGTTACCTCCCCTTGCGAAGCAATAGATTTTTCCTTCGCCCGTAGAGACGAACAGGGCACTGTCACCTGCCGCCATGGCATATACGGTTCCTTCCACATTGCCTTGCCAGAGAGGCTGGCCGGAAGTAACGGACACTGCATATACCGTGTCGGTAGCTCCGGCAAACAATACCGTATCAGCCATAATGATGCGGTGGGCATGATAGGTTTTGTTTACCCACAGCACTTCTTTGGTTTTGCGATTGTAGGCTGAGATGGCATGGTCGGAAAGGACATAGCTTTTATCTCCGGATACGACCATTTCTTTGCCTCCTTTAAAAGACATGTATTCCGGCTTTTTTCTATCCACTTGCAGGTCCACAATCTCCTTGAACCGTGAGGTTTCCGGATGGACGATATGTTTATCGGGGGTTACCAGCACAAAACATCCCCCGGCGCCGGGTAATTGCCCTTCTATTTTCCCGGTTCTTCGGTCGATAAACACCGGGGATATGCGACCCTGAGGCTGTATCAAACGATCCCCCGAGGAGGCCATGGAACCTTCAAAAGTTACATTCTCTGCTTCCCTGACGTAAGTGCCTTGTCGTCCTTTTACTTTACCTGTCTCGGCATCCACGGCACACAACCAGCTCTTTTTCCACGGGATCAGTGAAGCCCCGAAATAAGCAATGTTATCTTCAATCATGACACCGGTTCTGACGGGCCAGAAAGAGATAAGACGCCCGTTGTTCAATAACTTCTGTTCCGATTTTGAAGGGCTGAATTTCCATTTCAATTTGCCGCTGGTGGCACGGATGCAATAAACATACCCGTCGTCCGAGCCGAAGTAAAGATTGCCTTTGTAATAAGTCGGTGCTATTCTTACCGGGCCGTTTGTGATAAAGATCCATTCTTCCCTTCCGGTTTTGGTGCTAAGGCAGTGAACGGCATCATCTGAAGTGCTTCCGTAATACCATTTGTCTCTGACAATGACGGGGCTGTACGCCAGGTCATAGTCACGCATGGAAGGCAGTGGGCCGCTCAGGGCATAAGCATCTTCTCTGGCAGGACCATACCAGGCCGGCGCAGGGACCTGGGGCGCTCTGTAAACCCACTTAAGACCGAAAGTGTTGTCGAAAATAGCTACCGGTGTGACGCCGCTGCGGTAGTTGTCTTTTTTGAACTGTGGCCAGTCGTTGGGAGTGGCCTTACGGGTTTGTTGACAGGCGTTGAAAAGAATCAATGAACACGAGGAAATGACTACGAAGAAGAGAAATAAACGTTTCATAATAAGAGGATCATTGGAAGAGTTTGGATTCAGGAGGTAGAGTTTAGAGGGGTGGTATGTATGATTTGTCCGTTTTCCATGGATAATATTGTATCTGCTACATCGTCAGCTTCGTTGCCATGGGTGACCATGATTACGGTTTTTCCGTTTTTGTGATAGCGTACCAGGTGGTCAATGACCTCTTTGGCATTGACCGGATCCAGGTTGCCGGTAGGTTCATCGGCAAAGAGTATCTCCGGTTGGGTGATGAAAGCCCGTGCCAGGGCTGCCCGTTGCTTTTCGCCGGCCGACAGCCCGGAAGGCTTGTGATGCAGGCGGTGGTCTATATGCAGTGAGGCAGCCAGTTCGATGGCTTTTTCCCGTGTTACCATTTTATTGTGGAGTTGCCGTGATATGAGCATGTTTTCCAGGACGGTCAGATAGGGAAGCAGGTGATAGGACTGGAACACAAAACCGATATGGGTGGCACGGTATCCGTTTCTTTCCTGTTCGGTCATCCGGTATAAAGAATGGCCCTCCACCGTCACCGTGCCAGAAGAAGGTACCAGCATGCCTCCCAGGGTAAAGAGCAGGGTGGACTTGCCACAACCGCTGGGACCCTTGACCAGCACAAAACTCCCGGTTCTGACAACCAGATCCACGCCGTTCAGGGCGACCACTTCTTTTTTCCCCTGCCAGAAGATTTTGGTTACTTTTCGTGTTTCTATCGTCATGGTCTATTCTTCTTTTAACATATCTGCCGGTTCTCTGCTGATGGCATATATAATCGGTATAAGAGAGGCCAGGGTTGCAAACAAAGGGGCCAGTAAAAAAGACCAGTAAAGCAGGTTATACAGCGGTTTTACCGAATGGGCGGATACCTTGAATACTTCCGGTCCATAATGCAGGGCCAGCCAGGTACCCGCGACAAAGCCAAACAGTGCGCCGAGAATGCCGAGGCTTACCACTCTGGAAAGGAAAAGACCGGCGATATGACGGTTACCAAAGCCCAATGCCCGCAAGATGCCGATCTCCTGCTTTCGTTGCATCACATTTATCATAGCCAGGGTCCCCATCCAGATGGCGGAGATAATAAGCAACACAGGCAATAGGACAGCAAAATAGTTATCCATCATTTTGCGTTGTTTTTCACGGGCTACGGCGATGGTACGATTCATAATCACTTGGGTTTTGGGGAGATCAGCCTGTAATTGTTTGCGCAAATCGCCAAGCGGATCATCTCCTTGGGCAGAACACATGCAGTTGAGCGCCATAATCTCACTGATAGTACCTTCACGGTGCAGGAGATGCTGCAGATCGCTCAGATCGAAATAAATGCGTATATCGTTTTCTGTGCCGGTCTCCGTAAGGGTTCGTTGGACAGTATATTGCTTTCCCAGAATATTGATCTTCGCTCCTCTTTTGATCTCGGCAGCACGTGCGACCTCATAGCCGACCATCACTTTACCGGGGGGCACGGCAAAGATCATCTTGGTCTTTTTCTTCCCTTTTGGGTTCAGCTCGTCCGGAGATATGCCCGTCAGGACCACATCCAGGCCTTGCCAGGTGATGCGATGGTGCAGCGTGGCAGTGAGATGGGCATAATAAAATGCTTTTTTGTCCACCAGTTCCTTCACGTATTTTTGGGGCATGGTCAGGTTGGAATATCCGTTGATCCAGAATTTGTTCATATCGGTGGAATCAGGAATGATACGCAGGTTGAAGCCCATGGCACGGGTAAGAAGACGGGTCTCATTCTGTGAGGCTTTGGTCATTACGATGAAAAAAACCACCACCGCCACAGCGGTAATCATGCCCAGAACACCCAGAAGAAAATTCCATTTACGATATTTTATTTCTTTGAGAAACAACATCTTTTAAGTTATTAAAACGAATAGCATGTACGGTCTTTCTTTCTTGACCGGATACGCCGGGGATTATCAATGTATTTATTCCGTTTTCACAAACCTACATAAATATTCCATTTGTTTAAAAATTTTTATCTTATTAATTCCTTCACATTCCGCTTGTGCCTCCGCCAAACCTTCCACCTGCAGCCACCCCTTATTGTCTGGATTTGGGCGGATCAAATATATAACCGGGGTATTTTGATAAATTTACACAGGCGGGATTAGAAAAGATGTTCTGACGAAACACTTAAAGCCTGAGATTTATCCCTATATTAATTCTTCTGCCGTAGTCCGGCCAACCGGGAACCGTCTGGAAAGGGGTGTTCAGGATGTTTCTGACTTCCAGGGAGACCCGGGTATTGCTTTTTTTTCCGAAAGAATAACCTGCTGTGAGGGAGATATTGAAGAAATTTCCCAGTGGTGCTTTGCCATGTTCCTGCAGGTAGGTTTTGCTGATAAAACGGTCGTTTTCGAACGGGCCGGTGTAGTTTAGGAAGAAATTACCGTCGAAACCGGCTTTTTGAAAAGAACAGCCGAGGTTGCCGATGAAGGAAGGGATCTCCTTGTCGGCGATCCGGTTTTTGCTGATGCCTGTCTGTCCTTTCATAAAGGTTGCATTGGCAAACCCCTGCAGCCACTCTCCGGCCAGTTGCATACGAAGGGCAACCTCTATGCCATAGTTACGTTTGTCTTCGTTCTTGTATAACTCAATGATAGTGCCGTTCTCCAGCTCCATGGTACTCCCACTGTAATCCAGGGCATCTTTTCTGTTTACCAGGAATGTGGTAACGGTCAGTGAGCCCTGCCCTTCGAACATTTTCCGAAGTCCCAGATCAAAATTGGTTCTTTTCTCATTGACCGGGGGAAGACTGTCTGCGGTGAGGGCTCCCTTGCGAGGTGTGACGATTCCGGCGCTTAGGTTGGTGTGCAGTGATAAAAGACGATGGGCTGACCAGCTTGCACCGGCAGATGCCTGCCATACGGGCGACTGCCACTCGTTAGTAATCGGCTGAACACCGGAGAACTTCTTCCCGGATCCTTCTATGGAAAAGGCAGCCCAGTCTTTGTAGTACTCACGGGATATCCTGAAACCGGCGTCGAGCAGCCACTTACCCAGTTGTTGCTGGTCGGTAAAAACGGTCGACCAGGTGTGTACGTCGGCCCGGTGGCCATAATAATATCGTTTTCCATGGGGCGATACCCAATGAGTATATAACATGCCGATACGCACCAAGTTATTGCCGGATACTTTCAAGGTATTCAGATGGTTGAGCGTAAACTCATGATCTTTTTCGTAGTAACGGTTCGAGCTGTCCGTACCGGAATTGAGATATTGGATATGATACAGTGGATTACGCCGGGCATAATTGATTTGCAGTTCCCCCGACAATACTTTTCCCGCTTTATAATCCAGTTTGGAGGCGATCATGAGCGT
>JAGGWN010000014.1 GCA_021157415.1 Bacteroidales bacterium | reverse complement strand
TTGGTATCGACGGGCTTGGTCTCACCCCATCCCTTTGAAACCAAACGGGAAGCATCAATGCCCATGGAAACCAGCTTGGTCTTTACGGCTTCTGCTCTCTTTTCTGATAAAGTCTGGTTCATGGCATCATCACCCACATTATCGGTATGTCCTTCCACACTCATGCGCACCTCCGGATGTTCATTCATTAAGTTGTAGATTTTATTAATGATCCCCATCGATTCGGGTAAAATCTCCGCTTTTCCGGTTTCAAAGCGCAGACCGCTGGCAATAATCTTCCCATCCTGTATAAACCGGTCATAATACTTCACCCCTCCCTGGGCAATCCTTAGGTTCTTAACGAAATACCGATTGTCGTTCCGGGCATGATAGGTATATAAAGTTATTCCTTTGGGATCAAAATCAATACGGGGCAGATTGATCAGTCGGGTATCGTTCATATACGCTTTTAGTTTACCTTTTGTATAGGCAATGGCTATATGCATCCATCTGGCTTTCCGGAGGTTTTTTGAAGGGTAATTACTTGATGATGTCCCAAATTCCATATTATCACTCTGAATCCCCAAGGAAGTATATCCTGTAGGGCTTCCGGATTTCTGATTTTTTTTATCATACAAAAAAATTTCAAATGTTCCGCTACCCGGGTAATACAAATCAAACTCCACCGTAAATACATCGGGTAGATAATCTGCCTGTGGATCCTTGAAGTAAGGAATAATGGTTGGTTCTCCTTCTCTGAACATAATCACATTTTCACCATTGACCTGTGCAATCTCCACATTTCCCCTCACCAAATCCCACCGTGACGGGAACTCTCCGTTTTCCTCGCCTGTAAGATTATCTTCAAAGATCACTTTATCACCCGGAACAAAATCGTATTTTGCCCATTTCAACTCCTGTTTATCTGCCGTGGCAGGCTGGCCGGCCGTCTGAGACTGGTTTTCTGCCGGTTTTGCTTCCTGCTGCTGCGTAGTTTGAGGTTTCGCACTATTCGTTTTCTTTTTCTTCTTCCCGAACAACTTGTTCAACCCCTTGTCGATCGACTTATCGATCTCCTCATTGGTCTTCTCTGTGGCTTTCTTTTTAATAGGCACATGGATTTTCTGGGCCTGCAGGGAGAAGCCTGTACCCAGAAGTATCACGAAGGATAACAGTAAAACTTTTTTCATGGTTGGAACGGTTTTGATTATATTTCCTAAATTAAGAACATCCCGTCGTACCTTGAAATCCCATGAATATGGGATATTGTAATTTTGAGTATCGAGTATCGAGTTGGTAGGTTCGTCGATTATCGTTCGTCGTTCATGCCGAGAATCTGCAAATCTGTGATTTGCTTAGATTCTCGAGCATCCCTGCCTGCTGGTAAGCAGGCTCGAAAAACTACGCAGATCAAAGATCTGCTGTTTTTCGGGATCGTTCATCGTTCATCGTTCATCCTTATCTTCACTTTCTTTCTCCGAATCGCTTTCTGATACCTGTATTTCGGGTATCCCAGCATCAGCGAAATGACCACATCATCGTCAGGGGGGATAGAGAAAAGCTTTTTCAGCTCCGGCACCCTGTTGACGGCTGCCGGCACCAACTCATTCATCGTGGCACCCAGTCCCAGGGCATGCACGGCCAGCATGGCATAGGTGGCCTGGATCAGGGCATTGTTGGTATGCTCTTCCGCTACCCTGTCACCGTGGAAGAAGATGAGCGCCGGCGCTCCCCGCGTGATCTGGTCGCCGTATCGCAGGTCATAATGGCCTTTCCGCACCATGGGATAGATATGATTCTTCACCGTGCTGAAAGTCTCAGCCCCGGCACCCCGCCGCATCATAAAACGCGCGATGGGGTTCTCCATCCACTTCCCGATATCATCCAGGAACTTCACCACCAGGGGGAGCGCTTCTTCGATCACCGTCCGGTTGTTGATGACGGTGATCCTCGTCTTCTCCGGCGCCGCCCCGTAAGGCGCATAATATACCGGCTCCAGGATCTTTTCAATCACCTCTTCCGGCACCGGTTTGTCCCTGAAGTTACGCACCGACCGCCGGCCTGCCAGAAAATCCATGTACTTTGCATGATCTACCGGATTCTCCGGCAACGGGAACAGATCCTTTTCATAGTCATACCCCGCCACGTACACCGCCTCTTCCGGGCACACCGCCATACACTGCCCGCACTCCTGACAGATATCCGTCCGTTCCGTAATATAGATCACCTCGCCGTTCTCTGTCTTTTTAAAATTACGGACCGGGCACACCTCGATACACAGGCCACACCGGGAACATTTCTCAGGATCGATACGGTTGTTCATGATCTTCCGGATTGGTTGTCAGACCACAAGGTAAAAATAAAATGTTTAAAAGCCTGATAAAAAAGGCCTGCACTGTGGTACAGGCCCCTGCCTGTCCCGGCAGCTGCCTATCTGGATATTTTCATGATCCTTGTTCGGTAGCTGAGAAGATCTCCACTGACCGTGAGGAGATATATGCCTTCCGTCATCTCCGTTACGGGAAGATCCAGTACGGCGCTGGCAGCAAACGGTCCGGCGCTGCAGACACGCACAAGCCGTCCGTCCACACCGGTGATCCTGATAATGATTTTTCCGGCGATCCCCTCCCAAAACTTCAGGAAGAGATGATCTCTCACGGGATTGGGATAAATCATCACCGGCAAAGCTTTGCCGGGAACATCCACTCCCGTGATGTTGGCGATCTCCAGCCGTATCGTGTCACCGGCCAGTACGGCTGTGACATAATACTTCTGATTCTCGGCCGCGATCTCCAGACTGTCATTCTGCTCACTCATAAATATTCCGAATGTATCGGCAAGAAATGCATAACTACCTGCCGGGATGTTACGGAAACTGAATTCCCCGTCCTCATTGGTCACATTATAAGCGACCAGAATACCTTCCTGACCGGAAAGGAAAACCGGGATATTCTTCAGGGGGATTTCGCTACCGTCATAAAACCCGTAAGCAAGTGCGTTCCCGGCTTTCTCAACTTCCCTTACCAGCCTGCCACTCACCTCACAGGTCCCGTTCAGTTCCACAGGTTTTGGCACCAGCATGATATCCAGGCCTGATGTATCCCCGGTCAGTTCGAAAAAATCCGCATCCCACCATACGGAAATATTTCCCAGATAAGTGTTAAGATATCCGGGGTATAGCGAAGTATCCGGATCCACCCGCAGGGTAACCTGACCCTGCGGGATGTCCACAACCGTGAATTCATTTTTTCCTGCCAGTGGTACATTCCATATAAGAGCCCCGGGAGGATCTGTTTTCGGATGAAACACATTAACCCGCCCCTCGGTTACCGGATCCCTTTCCGGGGTTAGGACACTTCCTGAGATATCAAACAATGTATCCTGTATCTGTTGATCTTTGTAAGGATCATAAACATAGATATTTTCTTCCCGGACTATCAGAACCGTGTTCTGCCCGAGCCGGTGATCCACAAAATCACTTTCAGGAGTAAGATCATTCCAGCAGTCATGCAGACCATTATAAACATAATATTTTGCATAATTATCTGTTCCGATCTTTCCGGAAACAATCCCTACATTCCCCATACCCCCATTAATATACCAGGGCTCTTCCCCGATCACTTTCTCCGAACACTCCTCAGAAATAGCGCTATAACCATACAACACCCTTCCCGGTTTATCAACCAAAACCGCTGAACGCTTCCCAATTCCTTCTTTTATGAACTGAAAACTCTTTTCTACTCTGTTTCCGCTTTCCGTGTTGAATAATATGGATCTGCCTTCGGAAAGGACGTAAGCAAATATGCCATTTACTCCGTAAATTACGTATCCGGCATCGCTGAAATCGGCAGTCATAATACTATCCAGAAAAGATGAATACACGACCACGTTATATTCGGGCGATGCTGTATGGATATATATCCTGGAATTCTGAAGTCCCTGCACCGTATGATTTTCAGGAACCTCTACGGATGACCAATGATTGGTCCGGGCGTTAAAAAAGTGGATGGTCATGACATCCGCGCCTTCCATTCTGCTCGAAATTGTCAGGAAGTCTTCCCCTGCTGCCACATTTCCTGTTATCGCCCCGGCAGGAAAATGAATGGTTGTCCCTGTTTCGGTAGCCGGATTATATCCCCATATGCGTGTTTCATCATAGGCACCGAAGACAGTGCCTCCGATAATCCTTTTTGCATGATCCAGATCGGAAACCATTCGCATATAATGATTGTTGGTTGCATTGAAAAGATAAAAGATCGTTTTCCCCTCCGGTGTCAGGGAATAATCCACGGTATAACGACCTCCTAACAATCCATCTCCGGAATATCTCTCCTGCGACCAATCAACATCATTGGTTATTTTATTCCACTCGCCAAGCAACGTACTGTAACCGTAATACCTGAACCTGACCAGCTGGCCGGCAGTAACCACTTCCCGGAATGTACAACCATAAGCAATCAGGGTATCCACATAAAGCCCACTTCCGGGTGCAGAAAACAAAACAGCGTTTTCCCGGGTCTCATCCCCGATTGTGTATGACTCCGTTTTAAACTGATTGGTGAACGCACTGTAACCGATAAGTGTAAAATCCTTTGCATAACCGTCATGACTTGTGCAACCTGCAAAACCCCCTTTATAATTATAAAAGATATTACATCCGTCATCTAGCTTACTAAATGATTTTGTATAGAAACTATATACCACATTCTTTCTTAAACCGCCGCTACGGGGTATCGACAAGACAACATAATCATCCCTGGGAAAATATGCATCTACACCTGTACGTTCAACATAATCATTGGGCAACCCGTAATCATAATTCTGCCAATAACCCAGCATTGCATCAAAAACGTAAAACTGTTTATCCGTAACAAAAAATGCCAGGTTGTTACTATATCCGTAACTGCAATTCTCAAAGTTCGACTCTACATGTAGAACCGTACCCTCATACCTGAGGGTGTCTGTTTTCTTCAGAACATCACTGTATCCCAACAATATCTCATCCGACCATCCCATAATCACATGTCCCTGTGTACCGGCAAACCTGAAATATTGTTCCTTGTCAAACCGGACCGTCGTCCATACACCTGTATCTGCATCAAAAATCAGAAAATACCTGGAGTTTATCGTTGTATAACAGGCACACTTATCTCCCACATCGTAAAGCGGATCTCCTATGCCAAGGGTATCTACATAACAGGAAACCCATCTGCCATTTTGAGCCGGAGCTGAAAAAGAAAGCATCAGGATCTGAAGTAATAATACAGCGGTTTTTAACAATATTTTCATATCAGGTCAATTCTATGTTTATCAATCCTTTCCCTCTCTACCCATGGAAGGAATAGATATCGAATTCTATAAAAATAAGTATTAAATGATTTTTTGTAAATCCCATTTTTATGGGATTTTTGATACAGATCACTATTTTCATTTGCCCTTTTCAGTACAAAAAGATATTTCTTAAAACCATATTTCTTTTTCCACCTAATCCGAAACTTTCGCTGAACGTTCCTGTCCAGGTGTGGCAGGGTGGCACAGAATTTTTTTTTAGCAAAAAATACGCATCTTACGGAGAAATCATTATTTTTACCATAAAACAATATGAAGTATCGAGAATCCGGAATAAACAGAGCATATCATTTAACCGGACAAAAACCGGGCATCATCCTGTTTTTTCCCTTGCTGATGTTTTCCTTGTTACTACTATCATCGGGGGTACCTGAAAAAAGAGATATTCCCAAAGAACAATCCGAAGGCATTTGCGTTGAAAACCTTGACAAATTTATTGGTCCTTACGGCTTTATGGAAAATAATATCTTCTGGCAAAGCTGGGATGGTTACTTCAAGTGGCTGGATTTATTACATGAGCACCATATTCATTATGCAAAATTCTGGTTGACCCCTTGGAAAGGAAACATTTCCTGGTTTTTTGCATGGAAAATTGAAAACGGAGATGCCACAATCCCGGTAAATGAAAGAATATATGACCTGTATGCCTATAACCGTGATTACTTTGAAAATCTGAAAAAATTTGTTGATTATGCCTGTAAAAAACAGATCGTCGTAAATCTGAATGTGTTTGACGACTGTCATTTAAGGCATGCGAGGAATAAAGATTGTAATGCGGAATATCATAATATTCAGGGAATTAATACAAGGAAGGATTGGTATTCTTCCGCGACCGCCAAAGACATCGCAAAAAAGTTCTGGAAAAAAGTGTATCAATCATTGCGGAAATATCCGAATGTCATATATACGGTATGCAACGAAAATTATGATTTCCCGGTATGGCAGGAGGAAATGGCCTCCTTGATGGCAAAAAGTGATGTTTTTTTGGATACCGGAGATAGCAAGATTACCGGAAAAAGTAAGGGTTTATATTCATTTGTCAGTATCCACGGGCAATGTATCCCGGAAAATATCTCAAAGCATACCAAACAAAATAATCTGATATTCTCCAGTGACGGTGCATTTTTCGGGAGTGCTTCAGCCCATGCTGATCTGAATAAATGCATCCGAGCCGGCGTTAAACAAGGAAAAGGATATGAGTTCTATGTGGGGACAGCCCGGGGTTGGGAAATTGAAGAAATTATCACCCGTTTAGGGGAAGAAAGTTTTAAAATACTCGGTTACTGACCAGCATACCCATGCTGGTCCCGGGAAGATTGTTTCTTTTTTTTTTTTTACTCAGTACCCGGATAATATTTCAGATATATGTATTTAAATATTTATTTAATTATTTATTTAAATAAATATATTTTCTGAAAAGATCCGCATCACTCCCTAAATCCGGCATCAACGCATCCCTTCATACATGATCGTCTTGACTGTCCCTATGATCGTCATTAACAATGCCTTTCCTGCTAATCTTTATCTTTTATCTATCCTTTTTGCCTTTGTCTTTTGATTATTTCACCCATGCCGGCAATCCAAAGGAATGCAGGTGCATGACCCCCATGCCCAATACGTGGATAAAGAAATAAATTGTAAACACACCGGCCATATTGAGCCAGAAGCCTGTCTTGATCATGGTTCTGATGCCGATACGGTTGGTACCGAAGACAATGGCATTCGGGGGAGTGGCCGTAGGCAGCATGAACGCCAGCGAGGCGGCCATGGTAACCGGGATCATGATCAGCAGAGGATTCATATTAATGCTCACAGCCAGACCTGCAAATACAGGCAACAGCATCTGTGTGGAGGCAGTATTGGACGTCAGTTCGGTAAGGAAAGACATCATGGTCAGGATGGTCAGCAGGATCCAGACATCCGAGAACTGTCCCACCCATTTCAGGGCTTCTCCGAACCACACAGCCAGCCCTGATACTTCAAAACCTTTGGCCAGAGCAAACCCACCGCCAAAAAGCAGGATCATATTCCAGGGCAGACGATTGGCTGTTTTCCAGTCGAGGATACGGTCGCCGGGGCGGTTGCGGGAAGGGATCAGAAACAGGATCACGGCAATGGTAACGGCTACGGTGCCGTCATTGATAAATTTGGGATGTCCGAACAGCCGCGACCACCCGGGAATTGTAACATGACCCAGAACAAGATCGGCCCGTGTGAGCCACATTACGGCCAACAGAATAAACAGCGAAACCACAACCCTTTCTTCATAGTTCATTTTCCCCAATTGGTTGTATTCGTTCCGGAAAGTCCGGATGGAAATGCCTTCCCATTTGTTTTTCGGCCGGTACATAAAGTAAAGAAGAATCCAGGCCACCATCAGCATGGTCAGACTGATGGGAAGGCCCATCATCATCCATTCGGCAAAATTGATTTCCGGGGCATGCGGAAAGAGGATGTTCAGGGTTTTAACCAGCACCAGGTTGGGAGGCGTTCCCACCAGCGTTGCCAGCCCTCCGATGGAAGCACTGTAGGCAATGCCCAGAAACAATGCCAACGAATATCTTTTTATGTCATCGGAATTCACCGTCTGTTCCAGTTCAAGGACAATGGACAGGGCGATGGGCAGCATCATCATGGCGGTGGCTGTGTTGGAGATCCACATGGATAAAAAGGCCGTCGCCAGCATAAAACCCAGCAACACCTTTCCGGGGCTCACCCCCACGTGCATCATGATCGCCAGGGCAATGCGCTTGTGTAAACTCCATTTCTCCATGGCCAGCGCCATCATAAACCCGCCCAAAAACAGGAATATAATATGGTTGAAATAGGTGGTAGACACTTCCTTGCCGTCCATGATCCCGAGCATCGGAAACAAAACTACCGGCAGCAGGGCAGTAACTGCCAGCGGAACCGCCTCTGCCACCCACCAGGTAGCCATCAAGACAGCCACCGCCAGGGTACGCGTAACTTCCGGATGTCCGGGTTTCAGGTCAAGAAATAACAAGATGATCAGAAAAAACAGAATCCCCAGAATGATCCCCCACAAGGAAACCGGCTCGTAGTAACTTTTCCTTGCCTTCATACGCAGTTTATAACAGGTTAAAGGACCAAATACCCGTTAAATTTATCTATTTTTTTCTCTGATTGGGAATTTTATTTTCTGTTTAAAAACAAGATAAGTATATTTCGTTATAATATTCATATAAATGAAAGATCACCAATCTCATAAAAATAAACGGATTCTTATTCTCGGAATCGGCAACATCCTTATGGGAGATGAGGGTACAGGGGTTCATGCAATCCGGTATATGAAAGAACACCCTTTTCCGGGAAATGTCCGGTTTCTGGACGGTGGTACCGGAGGATTCAACCTGCTTACTTACCTGCAGGAATATAATCCGGTAATCCTCATTGACGTCACCATTGACCATGATCCTCCGGGGACGCTACACATCACAAAACCCCGCTATTCATCAGATTTCCCCAAGACCCTTGGGGCTCATGATATCGGGCTGAAAGATTTGATAGAATCAGCCATACTACTGGATAGTCTGCCGGAGATCATTCTCATTACCATCAGCATTCGTTTAACAGACGAACTGAGTACGGAACTTTCTCCGGCCCTGCGGAAGACCCTTCCCGAAATAGAAAATAAAGTCAGGGAAATCCTGACGATGTATCCGTAGCCATGATTTGTTTTTATCAATAACATAACATTCGTCATAGATATATAAATATATTTATGTTACTTTTGTAACGTATAAATCATAAAAAATTCAAGCTATGTGTCTGGCTGTTCCGGGAAAGATTGTTTCCATCAATCGTACCGATCCTGAATTGAAAATGGCAAAAGTGGATTTTGACGGTATGTTGGCAGATGTTTGTATTCAATGGTTGCCTGAAGAAGTTAAAGTGGGAGATTATATTCTGGCCCATGTAGGTATGGCTTTGAACAAACTGGATGAGGAGGATGCCAGGCTTACGCTGGAATCTTTGCGGCAAATGGGAGAATTAAACGAAGGAAATGCCGCTATTGACGATTCGTGAACCTTGTATTAAAAAGCTGTATATCAAAATATACTATGGATCCCGGCAAGTCGGTTCATATTATCACACAGAATGAAGCCATGCGGGCATTGATAAGCCGCATAGACAGAATTTCCGGTATCAATTCCACGGTTTTGCTGATAGGAGAAACAGGGGTAGGAAAAGAAATACTTGCAGAATACATTCACCGTACCAGTGACCGGAGCTTGCAACCCTTGATAAAGATTAGTTTATCTGCCGTACCTTCCGAGCTGCTGGCCAGTGAATTATTCGGGTACGAAAAGGGAGCTTTCACCGGGGCCCGGGAAAGCAGAAAGGGTCTCTTTGAACTGGCCCATACCGGAAGTATCTTTCTGGATGATATTGACGATGTGCCCCTGGAGATGCAGGTAAAACTGTTGCGTTTTCTTGAAAACAGGGAATTCAGGCGCGTTGGGGGTACCGTTCCTATTCCCGTGGATGTCCGGATCATATCTGCCTCCAAAGTGCCGCTCGAAGATATTGTTAAACGCAAATCATTCCGTGAAGACCTTTTCTACCGGCTGAATGTGATTCCATTTACCATTCCTCCTCTCCGGGAAAGAATAGATGACATACCGTTGCTGACCGAATATTTTGCCCGTCATTTTTCCCCGGATAAGAAAATGATCTTTTCACCTGAAGCCATGACGGCTTTGATGGCATACAATTGGCCGGGTAATGTACGCGAATTACGCAATGTGATTCAGCGAGTTATTGCATTTTCTTCGGACGTCGTCAGAAAAACGGATCTGCCTCCGGAAATTATCTACAATTCTGCCATCAATCAAATCGTGCATGCCTGTAAATCCTGTTTTCTGAGTAAACATATGAAACTACCAGATGTAGTCCGTTGCGTAGAGAGTAACCTGATTTTTGAAGCGCTGAAAAAAGCCGGGGGCAACCAGTCGGAAGCAGCCCGTTCGCTACAAATCAGCCTCTCTACTTTCAGAGATAAACTGACAAAGTATGCCGATTCTTCACTAAAGTTCGCCCCTTTTCATAAAGAAAATTCACACGGGCAGAGCTGATTTATTTTTGTGGTATTATTTCCTTTGCGGCTTTCCGCAGATTTTTCTACGCTTTCCCGCATATTTATGGTCTCTTATACCCATTATTATTTCATAGTGATCATTAGATAATATATTATCTATCTCTATATCTGTAACTTATATCACCCCCAACACCATAAGATCAACAGTGGTATATCCTTTGCAAAGAGGATATTCAGGAGTATTATTATTAATAAAAAGGATCGCGTGAATGAGATTGATTTTATCTGGTCGGGAGAAGTAGTGAGCATGATTG
The DNA here is from genome assembly GCA_021157415.1 of Bacteroidales bacterium. Taxonomy (GTDB): domain Bacteria; phylum Bacteroidota; class Bacteroidia; order Bacteroidales; family VadinHA17; genus DRPN01. The sequence goes on along the minus strand of JAGGWN010000014.1, from coordinate 852 downwards.
AGAAAGAAGGGAAATATCATATTAAATTAAACTGTTCCAGTCAGCTTGTAGAGCTTGCCATACCGGAAAAAACAAGGCCATACAGATTGGGAGATAAAATCATAATCCGGGGCCATATCAGGATCATGGAAATATTCAGAGGCAATAACACACACAATCGGGATTCGAATCTTTCATAAAAACAAAAACTTATCATCATGTTAAACAAGCAACCTACCATGTATGAGGAAATCATAGAGAAGGGATATTCCCGGAGGGATTTCCTCAGGTTCTGTGGAATGATAGGAGCATTCCTGGGCCTTGAATACAGTGGTGTCGGGCAAATCGTCAAGGCCATGGAGACCAAGACCCGCATACCCGTAATATGGCTTCACTTTCAGGAGTGTACCTGCTGCAGTGAATCATTCATTCGATCTTCGCATCCTATTGTAGCAGACATCATCCTTGACAAAGTTTCGCTGGACTATACCGAAACCCTTATGGCCGCCGCAGGCTATCAGGCAGAGGAGAACCTGCACAATACCATGGAAAAACACAAAGGAGAATATCTTTTGATGGTGGAAGGGTCTATCCCGGTTAAGAACAAGGCCTACTGTTGTATCGGCGGCCACACCGCCTATGATATTCTGCAAGAAGCCGTGGATGGAGCCAAAGGGATTATCGCCTGGGGCAACTGTGCTGTTTCGGGATGCGTACAGGCAGCTTCTCCCAATCCGACAGGAGCCACGCCGATACACAAGCTGGTCAGGGGAAAGCCCATTATCAACGTTCAGGGTTGCCCTCCCATTGCAGAGGTGATGGCCGGGGTGGTTGTGTACCTGCTCACTTTTGACCGCTTCCCGGAACTGGATG
>JAGGWN010000036.1 GCA_021157415.1 Bacteroidales bacterium | reverse complement strand
TTCCAGCCGCCATCTTCCTATGGCTGCTATGGCTTTGTCCTGCATGGGTTAGTTATATTTTGAATAAATTCAATATTACCCCCTCAAGTTAGTGAAAATCCTGGAATAAAAGCAGAAAGTTGCCAGAATATTCAGAACCTTCTTTTTTCCAGAGCCTGTCTGTCATTCAGATTCTTAAAAGTCCTCATCATGCAGGTCATCCGGCCTGGTGATAAAAGTATAGTTGTCTTCCCCGACGGTGCGATTCAGGGTGTTGAGTATTTTTGACACGTTGTCGTAGGGGCCGCTGATGAAAAAGGGTTTTCCGTCCATTCCCATCTCTATCTCGTCAATGCCATCGTCGATCAGATCCGCATCCAGCACATATTCTGCCAGTCCAAAATCCTTGTGTGGTTTCAATCCGAGTTCTCCGGCATAATCGATTGCTCCATATACCAGGTTATGGAAATAGGTGGGGGACACATCTTCCGGTTCATATTGACTGAAAATCTTTGCAATTAAATCTTCTATTTGATCCCAGGTAAAGTTGCAGTTGGCGAAAGCATTTTTTACCCCAAGACAAAGCCGGTCTACCAAAATAAAGGCAAAAGTAAATTTTCCACCCGGTTGTTTCCGGATAATCAGACAATAGGTCAGTCCCTGTTCAGCATAACCGTCTGCTATCAAACATTTATAAATGGGGATCTTGCGCCCATTCCGAATGATATATTTTTTACAATTCATGATTTGGAGTATATATCGATTTGCCGGATGTTCTCCAAAATTATTAAATTTAAGCTAATCCACCCTTCGTGACACCCAAAATTACGCAAACGGAATGATCTTGCACTTAATCGAAGGCGAAACCCCCTGTCTTTCCGTGTTAAATACGTTTTCAAAAAGAGAGGGGTCTGTGCGCAGGGAACTCCCTGCCCGGATGATTGACTTTCGTTACCATCGCAAACATTTGTTTTCCTCCCCTGAAAACATTATTTTCAGGCATTCATAAAATGTATAACTATGCGACGTATATTTCTGACCTTTTTGTTGGCGGCCTTTCCGGCACTCTTTTCTTTTCTTCAGGCCCAGCCCCTGTGGATGCGTTATCCTGCCATCTCGCCCGACGGCAAGACGATTGTTTTTTCTTACAAAGGAGATCTTTTCAAGGTGCCTGTCTCCGGCGGTGTAGCTGTGCCTCTGACGGTACATGCGGCCTATGACTACAAACCGGTGTGGTCGCCCGACGGTAAACAGATCGCCTTTGCCTCCAACCGTTATGGTAATTTCGATATCTTCGTGATCCCTGCCGTGGGAGGAGCATCCCGGCGCCTTACTTTTTATTCCGGCAACGAGACCCCCAACTCCTTCACCCCCGACGGGAAAGAGGTACTTTTCTCTGCTTCTATCTATGATAAACCTTCCAATGTGCAATTTCCTGCCGGTCTGCTTTCCGAGTTATATGCCGTTCCTGTGGATGGCGGTGCTTTCCGGCAGGTTCTGGACGTACCGGCCGAAGAAGCCAAATATGACAAAGCCGGCAAACGGCTGGTGTATATGGATCGCAAAGGCTATGAAAATATATGGCGCAAACACCACCGTTCTTCCGTGACACGGGATATATGGATGTATGATGTCCCTGCGGGAACATTTCATAAAATCACTTCTTTTGCCGGCGAAGACCGCGATCCTGTTTTTACTCCCGACGGCAAGAGTATTTTTTACCTGAGCGAACAGTTCGGGTCTTTCAATGTGGTGCGGATGGATCCGGACCATCCGGAGCAGGTAACGCAGATATCGCGTTTTGACAAAAACCCCGTACGTTTCCTGAGCATCGCAGATAACGGGTTGCTCTGCTATGGTTACAACGGCGAGATCTATACCCAGCGGCCGGGACAGGATCCTGAAAAGGTGAAAGTCACCTTACAGATAGACTTAAGCAGCCGGGAACCCGAATACCTGCAGCTCACTTCCGGTGCTTCGGAGATGGCCCTTTCTCCCAACGGCAAAGAGATCGCCTTCATTGTCCGGGGAGAGGTGTTTGTCACGGCCGCGGACTATGCCACCACCAAACGTATCACCAATACCCCCGGGCAGGAACGCTCCGTCAGTTTCAGTCCGGACGGAAGGACACTGCTTTATGCTTCCGAGCGGAACAACTCCTGGAATATTTATACCACCACCATTGTAAGGGAGGATGAACATTATTTCGCTCAGGCTACCCTGCTGAAAGAAAAACCTGTACTGGTGACCGGTCAGGAAACCTTTCAGCCGGTGTTTTCCCCCGATGGCAAACGAATTGCTTATCTGGAAAACCGAACCTCCCTGAAAGTCCTGGATCTGAAAACCGGACAGTCATATACCGTCCTGCAGGGGAAATATAACTATTCTTATTCGGACGGCGACCAGTGGTACCGCTGGTCACCCGACGGGAAATGGTTTTTGGTAGACTTTTCTCCCAACCAGCTCTTCTCGAGTGACGTGGGCCTGGTGAAAGCCGATGGCACCGGAGAGGTGCGTAACCTGACCCTCAGCGGATACAATGATGCTCATCCCAAGTGGGTCATGAAAGGAAATGCGATGATCTGGTTTTCCGACCGCAACGGACTGCGCAGTCATGGCAGCTGGGGTGCCCAGAACGATGTATATGCTATGTTTTTCAATGAAAAAACATGGGACCGTTTCAGGATGACCAAAGAGGAATATGAACTGTGGAAGGAAAAAGAGAAAAAAGAAAAACAGAAACAACAAAAGAAAAAGAAAAGTAAAGAGAAAAAGAAAGAGCAGGCCAAGTCCATCAATATTGATCTGAGCAAGATACAGGACCGTACGTCGCGCCTGACCATCAACTCGTCCAGGCTGGCGGATGCCGTACTGTCCCCCGACGGGGATGTTTTATATTATCTTACCAGTTTTGAGAAAGGATATGATCTGTGGGTGCATAAGATCAGGGAGAAAGAGACGAAATTGCTGGTTAAGTTGCATGGCGGCGGCGGCACCCTGCATGCCGACAGTGCTTTCAAAAATCTCTATGTCTTTGCCGGAGGAAAGATCACAAAGATCACATTGACCGGACTGAAACAAAAAAATGTGCAGTACAAAGCCGAGATGTATCTGGACAGGGCGGCAGAACGGAAGTATATGTTTGACCATGTCTGGAGGCAGGTGTTGGAGAAGTTTTACGACCCAACCCTGCACGGGCTTGACTGGGACTATTACCGTCAAAACTATGAGCGTTTCCTGCCTTATATCAACAATAACTTTGATTACGCCGAGATGCTCAGTGAGATGCTGGGTGAGCTGAACGGATCCCATACCGGTTCCGGATACCGTTATCATGACCGGAAAGGTGATGAGACCGCCCGGCTCGGGGTGTTTTATGATGATTCTTACCGGGGTCCGGGGCTGAAGATTGCCGAGATCATCGACAAAGGACCGCTGGTACATGACGGCTCGAAGATACGGGCGGGGGTAATCATAGAGAAAATTGACGGTCAGCCTGTTAACGATATGTCTGCTCTGTTCCGCCTGTTAAATCATAAGTCGGGGAAACAAACCCTCTTGTCGCTGTATGATCCTGCCACGAAGAAACGGTGGGAAGAGACCGTAAAACCTGTCTCCAACGGAGCCCAGAATGAGTTGCTGTATCAGCGCTGGGTGAAAAAGCGTCGTGCCGAAGTGGACAGCCTGTCGCACGGCCGTATCGGTTATGTGCATGTACGGGGGATGAACTCGTCCAGCTTCCGGACCGCTTATTCGGAGATCCTGGGGCGCAATTACCATAAGGATGGCATCATTGTGGATACCCGCTTCAACGGTGGTGGTTGGCTGCATGACGACCTGGCCACTTTGCTCTCAGGGAAACGTTATGTTGATTTCTATCCGCGAGGGCAATATTTTGGGTCGGAGCCTCTCAGCAAATGGTACAAACCTTCGGTGGTGGTGGTGAGTGAGAGCAATTACTCCGACGCCCATGGATTTCCTTATGTTTACCGTGCGCTGAAAATAGGAAAGATCGTAGGGATGCCGGTGCCCGGCACCATGACGGCCGTATGGTGGGAGACCCTCCAGGACCCGACCCTCTATTTCGGAATCCCGCAAGTGGGGGTCAAAGACCTGCAGGGCCATTACCTCGAAGGTCAGCAACTCGAACCTGATTTTAAGGTGGCTCAGGACCCCGCCGTGGTTACCCATGGCCGGGATCAGCAACTGGAAAAGGCGGTGGAAGTGTTGTTAAGGCAGAAGTAAAAAAGCAGAAGGCAGAAGGCAGAGTTAATGGGCGAGATACAAGAAAAAAGAGCCAGGCAACAAGCTTGCCTGCCGAAGCAGGAGGAAAGTAAGTTGGAGAGTAACAAGGTGACGGTGTGACAAGGGGACACGGAAGCAGAAGGATGATAAGGTGATAAAGCGATGATGGGGAATATTCTGAGAAGTGTGTCAAAGGGGAGAAATAGAATGTTATTTTAATTTTTGGCACATGAATAAAAAGAAGAAACTGCCAAAAAATTCAAAGGGAGAACCTTTTATTCGGGAAGGAAGCGCTCCGGTGGAGGGCATGTCTGAAGAGGTCTCTCTATAAAAAATATTTTATACGGCACAACATAAAGACGGGATATTTTTCCCATCTCATGAGGTATGGAAAAAAAAGTTCCTTTGTGTGCCATGGGTGTTTTCACTTTTTTCTTCTGCGAACTTATAATATTTATGTTGTTAAACAGATGTATGCGATGATAATAATCATTTGACGATCAGGGATAAAGAGGTAATATTGTAATACTTAAAATGTTATATTAAAACAACCTATAGAAAATGGAGAAAAAAACTTATAATCTGTTTGAAGCCGCGCAAAAGCAATTTGATCATGCTGCTGAGTTGCTTGAGCTGGATGGGGCCACGCGTGATTTTTTGCGTATGCCCATGCGTGAATATCATTTCACCATTCCTCTTCATATGGATGACGGGAAGGTAAAGATCTTCAGAGGGTTCAGGGTGCAGCATAATGATGCCCGGGGTCCTGCCAAAGGGGGGATCCGTTTTCATCCGCTGGAGACGATTGACACGGTGAGGGCACTGGCCATGTGGATGACATGGAAAACGTCGGTTGCCAACATCCCTTTGGGCGGGGCGAAAGGAGGAGTTATTTGTGATCCGCATCATTTAAGCCTGGGCGAGCAGGAACGGCTTTGCCGGGGATGGATAAGGCAGGTGATAAAGAATGTGGGTCCTTATTCGGATGTTCCTGCACCGGATGTTATGACCAATGCACAGCATATGTTGTGGATGCTGGATGAGTATGAAGTCATCACGGGAGAAAGACATCCCGGGTTCATTACCGGTAAACCGGTGGGGATGGGGGGGTCGTTAGGCCGCAGAGAAGCTACGGGTTATGGGGTCATCATTACCGTCCGTGAGGCATTAAGAGAGATGGGTATCCCTCCGGAGGATACGACAGCCAGTGTGCAGGGGTTCGGAAATGTGGCAAAATATGCTATCGAATTGTATCAAAAAATGGAAGGGAAGGTTGTCTGTGTATCTTCGTGGGATGAGAATGATCAATGCAGTTACTCTTTTCAAAAGAAGGAGGGCATAGATCTGAACGAACTTTCTTCCATCTCGGATTCTTTCGGAGGAATAGATAAGGAGAAGGCGGCAGACTTGGGTTATGCCGTTCTGCCGGGAGAGGCCTGGTTGGAACAGGAGGTGGATATCCTTATCCCGGCAGCTCTGGAGGATCAGATTACATGTGAAAACGTGGATAAGATCAGCAAAAGGGTGAAGATCATTGCGGAAGGAGCGAATGGTCCCACTACACCTGAAGCAGATGAAGCGTTGAATCAGAAAGAGTTGTTCGTTATTCCCGATTTCCTGGCCAATGCAGGAGGAGTAGTATGCAGTTACTTTGAACAGGTGCAAAGCAATATGAACTATTTCTGGGAAAAAGATGAAGTCCTGGGGAAACTGGATGCCAAAATGACTTCTGCTTATGTTGCCGTGAGTGATTTTGCGAAAGCACATAAACTGACCATGCGGGAAGCTGCTTATGTAATATCTGTCAACAGGGTTGCGCAAGCCTGTCGTGACCGGGGCTGGGTATAGGGTTTCCTTGCCCGGGGAAGTGTGCATGTCTGGCAGCATCATCTTATTGTTCTGCATTTTATGGGTACCATTGAGAGGTTTGATCAGCATTTTTTTGATTCCGGCAAACCGATATCCTGTATAGGTTCGGGATCACTAGGTGGGAAAGCTACAGGCCTGGTGATGGCACAGAAGGTGTTGAAAGAAAGATTTGAGAAGGGGAAATATCCCGGATTTATGATCAGCATTCCAAGGATGATCGTTATTCGTACCGGGATCTTCGATGCCTTTATGCGAGAGAATGATCTGTATGCTCTTCTGGACCAGCCGGATGATCGGATAGCGCTGGCTTTTCAGAAGGCGGATCTTCCCTTTGAAGTACTCGGCGATCTGCGTACCATTGTTTCGAAAGTTCATGTCCCCTTGGCTGTCCGTTCGTCCAGTATGCTTGAAGATGCTATCTATGAGCCTTTTGCGGGAATATATGGCACAAAAATGACCCCGAATAACCAGCATGATGCAGATACCCGTTTCAGAAAGCTTGTCGAGGCTATAAAGTTTGTATATGCTTCCACATTTTTCAAGACAGCCAGAGAATATATGAGAGCGACCCGTCACAAGGCCGGGGAGGGAAAAATGGCGGTTATTATCCAGGAGGTGGTGGGATCACGGCACGGAGATCGTTTTTATCCGGAGATATCAGGAGTAGCCCGTTCCTATAATTTTTATTCTTTTGGTCATGCCGAGCCCCAACATGGAATAGTGAATCTGGCACTGGGTCTTGGAAAGACCATTGTGGACGGAGGGGTTTCCTGGTACTATTCTCCTTCTTATCCGCATATTGGTCCGCCTTTTAACTCCAACGCAGATATGCTGAAAAATACACAGACGGAGTTCTGGGCTGTCAATATGGGTAAACCTCACGAATATGATCCGGTCAGGGAGACGGAGTATCTGGTCAGGAAAAGTCTCATGGATGCCGAGGCCGACGGTACCTTGCGACATATTGTTTCCACGTATGATGTTGTATCCGACAGGGTCTGGCCGGGTCTCAGCGGCAAAGGACCCCGTATTGTCACGTTTGCTCCCGTTCTGCATCTGGAAGATATTCCCTTGAATGCTTTGATAAAAGACCTTCTTGCTCTTTTTGAGAAAGAGCTGGGCGTACCGGTAGAGATCGAATTTGCCATGACTTTTTCTAGGGACGGGAAGGGGGAATATCCCTATCGTTTTGGATTTCTGCAGGTTCGCCCCATGGCGATCTCCGCTGAGGAAGTGAACATTTCTGAGGAAGAGTTTTCCGGGGATCATGTTCTGGTTGCATCAGAACGGGTTTTAGGCAACGGGGTTGTCCGGTCCCTCAGGGATATTGTTTATATAGACCCTGCAGGGATGCATTCAAAATCAGTTTTTCAGATAGCCGAAAGACTGTCCGTATTGAATAAAAAACTTACGGAACAAGAACGTCCTTACATACTGATCGGTTTTGGAAGATGGGGCACATCTGATCCGGGAGCCGGTGTGCCGGTACAGTGGGGACAAATATCCAATGCCCGGGTGATCATCGAAGCTTCCCAAGAAGAGGTGTATACGGAGATGAGTCAGGGCTCACACTTTTTTCATAATGTTACCAGTTTTAAGGTTTTCTATTTTTCCATCCCTTATATTGCTGTTCAGGAAGGTTCCGGTAAAATAGAGTGGGACTGGCTTTTAAACCAAGACGTTGTCGAAGAATCCGGTTTTATCCGGCATATCAGGATGAAGAAGCCTCTAACTGTTAAAGTGGACGGACGGACAGGCAGAGGGGTGATTTTTTATTCGTAAATCTTTTTACCATGAATACCCGTAAATCATTGGACAAGTTGGTTAACGAGCTTAAAGAAAGGGCAAAAGAGCTTAATTGTCTTTATAAGGTCCAGGAACTGTTGAATGATAGGAAAAAGACGGTGGATGATGTTTTGCGGGGGATCATAGAAGTGCTTCCTCCCGGATGGCAGTATCCTGAAATCTGTCAGGCGAAGATAGAATATCAAAACCTGTCCTATAAGTCAGATCACTACCAGGAAACACCTTGGGTATTGAATTCGGATATTGTCATACAGAATGAGATCGTAGGGATGATATCGGTTTGTTATACGGAAGAGAGACCTCTTATTGATGAAGGTCCTTTTCTGAAAGAGGAAAGAAAATTGATCGATACCATATCCGGACAACTGGGATTCTATCTTTTGCATCAACGGTTGAAAACAGTATTTGAAAAAAAAGGTCCGGTGCCTGAAGAGAAAAAACCCGAATGGTGGACTATCCTGGAGATGCTGAAAGGGACAGATCCCGAATTGTTGATCCGTATCTCAAGAAAAATGATCAATTATCTGGGTTGGAGCGGGATAAAGGAAGTCGAGATGTTATTTGATTATTTTAATCCGGTCTATGAAAAGGACAGCGGTTTGTTCAAGGAGGTGAACCGGCCGTATCAGGCACAGAAGAAAGACGACCTGATGTTTGTGAGTTTTGAGATCTTTAAGATGGCAGAAAAGCATTTAAGCGAAAAAGAGATATTAAATAACATACACAAATGGATCAAGGAGGATAAATCCGGTTTTTTGGTGGATATTCTGGAAAACACCGGCTCTTCCCTGGTGGAGATCAGCAATGCCATAGAACGTTTTCATCACTTGTTGCCGCATGGTCTGGAGCTTTCGGAACCCAGGAAACAGAGTTTCAGGGTTGCCCTTATCCGCCGTTTGCTAAGTGATCAACCGGAGTATATCAATGTGGCAAAGCGTTTTATTGAGATAAATGATTTCAATGAGCTATTCAAGAAGATCATTTCCATTGTCGGCAGTCATGGGAAACTGGGAGGGAAAGGTGCCGGGCTGTTCCTTTCAAAATACATTTTAAAAAAATCCACGGACAAGATCCCTTTATTGAAAGAGATCAAAACACCAAAAACCTGGTATCTCACTTCCGACGGTCTTCTTAACTTCATAAAGTACAATAATCTTGAAGATATTGTTGAACAGAAGTATAAGGATATTGATCAGATCAGGAAGGAATATCCTTATATCTCCCATGTCTTTAAGAATTCCTCTTTTTCTCCCGAAGTGATCAATGGTTTGTCCCTGGCGCTGGACGATTTTGGTAAGGTACCTTTGATAATCCGCAGTTCGAGTCTTCTGGAAGACCGTTTTAATACGGCCTTTGCCGGGAAATACAAAAGCCTTTTTATTGCCAATCAGGGGACGAAAGAGAAGAGACTTCAGGAATTGATGGATGCCATTGCCGAGGTATATGCGTCAACCTTCGGCCCGGATCCTATAGAATACAGGAGAGAGCAAGGTCTTCTGGATTTTCATGAAGAAATGGGTATCTTGATACAGGAGGTGGTAGGGAAGAAAGTGGGTAAATATTTTTTACCTGCTTTTGCCGGTGTGGCTTTCAGCCACAATGATTATCGATGGTCGGGCCGTATTAAGAAAGAAGATGGCCTTGTCAGGATTGTCCCCGGTCTGGGAACGCGGGCTGTCGATCGTTTAAGTGATGATTATCCTGTCCTTTTCTCCCCGGGTCAGCCCAACCTGCGTGTGAATGTTACCATAGATGAGATTGTCAGGTACTCCCCAAAGAAAACAGATGTGATCAACCTGGAGACAAATGTCTTTGAGACCATTGATATCGGTACCCTTCTGAAAGAAAGGGGAGCTGACTATCCGGCCGTTCACCAAATCGTATCTGTTCTCGCGGAAAATTATATACAACAGCCCAAAAAGCTGGGAATGGATTTTCAAAAGGACAACCATGTGGTGACCTTTGACGGGCTGATCAATAACACAGATTTTCCGGAACAGATCTATTCTATCCTGAAAGTCCTGGAAGAAGAGTTGAATGGACCGGTTGACATTGAATTTGCTCATGACGGAAAAAATTTCTATCTCCTCCAGTGCAGGCCCCTGAGCTATGGGAAGATCAATCAACCGGCTCTTATTCCTTATGACGTGTCTGAAGAAAAAATAATCTTTTCCGCAAATAAATTCGTTCCGGACGGCACCATTTCCAACATTTCCCATGTGGTTTATGTTGATCCTAAAAAATACGGTGAGTTGGAGGACTACGAAGATCTCAGAGCTATTGGAAAAGCGGTTGGTAAGCTTAATAATATATTACCCAAGAGGCAGTTTGTTTTAATGGGTCCTGGAAGATGGGGAAGCCGGGGGGATATTAAACTGGGTGTCAGTGTTATGTATTCTGATATCAGCAACACTTCCATGCTGATAGAGATTGCACGCAAGCAGAAAAATTATGTCCCGGAGCTTTCATTCGGCACGCATTTTTTCCAGGATCTTGTGGAGTCGAGGATCATATATCTTCCTTTATATCCCGATGATCAGGGAATTTTTTTTCAGGAACGGTTCTTTACCGGTTCAGAAAATATCCTGGGGGATCTGATCCCTGATCTGGCACGTTTTTCAGAAGTGATCAAGGTGATCGATGTGTCCCATACAACCGGAGGGAAAGTATTGAAAATTCTGATGAATTCAAATGAAGAAAAAGCGATAGCCCTTATTTCAGAATCCACACATATTGTAGAGACGAATATAAGCAAAGAGAAAATATTTGAGAATATCAGGGAGAATGATATTCACTGGAAATGGCGTTTGGATTTTGCTGAAAATATTGCAGCGAACCTTGATCCCGGAAGATTCGGGGTGAAAGGATTTTATGTTTTCGGGAGCACCAAGAATGCCACGGCCAGGTCGAGCAGTGATATAGACATTATCATCCATTTTCAGGGGACGCCTGAGCAGCGCAGGGATCTTTTGTTATGGCTGGAAGGATGGAGTTTAAGCCTGGATCATATGAACTTTTTACGCACGGGATACAAAACCACGGGTTTACTGGATGTACATATCGTCACCGAGGAAGACATAAAAAAACGTGACAGTTATGCTATTAAGATTGGTGCTGTGACCGATGCTGCAAGGCCCCTTCCCATGGGAACCCGTTTGAAGAAAGAGAAATAGTGTCTTTACAGTAATTCGCGGGAAGCTGCTTCCGGTTTTTCAGGATCAAATCTTATCAACGACAGTTCGGACCCGTCATGGGCAGCAGAAAAAGCAAAGGTCCTTCCCAGTTTTTCCTTCCATGCTCCGGTTAAACGGGGTGATTCATGGATATGTCCGTGTAATGTGAGCAAGGGTTGTTTCTCTTCGATGAACCTTTTTACGGCTATACTCCCAACATGCAGATCAAGCGGGACATTCTCAAACATTTTCCCCTCAAGGTCTGCCCGGTCCAGGTTGGTCTGATGAGGGGGTGTGTGGAAAAGAAATATGGCATTTGACATATTATCCTTTTGCGTCAGTAGCTCCAGATCTGTTTTAATCGTTGAATAGAGAACCTCATCTTTCTTTACCTGGTGACTGTGCCAGCCTTCTTCCGGAGGAACACATCCGGGGTCTACATACCGTGAAACATCATATCGTTCCCAGTCTTTTAAAAGAAAGGGAGTGGGCGGAACATATGCATAACCGTAAACTGTGTAGATGCCAAAACGGGTTTTTCTATTGTGGACATACTCCCAGATCTTTTTCGATTCTTTCCTGATAATCTCCTCTTCCTTGCTTTTCCCGTCGTCATTGCCTAAAATGATAAAAACACGGGGATAACGGTTCCCGAGTTTTTTTTTTAATTTCAAGAAGCCTTTGAATAGAATGTTTTTGAAGAAATCATCTGTCTCTCCGGCATAAATGCCGGACGGGAAGAGATCTCCTCCCAGAAAAAGGCAGGAAGGTTTTTCTTCCTCGATCATCAGGAACAATTTATCGTAGCGATCTTTTTTACCGTGCAGATCCGATACAAAGTAACATAAAGGCATTGTATGCTATGGTTTATGATAGTTGGGAGTTTTAAGCAAATAACTAAATTACTCAATTTTCGGTAATAAAAGAAACCTGAAAAGGTTTGATTTAAAGCTGTTCTTCCTTGGGCATAGGCGGAGAGGGATGGATAAGGCAGAAGGCAGAAGTACTTTATCCTTATGCCTTTTTACTTATTACTTTTTACTTGAAGATAGGATGTGCGTAAGCCTGAACGTCTTCGCCGGTGATGGTGTTGCCGCACAGGATAATGAGGCGTTCGATCACATTGCGAAACTCCCGCACGTTACCGGTCCAGTTGATCTTCTTCATCTCTTCGAGGGCATTCTCTGTGAAGGTCTTGACGGGCATCCCGTATTCTCCGCAGATCATCTCAGAGAAATGTTTGGCGAGCAGGGGGATGTCTTCGAGACGTTCGTTAAGGGCGGGCACGTGGATGATGATGACGCTGAGTCTGTGGTACAGGTCTTCGCGGAAGTTGTTTTTTTGTATCTCTTCCATCAGGTCTTTGTTGGTGGCGGCCACGATGCGTACATCCACGGGGATGTCTTTATCGCTGCCCACGCGTGTGATTTTATTCTCCTGCAAGGCCCGCAGTACTTTGGCCTGAGCCGACAGGCTCATGTCGCCGATTTCGTCCAGGAAGATCGTTCCTCCCTGTGCCTGTTCGAATTTCCCTTTCCGCTGTTTATAGGCAGAGGTGAAGGATCCTTTTTCATGGCCGAACAGCTCGCTTTCGATCAGCTCGGAGGGGATGGCTGCACAGTTAACCTCCACGAAAGGGCCGTCGCAGCGGTTGCTTTTCTCATGTAGTTGATGGGCCACCAGCTCCTTGCCGGTGCCGTTGGCGCCGGTGATCAGCACACGTGCCTCGGTGGGAGCAACCCTGTCAATGAGCTCCTTCACTTTTTTTATGGCGGGCGACTCCCCGACGATCTCATATTTTTTGCTGATCTTTTTCTTCAGTACCCGTGTTTCTGTGATCAGGCTGGATTTGTCCAGAGCGTTGCGGATGGTGATCAGCAGACGGTTCATGTCCGGGGGTTTCTCGATGAAATCAAAAGCTCCTTTTTTGATCGCTTCCACAGCCGTGTCAATATTTCCATGGCCTGAGATCATGATTACCTGAGCGTCTCCCGGGTCTTCCATGATCTTTTCCAGCACTTCTAACCCGTCCATCTTAGGCATCTTAATATCCAGGAGGATCACGTCATAGGGATGTTCCCGGAACATCTCCAGTCCGCGGAAGCCGTCCTCGGCTACATCTACCGTATATTTTTCATATTCCAACACATCCTTCAGCGTGTTGCGGATGCTCTTCTCATCGTCAATAACCAGGATTGATGCCATCGTATTTAATTTTTATTATTCTCTTGTGTCTCCATCCATCGGAACACGACCCCCTCTTTCAGCGAATAGTACGTTTGTACCAGTGAAGGCACATTTGTTTTCCCGAGAACAAAATTAACAAAAATGGATGCCGGGACAATCATTTCCACCCGGAATGGTTCCATCCCTTTCATTTGTATCCTTTCAGTGGCTTTGGAACGGAGCAGCATTTGATGGACTTTCCGGTATATGTCCAGAGGTATTTCCTGCCATGATTTGTTTGTTTCCGGCAGCCATTCTTTTCCTGTTGCCAGAGCACGCAGGGTGTCGAAAGTGCCGGCAGCGCCGATCAGCATGCCGGGACGGTGTTGTGAGACGACTTCCCACAGCTCTGTCAGGTTCTGGTCGAAATACCGTTCCAGGATTTGTATGTTCTCTTCCGTGACCGGATCGGACAGGTCGAACTGCTCCAGTAGTCGCGCGATGCCCAGAGGATAGCTTCTTTTCCAGATAACCCCTTCGGACTGTGAGGCCAGGATGAACTCCACGCTGCCTCCGCCCACATCCATGATCAGGAAGACCCCGGTGGGATGAATGCTATGTGTCACGCCGGCATAAATCAGTGAAGCTTCTTCATCGCCCGGGATAATGTGTACCTCGATCCCGGTAGTCTGTCGGATGTTGTCGAGGAGTTCTCCGCTATTGGTGGCAGAACGAAGGGCAGAGGTGCCGGTAGCCAGAATTTCCTGCACATGGTGGCGGTCTGCGATCTCTTTATAGCGGATCATCGCCTCTATGGTCCTGAGCTTCGCTTCCGGGGTGATGATCTTTTGCTGCATTCCTCCTTTCCCCAGCTTTACCGGGATTTTTTCAAAATAGATCTCCGTCATCTTCTGTCCGTTCACCCCGGCAATCAGAAGGTTGAACGTATTGGTGCCCATGTCAATGACGGCGATATGGGCGGAAGTCATATTGTCCGGATTTTCTGAAAGAATCGTTTCATTCGTTTCATCGGTTTTATCAGTAGTTCCTGAATCTTATCCATTTCCACATCTCTTTCCAGGTAGGTTTCTTCCCGTACATCAGAATGCCTGTCCGGTATATTTTGGCAGCTATCCAGGTGGTTCCGATAAAGGTTATGAACAGCAGGACAATAGAAACGATCAGCTGCCATGCCGGTACACCGAAAGGCAGGCGGGCCATCATCACCACCGGCGAGGTGAAGGGAATCAGCGATCCCCAGAAAGCCAGTTGGCTCTCCGGGTTCTGGAAAGTTCCCATTGCAATAAACAAGGCCAGTATCAACGGGATGGTGATAGGCAGCATAAACTGTTGGGTGTCTGTTTCATTGTCCACGGCAGAACCAACAGCGGCAAACAGGGAGGCATACAGAAGATATCCTCCGAGGAAAAACAGGATGAAAGCGCCGACGATCAGTCCCCAGTTAACAGCCTTCAGGGCATTAAGCATCCTTTCGGCCTGTGATAGTTCTTCCTGACCGATAACTTTTGTATTGGCCTTATTGGTTTGCAATCCCTGGTCTGTATTGCCGGAGAAAAGACTTGTGGGTACCTGTATAGGCGAGTTTCCCTTGCTCTTATGCATAACGACACCGGTGGTGGCTGTGACCAGAACCAGCGTCAGGGCTATCCACAGCACAAACTGTGTGAGTCCCACCAGGGCGATGCCGATGATCTTGCCCATCATCAGTTGAAAAGGCTTCACCGAAGAGATGAGTACTTCCACGATACGGTTGGTTTTTTCTTCGATAACGCCCCGCATGACCATGGCTCCGAACATAAAGGTTAACATGTAAATCAGCAGTCCGGAGATATAGGCCAGTGCCATAGCAATGCCGGTGCTGGTCTCTTTTTCTTCGCCCGCGGCATTGATGATAATGGTCTTCAAACGTATATCGGTCTCCACCGACTTGAGTATTTTATCCAGGTCTTTAATGTTATAGGCAAGCAGTTTCTGACGCTCGATCTCTTTCTTCAGGGTTTCGGAGATGTACGTTACCACCTCTATCGAAGGTTGTTTATGTGAGATAAGCTGTACGGCTGACGGGATGTAGCCTACTTTGGGAGAGATGTACAGGATGGCATAGTATCCCAGCTCATCAAAATGTTTTTTCAGCGAATCCAGCCGCACGTTTTCCAGATAATCAAATTTGAGATATTGGGTAGAATGTATTTTGCCTTTGAAAAAATGGCCTTGTTGTTCCACCACAGCGATTCTTTTTGTTTCCTGTCCTTTGGAGGTCATGATCAGGACCGGTATCACAAACATGGCTGCCATAAAAACGGGCGTCAGCAGGGTGAGTATGATAAAAGATTTTTTTCTGACACGGGTCAGATATTCGCGGCGGATGATCAATCCTGTTTTGCTCATAAGGTAGGTTTTTATTTATTGTTTTCAGCTTCTGCAGTCACGTTTTTTCTATTCTTTTCCCGGTATTCGCTTACCACTTTTATGAAAATATCATTCATGCGGGGGGTGATCTTGTTAAAGGAAATTATCTTTCCGGCCTCCAGCAAGGCATACAGTGCATCGTTAGGGGATCCGTTGTTGGTCATCTGGATGCGTACCACGCTTTCGTTGTTTTCCTTTTTATGTTCCAGGATCTGAAACCGTGAGTTGAGGGTAGCGGTGAGCAGGTTGACATCCCCGTCGAAACGCAGCTCGTATTCGTTTTCCGAATATCTTTCTCTCACTTCGCCGATAGGTCCTTCCAGCAGGGTACGTGATTCGTTGATCAGCGTGATATGGTTGCACAGCTCTTCCACGGATCCCATGTCGTGGGTGGAGAAAATTATGGTGGCTCCTTTTTGTCGCAACGAGAGGATCTCTTTCTTAAGTTGCTGCGTGTTGATAGGGTCGAAGCCGGTGAAAGGCTCGTCGAAGATCAACAGTTTGGGCTCATGGATGACGGTTACGATAAACTGTATTTTCTGCTGCATTCCTTTGGATAATTCCTCTACTTTTTTGTTCCACCAAGAGCCGATTCCGAATTTCTCGAACCAGTGTTTCAATTGTTTCAGGGCGTCGTGCCGTGAGAGTCCTTTGAGCTGTGCCAGGTACAGCGCCTGTTCTCCCACTTTCATTTTTTTATATAAGCCTCTTTCTTCGGGCAGATAACCGATGGAGTAGATATCTTCCCGGGTCATAGGTCTGTTCATGTATGTGAGAGTCCCTTCGTCGGGAGCCGTGATCTGGTTGATAATACGGATAAGGGTTGTTTTCCCGGCTCCGTTAGGCCCCAACAATCCATAGATACTGTTTTCAGGTACCTTTATGGTCACGTGATCCAGGGCACGGTGGTTTGAGAAATTTTTTACAATGTTGTCTGCATGAAATAAGATCATATCGGTAGGGTTAATGTCATGTGCATTCTATGAGCTGCTGAGGGTTATTCGAAGAAATTCTTCACCCGTTCAAAGAACCCTTTGTCACGGCCGGGTGGCTTGGGTTTGAATTCTTCCGATTCGTCGAGTTTCTCCAGGATTCTTTTTTCTTCACGGCTCAGGTTTTTGGGGATCCACACATTAACGTAGATGAGCAGGTCACCCCGGCCGTAGCCATGGATATCGGGCAGACCTTTTCCACGTATGCGGAGGATCTTACCGGGTTGTGTGCCGGGGTCCACCTTGATTTTTATCTTCCCGTCCACGGCAGGCACTTCCACCTGTGTTCCGATGGCTGCCTGGGCGATGCTCAGGTAAAGGGGATAGATGAGGTTTTTTCCGTCACGTATTAATTCGGGATGTTCGATCTCTTCGATCAGCACGATCAGGTCACCTTTCAATCCGCCGCTGCGGGAGGCATTTCCCTGTGAGTTAAGGGATAGCTGCATGCCGTCTTCCACGCCTGCCGGGATATTGATGCTGATGACTTCTTCTCCCCGTACCACCCCTGTGCCGTGACATACGGGACATTTCTCCTGGATGATACGGCCTTGTCCGTTACAGGTGGGACAGGCAGTGGTGGTTTGCATACGTCCCAGGAAAGTGTTCATGACCCGGGTGACCTGTCCCCGGCCGTTACAGGTGGGACAGGTAGTGTAAGAGGTCCCGTCTTTGGCGCCGGTACCGGCACAGGCTGAACAGGGGATATCCTTGCGTACCTTGACTTTTTTCTTCGCACCGTGAGCGATTTCTTCAAGTGTCAGCTTCACCTTGATACGTATGTTGCTTCCCCTTGACCTGCGCGAGGAGGAATGGCCGCCGCTGAAGCCTCCGAAGCCTAAATCCCCGAAGATATCACCGAAATGTTCAAAGATATCATCAATATTCATCCCGCTGCCAAAACCTGAGGAAGAACCTACGCCGGCATGCCCGAACTGGTCGTAACGGGCTCTTTTGTCGGGATTACCAAGCACTTCATAAGCTTCGGCAGCTTCCTTGAACTTCTCTTCTGCCTCGGGGTCTCCGGGATTTTTGTCCGGATGAAATCTCAGGGCTTGTTGGCGGTAGGCTTTTTTTATCTCTTCCTGGGTAGCTGTTTTGGAAACTCCAAGTACTACATAATAATCTCTTTTAGACATATTTCAGGCAATTAAGGGGCAACGGTACGGTCCGTTTTCTTGTGAATAAATTTATTCTCCAACAACGACTTTGGCGTGTCGTAGCACTTTACCATTCAGGAAGTATCCTTTCTGCAGCACATCAACCACTTTGCTCTTCAGGTCTTCTTCCGGCACCGGTACCTTGGTGACCGCATCGTGCAGGTCCGGGTCAAAGGTCTTATGCAAAGCCTCCATTTCCTCTACACCGTTTTGGTTCAGGAAATCTTTTATTTTATTGTATATCAAGGATATTCCCTCGATATAGCTCTGGCATTCTTCCTGTTCGGGCAAGGAGGCCATGGCCCTGTCAAAATCATCGATCACCGGCAACAGGGAAAGCAGGATTCCTTCGGAAGCAAACTTTGTCAGGTCGGCTTTTTCCCGCAACGTTCTTTTCCGGTAGTTGTCAAATTCCGCTGATAACCGCAGATAACGGTCATGCATATCTTCATATTTGACCTTGTAAGAAGGATGTTTCTTCTTTGTTTGTTGTTTTGTCTCTGCTTGTTCTTTTTTGTCAGTATGTAGTTCCTGTTCCTCTGTCTTTATCTGTTCTTTCCTGTTTTCTTTTTCTTCCATCTGTTTATCCTTTCCTTGTTCTGTTTTGTTTTTTGTCATGTCTCCAAATTTTTTGGTTTTGGCAAAATTGTCAGAAGCTTTCTGCAAAATACCTGCCAAGTGTCAGGGACGGACAAATTGACAGCCGGCACCTCCGCGTGTTGAAAATAATTCGGATCATCCGCTGGTACGTTTGATGTCTGCGCCGAGCGCATTGAGTCGTTTGTCAATATTTTCGTAACCGCGGTCGATCTGTTCGACATTGTGTATGACACTGAGACCTTCGGCCGAGAGAGCTGCGATCAGCAGGGCTACGCCGGCGCGTATATCCGGAGAGGTCATGGTAGTGCCCCGCAACTTGAATTTTTTGTCAAGGCCAATAACGGTAGCACGGTGCGGGTCGCACAGGATGATCTGAGCTCCCATATCGATAAGCTTGTCCACAAAGAAAAGACGGCTTTCGAACATTTTCTGATGGATAAGTACGCTCCCCCGGGCCTGGGTAGCCACTACCAGAAAGACACTGATCAGATCGGGTGTTAGGGCCGGCCAGATCCCGTCGGAGATGGTCATGATCGAACCGTCGAGGAATGACTCGATGGTATAATGATCCTGTACGGGGATGAAGATATCATCATCTTTTCTTTCCAGACGGATGCCCAGACGTCTGAAAGCGTCCGGAATCAACCCGAGATGATCAAAGGACACATTTTTAATGGTAAGGGCTGAGCCTGTCATGGCGGCCATGCCGATAAAACTGCCTGTTTCGATCATATCCGGCAGGATGGTATGCTCCCCTCCGTGCAATGAACCGACCCCTCTGATGTGGAGCAGGTTGGATCCTATGCCGCTGATGTCGGCCCCCATGTTGCTGAGCATACGACAGAGTTGCTGGATGTAAGGTTCACAGGCGGCATTGAAAAGGGTGGTTTCACCTGCTGCCAGTGCAGCTGTCATGATCAGGTTGGCTGTGCCTGTGACGGAGGCTTCTTCAAGCAGCATGTAAGTGCCTCTGAGACGGGATGCCTGCAGGGAAAAAGCGTTTTCGGACGGGTCGTATTGGAAGGTGGCGCCCAGAAGCTGAAAGCCTTTCAGGTGGGTGTCTATCCTGCGACGTCCTATTTTATCGCCTCCGGGCCGTGGGATAAACCCCTGCCCGAAACGTGCCAGCATAGGCCCGGTGATCATCACAGACCCCCGCAGGCTTGCGGCGATATCACGGAATTCCTGGGTCCTCATCCGGTCAGGGTCAACGTTGACGGCACGGAAAGAATAGCTGTGATCACCCAAAGGCTTTACCTCCACGCCAAGAATTTTCAGGAGGTCTATCATGCACAGTACATCCCGTATCAGCGGGATGTTGTAAACCCTGATCTCATCCTGGGTGAGCAGGGTGGCGGCTATGATCTGAAGGGCTTCGTTCTTGGCCCCCTGCGGGACAATCTCTCCTGATAACGTTTTCCCTCCTGTGATCGTGAAAGTAGCCATTCCGGCAATTATTTTTTGCGTCTTTTCTTCCTGTTCTGGTGCTTGGGCTGGGTGGGCATAATGATGACCAGATCCTTGTCACTGCGCAGAACAATGTTTCTGTTCACCTTCAGAGCTCCCCGAGAAAGCTCTTCAAGATCTTTGAAGATGGCTTCGTCGGACACCTGACGACGGTTCCACATCAGATACTGCCGTTTCATCTGATTGGCCAGGTCTTCGATGGCCTGTTCCCTGGCCGGCCCGTCTTCCATTTTGATGATCTCTTCGATGATTTCTTCCACCAGATAACCGTAATGTTTGAAACGTATCTTGCGGGAGGTATAAGGCACCCGGCGGGGTTTCTCAGCCAGTTTCTCTTCCGTAGGCATCTCATAGGGAGCGTCCACGTCCAGCTTGAAATTGGTCATGATCGCCAGATGGTCCCACAATTTATGTTCGAAATCTTCGAGATCACGGGTTTGAGGATACATGCCTGCCATGACGGAGATGATGGTACGGGCAGCACGGGTTCTCTCTTTACGGTCTTCGATAGTCTGCATATAGTCTACCATCCGCTGGAGGTTCCGGCCGTATTCCGGCAACTTCAAAGGTTTGCGGGTTGTGTTATAATCAAATTTTTGTTTCATAGGTGAAAATGTCTTGAAGTAAATGTCAGATCCTGAAAATATTGATTCCTGATTTTCCGGCAGGTAGATCGGATCAGAATCATGTTGCATTAAACAACCGGTTTTACAATTTTTAGTTTTGCAAATTTAAGCAATAATTGCTTTTGTCCGAACTCTTTAAAGAAAACAGTTGCTTTTGTATCCGGAAAAACGCCTTCTATCTGTAATACCTTGCCTTTTCCGAACCGGGCATGTTCCACTTCCATGCCTGGCTGTATTTGCTTTGGATCATCCGGCACAAAAGGAATGTCTGTTTTTTTGCCGGTGGAAATGATATGTGTTTTTTCCCCGGCAGGCCGGCTTCGGGGGGATGCAAAAGATCTTTTTGGGTAACCGGTGTTTCTGTATTCTTCGTTTTCCGTGCCGGCAGCGGGAAAAACCGGATCTGAAACCGGATAATCCAGATATCGGGGATCAATTTCCCGGATAAAACGGCTGGGGCGCGAAAATGTGACATCTCCCCAGCGAAAGCGTGATTTGGCATAGGTGATGGTGACGCGATCCTTGGCGCGGGTCAGAGCCACATAAAAAAGCCTTCGTTCTTCCTCCAGCTCGCGTTGCGAGTTGACCGAGAGTTGGGAGGGAAACAGATTTTCTTCCATGCCTGCAATAAAAACATGCCTGAACTCCAGCCCTTTGGCTGCATGAACAGTCATGATTTTTACCGTGTCCAACTCTTCCGTCTCGGTGTCCTGGTCGGTGAGAAGGGTTACATTCTGCAGGTATTCATCGAGGCCGATGAAACGGCCTTCCTGTTCGGGGGCAGCGATAAATTCACTGATTCCATTGAGTAGTTCACGTACATTTTCATACTTACTCACCTCTTCGGGGGCCGTGCCGTTGTGCAGGTCTTTCAGAATGCCGCTTTTGCGGGTGATCTCATAAGCCAGCTCATAAGCATCTTTTTGGTTTTGCTGGTCGGCGAACTCCAGGATCGTGGCTGAGAACGCTTCCAGCTTCTTCTGTGTTCCCGCATGGATTTTCAATCCGTTTTCTTCCGGATGGGAAACAATCTCCCACATGGGTTTTCCCGTGTCGTTGGCCAGGGCCTCCAGTTTTTCAAGGGTGGTTTTTCCGATGCCCCGGGCGGGATAGTTGATGATTCTTTTCAGGGCTTCGTCATCACGGAGATTGACTACCAGCCTGAAATACGCCAGCACGTCCTTGATCTCCTTTCGGTGGTAGAAAGAGATACTGCCATACACCCGGTAAGGGATGTTCCGCTTTCTGAGTGCTTCCTCAAACACCCGCGACTGGGCATTGGTGCGATAAAGCACGGCAAAGTCATTGTATTTCATCCGGAGGCTCAGATGTTCATCAAAGATCTCATTAACGACCAGAAAACCTTCTTCCCGGTCGGTTTCGGCCTCCACGATCTTTATTTTTTCTCCTTTGTCCTTTTCCGAAAAGACTTCTTTGGAGATTTGTTCGGCGTTATGGCGGATAAGGCTGTTGGCAGCATCTACAATGTTACGGGTAGAGCGATAGTTTTGTTCCAGTTTGAAGACTTTGGCTTCGGGATAATCTTTTCTAAAGTTGAGTATGTTTTCAATGCGTGCTCCCCGGAAAGCATAAATGCTCTGGGCATCATCCCCCACGACCGAAATATTTTTATGAGCTTCGGACAGTTTTTTCAGAATCATGTACTGGGCCAGGTTGGTATCCTGGTATTCATCCACCAGAATATACCGGAATCGCCGGCGGTATTGATCCAGTGTCTCCGGGAAATCCCGGAAAAGGAGGTTGGTATTGAGCAGCAGGTCGTCGAAATCCATGGCTCCGGCCTTGCGACAACGGCGGGCATAGACCTTGAAGATCTCGCCCATGCGATCCCTTTTTTTGTATTTGTCATATTGCGTCAGCTCCGGGATGGTGCTGTAAATATCAGGGGTGATGAGTGAGTTTTTTGCGGAGGAGATGCGGCTGAAAACTTCTGAAGGCTTGTATATCTTTTCGTCCAGCCTCATTTCTTTCACGATGGTTTTGATCAGGTTTTTCGAGTCGGCAGTGTCGTATATCGTGTATGAGGAGGGGTATCCGAGCAGATGGGCTTCGTTGCGCAGAATGCGGGCGAAGATAGAGTGAAAGGTGCCCATCCAGACATAGCGGGCTGCGGATTCTCCTACCAGCCGGAAGATCCTTTCCTTCATCTCACGCGCAGCTTTGTTGGTAAAGGTCAGTGCCAGGATTGTGTGGGCCGGCGTATCCTTCGACAACAGATAAGCCACCCGGTAAGTCAATACACGGGTTTTCCCCGAACCTGCCCCGGCAATGATCAGAGAAGGCCCTTGAATATGCCGGACCGCCTCGCGCTGTATCTTATTTAATTCTGATAAAAAGTCCACAAGTATAAAAATCGTCCAAAAATACGGAACCTTTGGGAATAATTCCGGGATATGGGAAAATTCTGTTGTGTTTTTTATCAACAGTATGCACCGAAGGGTCCGTTTCTCATCCTCAGTAAACAAAGAATCACCAGGCAGGGAGCCGGATCGATGAAACAAACCGTTCCTTTTATCCAAAAAAAAAATTAACCCGCTTTCGTGTTACGCTATGGCGGACAATCCGCCGGTGGGCGGACAAGTCCTGCGGTGGGCGGACAATCCGCCGGTGGGCGGACAAGGGGGGGGAATCAACGTCTCCGGCGGTGAAAAATGAACAACGCCATGGATGACACCTCGTCTGCTTGCGGCGGAGAGATTCGTTTTTTAACTCGTACTTTCAGGCACTTTTTACTTATTTAAAACCTTCCGATAAAATATTTTGCCGTATTTTCGTTTTTTAATTAATTCGCAGGTTATTCTTATTTTTACATACAGGATATTGAAGAGACATAACAACATACCGTCAGGAAGGATTTTTATGATCATGATCATTTCTTTACTGACTGCCGGTAATATACAGGCGCAGGTAGATGCCAACGGCTATTCCTCGCTGGAATGGACCCGTTACGATACTACCAACCAACACCGGGATCCTATTTTTATTTATTGTCCGGATGCAAACGGGAACCCGGTATTGGGCAGTCTGACCGCCACGCCTCCCGGCGGTACCGCCGGCTGGGATTTTACATGGACTTTTTACAACCCTGTCACCCATAACTATGATTCTACGGTTCTGGTGGAAAACGGAGTAGCGTCTTCCACCGTCAGTAACCTCGGCAGTGGCGGCTATGCGGTCAGGATCCAGGATGCGGTCTCGATGGATACCAGCTTTTATGCCTGGGTGTTCGTCGATACGCCACAGGTGAAAGCTTCTGTGCTGAATTTTACCTGTGATTATGTTGCACTGAAGGGCGATACGGCTTCGATCCCATTTACATATTATAATACGACCAAAGACTCGGCCATAATCCTGAGAAACGGCCTTACTTTTTTGTGGACCTCTGATCCCCAGTCTGTCATACCCTGGCCCGATCTTGAAACCGATCCGATTATATACAAGCCTCCCTATGAAGATACCCGGTATTATTTAACGGTGACAGACAGTTTCGGGTGTAATGCCAACTCTTCTGTCTTTTATGAGACCATTCATGTCAAGGCTGATTTTGAAGTGAACCCGGAAAACGGAGAAGCTCCACTGGAGGTGTCGTTTACCAATAAATCCATCAACGGGGTGGAGTTTGAGTGGAAGCTTGGGGATGATTCCATTTTTTACGGGGAAACACCGGATCCGCATACCTATTACATCCCGGACGACTACGTCCCGGTGTTGATTGCCAGGAGCGAAGAAGGTTGTATTGACAGTCTCTCTTTCGAATCTATTCATGTAGATCCCTCGTCACTCGAGATCCCCAATGTCTTTACTCCCAACGGGGATAGCTACAATGATTATTTCCGGGTGGCTGCCAAATCATTGCGTTATCTTCATATTAAAGTTTACAACCGGCAGGGAGTAAAAGTGTATGAGTTTGAAGGGCAAGGGAATGTCCTTAAAGATTATGAAGGCTGGGACGGCCGGATCAACGGCCGCGGTGCCGCCAGCCCCGGAGTGTATTATTACATCATTCGCGCGGTGGGATGGGATGATGTGAAATACAAGGGGCAAGAATACCGGGGAATGTTGTATTTGTTCAGGGGGAAGAAATAACCCCGGTTTGCACATTTGGGATAAACTATACTTTACACGAGATTCATTCAATATTTTCCTTTTCTGTCTTCTGCTTGAATCAACTTTTTTTCATCCCCAAAGAAATAATACGCATTTTCATTATCCGTTTGGTAAACCCGGCAATAATCAAAATATGAATAGGCAGGAAGACTATTCCCAGACTGGGCAACATTTCCGCCCCAGGTACCTGCAGACATACTAAAATAAACCATCTGGTAGGCAGAAGGGACATATTTATTATTATCTTTTTTTGATAATTGCCGGGTAATTTCCCTATCTACATAGAAACTCAATGTACCCCGGAAAGCAATTCCAATAATCTTTTTCTTATCGCCCTGAATGCATCAATATTTGTCTCGTACGTATGAAAACCATAAACTACTTGATGGGAAAAATCGGCAGCATTTTCCGGATCTTTTTCTTTCAGCATTTTAAGCAATTCGTAATCCACAATTCCATCTCGCATGGCTTCCAGACGGATAGAACTGTAAATTGTATCTTTCCCTGGATATACGATCCATGCATCGCCTCCGGGCAGAATATTTCCGGATTCTTTGTTAATCCCGGTAGTTTCATTATACGGATTCCCGCTCACGTTCCAGTGATTAAACCCCCAATGCAGATATCCGGGCGCATGGTATTTAAAATTAATCCAATGTAATATTCTTGTTTTGATTAACGGAAGATCAATAAAACGGTTGGCAAATTCCCCTTTTGGGCCAAGGCATGTATAAAACCAAACCTCATCTCCTTTTTTCTGCCTGTCAGAATAAAAGTGATAATCCGCATTAAAAAAATTCAACTGGGGAACCCAAACAGATATCATATGCTTTACTTTGGTAGTATGACAAGCTTCAATAATCGGGATATCAGGGATTAGTGTTTTAACAAATTTAGTGATATTTATATAAGATTGTGCATTGGATTCAATTGGCTCATCTGCAATATGCTGCATATAAATATCTTTCCAGCCATGAACATCAAGCACCTTCATAAACTTGGGAAAAAATTGTTTATAAAATATCCTTGCCGTATCATTTTTTATACTAAACTTTCTCAAAATGATTGTATCTTTCTCCTGTACCGGCACTAAAACCACAAACGGGCTTGACCATGTACTATCGCGGGTGCCTATATGTCCTCCTTCTATGCGTCCAACGACTCCTTCTTCCTCAAATATTTTAACCGTTTTTATAAAATTAGAAAAATCAATTGAATATTTCAAATTATCCTCTATGTTA
Organism: Bacteroidales bacterium; assembly: GCA_021157415.1. Taxonomy (GTDB): domain Bacteria; phylum Bacteroidota; class Bacteroidia; order Bacteroidales; family VadinHA17; genus DRPN01. The sequence goes on along the minus strand of JAGGWN010000036.1, from coordinate 3,692 downwards.
TAGTTTGCCAGTTTCAGAGGAGATATTAATGCTACATTCTGATTATATCTTGCCATAATACGAGCCAGCATCCTCATATATTTCCAATATTTTGCAGAAAAAGGCACTACTGATTTTCCTTCATTAAGAAAGGAAAAATCTGTACCATACCAGTTGGTAACCCATAAAGAAGTCTTGTTAATAATCGGTGGATATACATGAACCGCAAAATCTTTGGATAATTTATTTTTTTTCAATCCCTGTTTTGCTTTTAAATAAATTGTACCTGTATATGTCCCCGGTTTAGCCGATTTAGGAACCGGAATAGTCACCCAAATAGGTTGAGTTTCTTCGGCTGCCAATTTTTTATGATCGCTTTTGATAATTGGATCAGGATAGTACCCGGAAATAGAGTAAAGCCGGTCGGATGCCGGATCAAGGGACTTTCTGCCTATTCGGACATATTCCACAAAACCCCAAACGGGAGTTCCGAGCTGAATTCTTCCATTTTCATTCAGTTGAATGGCGATGTCCGTAATATCAACCGATTTATCAGACCGAAAGACAAACTGAAAGCTGGCATGTTCTCCCCGGGCAACATCAGCAACAGGTTCTTTCTGTGGGAAAAAAGCTGTTTCTTTAAAAACTTTTTGCAATGGATCCACATAGGTAAACAGAATGTTTTGTTTTGATTTTGTCCTTACACAGGATATAGTACTTATAAATACCAGCACAAAAAAAACAGAAAAAAAGAACAGTATTTGCTTATTATTTTTTCCTTTCATGATATAATTATTTCATAAGTTAAACAATATTGATTATACGGTTACTGATCATTGGTGTCATTTCGTCGGGATTTGCCGATGCAGGAACTCCCAATTCTGCCGGTGAAGGAGGTATAAATTTACTTTTGGTTCCGGTTATTTTCATCATTTCAGAGGTTAATTCAACAATGGCATAAAGCGGATCTTTATAAGGGGCAATGTACTTTGCCGAGGGGAATATTTCCATAATATCCGCCGAGTACCGTTTTGCATAGGCATATTTATTCCCCAGCCATTTATATGACATACTGTTGACATTAATATATGGTATATCACCGATGACATCATATACATTATTATGATGGTGCCCGTTCAGACAGGCAATTATTTTCTTAAATCCGGCTGTTTGATTGGCTTCTTCAAGAACAGCTCTTACATCATTCCCATTCGGACAACTATACACCAGGCTCTGATGAGAAAAAATAATCGTATGTTTATTTGTTTTTTCTATATCCTTTTTCAACCAATCCAACTCTCCGGCAGGCATAGTTCCGCGAGTATTCGCATGCGAAAAATAATTCCCGTTTTGATAAGGCACAACCTGCCCCTGCTCATTCTTAAAAAAATTCAGATCAAGCACCACAAAATGAAAATCTCCGGTATCAAAAGAATAAAAGGAATTTCGTATATCAAGGAATGTCATGATCTCCTTTTTCGAACATGTATCCATATCATGATTTCCGAGTACATGGTATTTCCTCTCATTAAATTCATTCCATATCTTAACAAATCCGGAGTTTTTTTGTTTAGGGAAACAAAAATCTCCCAATTGTATGATAAAATCAACCTTTTTCTTTATGGCTTGATGAATAAAGATTCGTAACCGGTTATCGGCATCAGGTTGAATATCTTTATGCACATCGGCACAAACCCCAAAAGTTATTTTTTTTAAATGCGGTTTCAGCATGCCTCTGCCAGGAACATGAATAAACAGAGCTGCCACACTCATGCCGGATATTTTAATAAATTCCCGTCTTGATGAAAATCTTTTCTTTTTCATTTTCATTTCACCATTTCTCAGATAATTCAATAAAAGTTTTGTAGGCATCTTTCGTTTTCGCCGATACCTGTTTTCCCTCGAATGCATCCATAAATTCACTGGTATTCCCCCAGAAAGTATGTAATACGCCTCTCATATGTTTTGAAGTATCAGCATCGCCAGATTGTGCCTGTTTCATTTCATTAAGCTGTGTTATTGCTACCTCCGGCACCTGGTGAGAACAACTGACCACATCAAATCCTTTTGAGGCGAACATGAAAGCTGTAGGAGGAGCTACTTTATAATGCCAGTCGCAGATCAAGATATCTTTCGGGATCATGTCCACTGCCGGGTACGTCCCATTCATGCTGGCCTGCCATTTCCCCAAACCGGTACTTTCCCCGTCAATCAGACGGTCTCCCCACATCCACATCCTTACTCCTTTGTTTATTAGATAATTATGCAAACGAATGGCTTCATCCGCAAACAATTTGGCTTTATCCTGACCTGCACAACCATTCTTACAGGAATCAGAGCCAATAATAAATACCTCATCCATTCCCACATGAAAAGCTTTGGAATGGAACAGATCTATTACTTCATCAAACAGATCGAACAAAACATCATGAACTTTTGAAAGCGGACAATAGCTCCGGCAATAAAAATCAGGCAATGAGTCCATACCGGCAGGATTTTCTTCAAACTCAGGATAAGCTTTTAATAAGGGCCCATAATTTTTACCCCATGACTGATGTCCCAGACAATTAATCAGGGGAACAAGCATAATATTATCCTTTTTACAGACATCAATAATCTTTTGTGCATCTGTCCTTTTCAACATCGCAGAAGAGTTTAATTCGGGATGAGATATCCATTCCAACGAATAATTAATACGCAAAACAAGCAAATTCACTCCCTTGGGAGCCAGCACATTGTCAATAAAATTTACAAAACGTGGAATATCCGTAACCGGTGTTTTCAGACATTCACCACGGATAAAATCTTTACCGGTTTTGAATACGGGTTCAGAATTTTTAGGCACACAGGAAAACAAAATACCAATCAATGGGATAAAATACAGCCATTTTTTCATCACAAATTTTTATTTAAGATCTTATCTAAAGGTGTTTCATGTATTATAAAATTATTGAAAAATCAATTCATTCATAAAATTCTCCCTGTTGAGAATTTATCCGGATAATATGATAATATGCTTTCACATTCCTTTTTTGGTTGTGATGACAATCACTCCACCCATAGCACGACCCCCATACATTCCTGAGGTAGCATCCTTTATAACTTTAATAGAAGCAACATTTTCAGGATTAACCGAATTAAGTGGAAAATCCTTAATCCCGTCAACGACAATTAATATCGGGACATTATTCAAAGAATTGACACCTCTTATCCTAATGGTCCCTGTTGCTCTATTAATTTCAAGGTCAGGGTATTTATCCTTGATCATATCATAGATATTATTGTAATGTTTCCAATACTCGGAAGACTGAAGTAAGGAAATAATATCTTTTATTTTTTCCTGTTCCCCCCGGTTTAGGGCCTGATAAGTATGATTATCCCACATAACAGATTTATCAGACGCTTTTAGTACAAATACTACAGACTTTTTCCTCACTTCAGGAATAACTATTTGAAAAATATATTGTTTATCAGGAGATATCATAAGCAAAGTATCTCCGGCATATATTTTTAAATAAAATCTTCCGAAATCATTGGTTATCTTAACTTTTTCTGGTTTGGATTTTATGCACACCAATATTCCCTGTAAAGGATTTTTCAACGAATCGGTAACGATACCTTTTAACTTGAATGACTGAGCAAACATTCCTTCCCCAGAAAATAAAAAACATATAATAAAAAAAAGGGCGGGAATTAATGCCTTTGTTTTTTTC
>JAGGWN010000057.1 GCA_021157415.1 Bacteroidales bacterium | reverse complement strand
TGGGCCAATTAATATTGGATTGGTTGGATTTATACGAAATTATAATCTTTCATATTTATTACTAAATAATATATTGAAATACGTTGATTGCACTATTACACTGATAGGACCGGTGGATCCCGAATTTTATGATAATATAATCGATAAGAAAAAAGTTATTTTAAAAGGGATCTTAATTAATAGAAATCTTTTTTATGAGGTTAATAAATTTGATGTAGCTATTGCACCTTACCTTGACAGGAAAATTAACGAGGGTGGAGTCCCTAATAAACTTTTTCTTTATTTAGCAATGGGTAAACCTGTTGTAGCAACAGAGTTGCTCAGCTTAAAGCAAATGAAATTACCAAAGAAAATGATTTATTTGGTTAAAGACATGAGAGATTTTCCATTAAAAATAAAGTATGCTCATGAAGAAAATAATTGGGATATAATTAAAAAACGTATTGAATATGCTAGAAAAAACACTTGGGACCAAAGAGTATCCAGATTCCTCAGTTTATTAAATGAAAACTAAAATAATGAAACAACTTATTCAAAATTTTAAAACAGGTGAATTGTATGTTGATAATGTTCCGGTACCTTCAATATTCAGGGGGATGGTTTTGGTAGAAAATGAATATTCTATAATAAGTGCTGGTACGGAGAGGGGTACGGTAAAAGTAGCACAGTCTAATCTGATAGGAAAAGCGAAACAACGACCTGATCTCGTGGTCCAAGTTCTAAAAAACGTTAAAAAGGAGGGACTTAAGGCAACTATTAATAAAGTGTGGACAAAGTTGGATTCACTGAAAGCATTGGGTTATAGTTCTGCAGGTAAAGTAATAGTTTCAATGGATGAGTATGGTTTATTTAAGCCGGGAGATCGGGTTGCTTGTGCAGGACAGGATTATGCCTCTCACGCCGAAATAATCGCAGTGCCTCAGAACTTGTTAGCAAAGATCCCGGAAAATGTGGATGCTAAAGAAGCTGCCTTTACGACACTAGGAGCTATTGCCATGCAGGGAGTACGACAGGCTGAACCGGCACTTGGCGATAATGTATGCGTTATTGGTTTAGGGCTGCTTGGACAATTGGCATCACAATTAATGAAAGCAAACGGATGTTCTGTTTTCGGAATAGACCTGAATAATAGTTTAGTTCAACTTGCCCGCGAAACAACTACAGACAGCGCTTTGAATCGAAATGATCCAAATTTATTGAAAGCTTGTGAAGATTTTACCAAAGGAATGGGATTTGATGCTGTGATCATAACAGCTGCAACTTCATCAAATGATCCTGTTGAGCTTTCAGGCGAAATAGCGAGGAAGAAAGGGAAAATCATCGTAGTCGGTGCTGTAAAAATGGACCTGCCCAGAGACCCTCATTATTACAAGAAGGAATTAGAAGTAAGAATGTCCTGTTCATATGGGCCGGGAAGATATGATGTTGAATATGAAAAAAAAGGACATGATTACCCTTATGCCTATGTTCGATGGACAGAACAGCGTAATATGGAAGCTTTTCTTCATCTGTTAGAGAAAAAAGCCGTTAGACTGGACCCGCTGATTACTCATATTTTCGATATCAACGAGGCAGACAAAGCGTATGATCTAATTTTAGGAAAAGTTAAAAAGCCGTATATTGGAATCTTATTGAAATATGGAGAGAACAAGGCTAAAAGTAAGTCATCCATAGAGGTTAATCATTCTCCTGCTGGTATTATTAATGTTGGATTTATTGGAGCAGGTAGTTTCGCACAAAGTTATTTAATCCCAAACGTGAAAAAATGGGGTGCCTCTTTGGATGGTGTGGTAACTTCGAAAGGTATTACTGCCAAAAATGTATTGGATAAATTTGGATTTAATTTTTGTTCCAGTGATTATTATGATGTTTTGAATAAGAAAGAAAATAATACTGTTTTCATTGCAACACCTCACAACACTCACTCAGAACTCGTTATTGCTGCTCTGGAAGCCGGGAAAATGGTTTTTGTAGAGAAACCTTTAGCAATTGGATATGAACAACTTAAGTCTGTCAAAAAGACCAAAGAAAAAACTGGTCAACCCCTTATGGTTGGATTTAACCGGCGTTTTGCACCAATAAGTAAAAAAATAAAAAATGAGTTTGAAAATATACATGAACCCAAAGTTGTCAATATTAGAGTGAATGCAGGTTTAATTTCCAAAGAACATTGGATTCAGCAACCGGATATAGGAGGTGGAAGAATTATCGGAGAAATGTGTCATTTTATTGATCTGATGCAATATTTTACAGGTGCAGATCCTGTTAAGGTTTTTGCACAGTCAGTCAGTACTGATAACAAAATGATAATATCTGATGATAATATTGCTGTTAATGTTAAGTTCAGTGATGGTTCAATCGGTAATCTCACTTATCTGGCTAATGGAAATGCTTCCTTGCCTAAAGAGAACATTGAAGTGTTTGGGGGTGGTGTTATAGGTATAATAAATGATTTCAAAGATGGTTTGATTTATAGGAATGGAAAGACAATAAAATTAAGATCTCAAGGGAAAGGACATAAAGAAGAAGTATATGCTTTTTTGAACAAGATGAAACGGGGAGAGTCTGCTCCGATTACGTTTAGGTCTGTATGCCTAACTACACTGACAACATTTAAAATACGGGATAGTTTAACTACCGGATTGCCCCAGAAAATAGAATGGGATGACTAAAAAGATCGAAAAGGCCATTATAAAGCTTGAGAAATATTGTGAAAAAGAATCTTTCCTTGGTTATGATCCTTTTGATGGTCTGAATAGCTCTGTTTTCAAGCATATTCCTTTTTTGTCAAAAAGCAGGATCATGCGTTTAACATGGATTCAGTTTTTTAAACGTTTCCCTATCAATGTTAGAAAAATTGCAGGAATCAAAAAAGAATATAATCCCAAAGCATTAGCGTTGTTTTTATCCGGTTATTGCCGGCGATATAAACAAACCGGTAAGAAAGAGCATTTAGAAAAGATTCGTTTTTTTTCACAAAAGCTAATGGGACTGTCCAGTAAGAACTGGAGTGGAGCATGTTGGGGGTATAATTTTGACTGGCAGGCAAGAGCTTTCTTTCAGCCTAAATATACTCCGACAGTTGTTGCAACATCTTTCGTTGTTAATGCGCTTCTTGATGCTTTTGACATCCTTGGTGATAGTACCCTGATAGAATATTCCAGAAGTGCCTGTGATTTTGTGCTGAAGGATTTAAATAGAACATATGATGATAAGGGTAATTTTGCATTTTCCTATTCTCCATTAGACAAAAGTGTTGTATTCAATGCCTCCTTGCTGGGGAGCCGTCTTTTGGCACGGGTATATTCACATAACAGGGAGCAATTTCTGATTGAAGAAGCCCGTAAGTCCGTTGCGTTTTGCTGTATTTTTCAGGAGGAAAACGGAGCATGGACCTATGGTATTTTGCCTTATCATCAGTGGATTGATAATTTTCATACTGGATATAATCTTGAATGTATTGCCGATTATATGAAATATTCCGGGGATTATCATTTTAAGCAGATATTAGATAAAGGGTTTGATTATTATATCCGTACTTTCTTTTCAAAAGAAGGTGTCCCAAAATATTACAATAATTCTATTTATCCCATAGATATTCATGCTCCGGCTCAATTGGTTATTACGGTCAGTAATACGGGAAAATTTCTGGAATATAAATCTTTGGTTAACAAGGTGCTTTCATGGACCATAAAAAATATGCAATCGAAAAAAGGTTATTTTTTTTATCAGAAAAAAAAATATTTTACGTCCAGGATCCCTTACATGAGATGGTCACAGGCCTGGATGTTTTATGCACTCAGTGAATATGTTTTGCAAACGCAGGGAAAAAAATGAAGATTGATTTCTTAGGGATACCGGTTGATGCCCTTACGATGCAGGATACCGTAAAAGTTATTGATGAAGCGATTCAAAAGGGAAAACACATAAATCATGTTGTTATTAATGCAGGAAAAGTGGTTTCGATGCAAAAGGATAAACCTCTTTTTGATAGTGTGGTATCCTGTGACATTATCAATGCGGATGGACAAAGCATTGTCTGGGCTGCCCGTATCTTAGGGAAAAGACTACCTGAAAGAGTGGCTGGAATAGATTTAATGGAAAAATTACTGAAACTGGCTCATGAAAAGGAATATGGATGTTTTTTCTTTGGAGCTAAAAAAGAGGTGGTGAAAAAGGTAAGTGAGATTGTTTCCGAGCAATATGATCCTGATATTGTGGCCGGATATAGAAATGGATATTATATAAAGGAGGAAGAACCGGTTATTGCCAAAGAGATAGCTGACAGCGGGGCACAAATACTATTTGTAGCCATTACTTCACCTCAAAAAGAAAAATTTCTACACAAATACAGAGATGTATTAAAGAATATTAATTTTACCATGGGAGTGGGAGGGTCTTTTGATGTAATAGCAGGAGTTACCAACAGAGCTCCTTCCTGGATGCAAAAAATGGGGTTGGAATGGTTTTACCGTTTTTTACAGGAGCCTCTCCGCATGTGGCGCCGTTACCTCCTGGGAAATATTTTATTCTTATGGATAGTGTTGAAAGAAAGATTTAGCTTGAACAAAAAATAAAATATAGACTTTTCCTGGTTTTTAACAAGGTTGTGCAGAAACTCGCTTTTTAATGGGTTTATCAGAAAAAAAAGAGCATGCACCAATAATATATGATAGCGAACGTTTCCCGCAGGATCATAAAAAAACGGTATTTATTGGAACAACGTAACATATGATCCGGGAGGGAAAGAACACCAACAGCAAAAGATTGATTTTTCAGGATTTTAGTATATGTCATTTTGGTTCTTCTGGCATGAATGCCTAGGGTAATGATGTTTAGCCCCGTTATTTTAATGTCTGGTTTTTTCAACCGATTTCGAAGAGCAATTGCACTGGAGAGCGTCCTGTTGATGTGAACCCTTTTCCCCGGTACAGGTATGATAACGGAAGAGTCAATACCCAAGGCAACAAGCCTGTTTCTGGCAAGTTCTGCATAAGAGTTAAAGTTATTGACAATCAATTTTTTTCCATCTGGTTTTCCGATATAATAAATTGAATTGTTCTGATATGGAATATTGATCTTCTGATCTATGAGAATCCCCTTTATATATAGATTCCTGTCCATATGACCGTTACTCTTGTCATTATCAAACTGTACCATGATGGAATCAATTTCCGCCAATGAACCGTACCAATATATATCATATTTTTTCTTTTTCTTTTCTGCATAAAAATCACCTGCCAATGAATCATTGATATAAACATTGAAATGGGCACAGTCTTTCCCTCCTAACTCACTGTACGCATCTACTTCGATAATATGCCGGGTAAAAATATTTTTCCCGGTTTTTTTTTGCTTGTTATAAAAAATAAGATACCCGTTCATGGGTACAATATAATATTCCGGATTAATTAATCCTGTTGTAATGATATAATCGTATTTATGAGCCAGGAATTCGTCACGTACCCGTTTTATATATGGGGCTGGTAACCAGCCTTCAACCAGAAACGTGTTGGCCTGAACGCGTTGATTTAGTGAAAGAAATTTAATTATGTAATTGGAGGTTGGTTTAAAAAAAATTATCCCGGGGATAAGCAGAATGCAGCCCGTCAGGATAAGGACTGGTTTCCGCCATTTATTAATACTCATGGATTTGTGGATTACAGCATCATAAATTAATTATCAGAGTTGCTGTCTGATAGAATAGTTGGTGAAATCATCATTAACAGACTATCTTCCAATTCAGGTTTAACATGCAGATAATCATAATAATTCTCTTTATTGTATGATATGGGCAGTCCCGTATCAAGATCTACGGTTTTCCCTATTTTTTTTATATCTTGTTTAAACCTTTTGTATTCATTTTCCAACTTATTATTTTTTATCAAAGTGTGCATTTGGAAATAATCAGGAGCAATTACAAATATCAGATTAATATGTTTATTTTTACAATATGTTGCAATATTCATAAGTTTATTAAAGTATTTTTCCGGATATACATAGTTCTTTTGGGAAAATACAGATGTAATCCACTTACCTGAACGTTGCCAGGGGTCATCCGGAAGCTTTGATCTCCAGTCAACCAGGTGTTCGTTTTTTGTAATGTAGTAATATAATACAAAAAAAGAATCTTTCAAATAATCCAAGTTAAAAAAATATTTCAATGGATGATCAATAATTTGACGGGCAGGTGTATATAGATCAACGTTATTGTAAGATGCATTATAGGAAAGAAAACTGACTTCGATAATTACGTTTTCTAATTTAACAGATTTTGCGGCCATCCAGAACAGATCAATTAATGTCTGATAATTTCCTCCCGGAATTGTTAAATTGTACGATTCCCCTCCCATAACTTTTTCCAGACACTCAGAACTTATATTTTCAAATTTCGAATCCCCTAAAAGAAGATTTGGTGTGCTATTTCTTTCGAATGCAATAACCTTCCATAAAATATTTCCACGGGGACTCACTGCAAGGGAACGATTAGTACATTTATATTTTACCTGATCATTAAATATATGGGAAACGTTAAAAAGGTTATAAGGATCAACCAGGAAAATAAATAACGACAGAAAAATAAATGGTGTGAGAAAAAACAAGAATTTTTTAAATGCTTTTAACATGATTTCTTAATTAGAATTGCATGTAAACAAATTCTTTGACCGGACTTCCAAAATAGATCAAAAGAATAAGTATGACATAGTAATAAGCTTTTCTCACCCATCCCGGCCATGCACCAATCGTTGTCATGATTCCCTTTCCGTTTTCCTGTCGGAAATCCATGATCAACACGAATAACAATGAGAATAATACTATGATTTTATCCATACGGTCTAAAAATAAAAGATTGATTTTAGAAAAATCAATATTTGTAAATATATGTGATAAAAAATAGGTAGCATCAGACGTAGAAGGAGCATAAAAAAAGACCAGCGAAAAACATACAAAAAGATATGTTATCAGGTAGCTCATGTACAAGACGGGTTTTTTGGGTAATTTACCGGCTATTCTTAAACGGAATCTTTTTGTAAAAAACTCATAATTGATGGCAATCCCCTGAAGGATACCGAGAATGATAAAATTCCAGTGGGGGCCGTGCCATATACCGATAACCAAGAAAGTAACAAATAACGCATATACGGAAGCCCAGATGCCCCATTTTCTTTTTTTGAACATGATCCGCTTGAAAATATATTCATTACACCAGTTTGTTAAACTCATGTGCCATCTTCTCCAAAAGTCTGAAACGCCGGTTGAAAAAAACGGTTGTCTGAAATTTTCCGTTAATTTCAATCCGAAGATCTTACCCATACCTATGGCAATATCCGTATAACCGGAGAAGTCACAATATACATGCAGAGGTTGCAAAAGGAATGTTATGATCAACAGATTTCCGGAAAACTGGTGCAGATTGGGATATAATCCGTCTATGATTAGTGCAAGCCTGTCGGCGATGACCAGTTTTTTGAATGCTCCCCATAGGATGAATCTCATTCCGGTGACAAAATTGGAATAGGAAAAATGAAATGTATTTTTTAACTGAGGGAAAAAATGCTTTGATTGTTCGATAGGTCCTGAAAGAAATTTGGGAAAGAAAAGGAAATAATTAAAAAATATTATGATATTTTTTTCCATATCTTCATTTCCCCGGTATATCTGAAGGAGATAACCTATGGACTGGAAAGTATAGAAAGATATCCCTATCGGTAGAATTAATTTGAGTGAACTATCCTGGATGTTCAGATGAAAGATATGCAGGAATTGTATCACCGAAGATAAAATAAAGTTTATGTATTTGAAAAATACCAGTGCTCCGATAACGATAAACATGCTGATATTAAAGATGATCTTTTTAACGGACGGTCTTTCCTTAAATTTCGTTAACAGGTGGGCAAACAGATAGTTTAGAAGAATAAAAAGGTAAGTATATGCTAATATGGAAATAGATAAAGATCCAATAAAAACCGAACTAGCCAGTAAGATGAGGAATTTCTGATACTTATTGTCCAATGTGTAATACAAAGTGATCACAATCAGAAAATATCCGAAAAATTCAGGGCTGAAAAAATTCATTTTAATTAATTATAGTAAATCGTAATTTGGCTATTCTATTTTGATACCCTGATAAGGTGCTGTTGGCATACCGGTTTTTCCTGAAAAAATCATCTTTTTCCCTGTTTTGGAGCATAATGTGCATAATGATGTTTATAACCATATCTCATGTCATCCGATTGAGTATCATTCAGCACAAGATTTAAGACTTGTGATTTCATTTGTTCCAATTCTTCAAGATTGTAAAGTAATGCTTTTGTGGCTGTGAAGTTCTGCCGGACGACAAAAAGAGTTAAATCAGAGTGTCTCATTAATAAATAGGCGTCGGTTACGGGACCGACAGGTGGTGTATCTATGATGATATAATCATATTTTGTCTTTAAATATTTGAATAAATCAACAGTCCTGGCCGCTTCAATTAATTCTGCCGGATTGGGAGGAGGGGATCCGGAAAATATAATTTCCATATTTTTTATATCCGTTTTATGAATAATGTCCTGAATGGCTAAATTATTAATGAAATAATCGGTTAACCCTGTTTTTCCCCTATTGTCAAATATATTGTACAGGTTTCCTTCTTTTCTGAGATCAAAACTAATCAGAATCGTTTTCTTGTTTAAAAGCGACAAACTGACGGCAAGATTAAATGAAATAAAAGTTTTTCCTTCCTGTCCTGTGGACGAGGTGACAAGTATCACTTGTCGGGTCTTTTCACCCAGGATGAGATTCAGATTGGTACGTAATGATCGAAAAGATTCGGAAACGGGAGAAGCTGGGTAATCAGCCAAAACATTTACTGTCTTGTGATGGTTATGTAATATCTTTCCCACAATAGTTATATCTGTAAGTGATTTAATGTCATCAGGTCCGGATATCCTGTTATTAAAATAACTTTTCATAAAAAGAAAGCCTCCGGGAAGAAGGAATGCCATAAAAAAAGCAAATCCGAATACAAAAAGTTTTTTAGGAGAAGAGATACCTCCGTAAGTTGCCGGTTCGATGATCTCACTGTCAGGCAGTATGGAGGCCTTGGCGATCTGGGCTTCGGCTCTTTTTTGCAACAGAAAATTGTAAATATCATTATTCAGTTTGAATTTCCGTTCATATCCTAAAAGTTGGGTTTGCGTCTGGGGAAGCTGACTTTCCTGAAACTTATACCGGTCGATATTGGTACTGATCTCATCCAGGGTGGACCGGGTACTCCTGATATAGAAACTGATATTTCTAGAGATGGAGTTACGTAAATCCTTTATTTGATTTGTTAAGGTTTTATAACGAGGGTTACGCTGTAGGTTCTTTTCTTCCAATGTGTTTTTTTCGGTATTGTAAGTAGCCAGTTGTTGGATCATGGTATTTAGGACAGGATCATTTACTCCCATAGAGGAGGGAGCCAGCATATTGGAGGAATTTTTATTTTCCTCGAAATATTTATACAATTCCTTATAGAACCTCAGGGTCTGCATCATCTCGTTTTTACGGTTTTCCAAGGTCTGAATATACTGGGATAACTGTTGGTTTTTTTGATCAATATCCATGACCTGGTATTGTTTCTTGAAATATTGTAACTGTCCTTCAGCCAGGTTTAATGAAGTGGCAATATTGCCCAGTTCCCTGTCAATATATTCAATGGTCGTTTCAACAAGATAGGTTTTTTTAGTAAGATCCCGCTGGATATAAGTTTTTGCAAGTTCATCCAGAAAATCCTGTGCTTTTTGTATATTTTGACCTTTAAAATAAATATCAACGACAGAAGATTCCAAGGTGGATTGCTCTACTGTTAACCTGCTCTGATAGATTTGGGTAAGGATGCCAAGATCCTGAAAAGAGAAATACAGATCTTTGTTTTCAAACTGTTTATTGTATTTTGAATTTAATAATACCCTAAAAGAAAAATAAGGGCCCTGGATGGTATCCCCGAAATTTGCTTTTGTACTCAATGAAAGCCTGTTAATCTTATCTATCGCCATATTCTTTTGATAATCATAGATCTCTACATTTTTGGCATCAAAGTTGACAGAAAATTCCTTATCATTAATGATTTTAATATAAAAATAAACTTTTACAGGCTGGGGATGCTGATCATCAAGAACGATCTCAAACGGAACATTCCCATACATTTCCCTCAAAATCAAGTTGGGATAATTATAAAAAGGCCAGTAGCGGTAAGGCACATAATTCTCCTTATAGTAATAGGAAACCTTAAGGTTCATATTTTTTATGACTTCTTTAATCAGGGGTAAAGACTGTAGTAACACCATTTCATTTTCAATTGTTTTCGTATGTTGTACCAGTTGAAAACCTTCCAGAAAATCTTCCGGTCTTATATTCCGGTTTCTGTTATTATCCGATGTGTTTATAAGAAGTTCCAATCCGACATTATATACCGGTGCTGTATATCTATAGTACAGGAGCGCTATTCCTAGGAAAATCACCATAGAAATGACAAAAAGGTACCAATAATGCAATACCTCAGTTATTATCGATTTCATCAGGTAATCATCGCTTTTGGTTTTATGATTATTGTTTGTCATTTCCGGTAATTGAAAAAATGATATTCTATTAGTATATTAGTATAAATGAATATAACTTAATATGAGGATAATTGTTGAGGTGGCAGATAAAATTAATGTAAAGGGAAATGTATCCATATCCCAGTACCTTCTTTTCAAGGGCTCCACATAGATCACATCATTGGGCTTTATATAATAATTTTTTGAGCCTAAAACATTTTCGTTTGTTAAATCAACATATTCTCTGATTATTTTATTGTTTTCTTCCCGGAGTATCATGATATTTTTTCTGTTGCCGTATGTGGAAATATCTCCTGCATATCCCAAAGCCTGAAATAAATTTATCCTTTGATCATAAAATTCGTATCTTCCGGGATGTTCAACTTCTCCCAGAACAGTTACAGTTTTATTAACAAACTTAATGGTGACGGATGGCGTAGCGATCATCCCGATTAATGCTTTTTCGATAACGTTGGCACCTTCATCCAAGGTTAATCCTGATAAAAGGAGGTTCCCAATAGGAGGTAATCTGACATATCCATCTTCATTTACAAGATAGCTTATTAATGTTATATCAGTTCTTGCAACATAATCATCTATTTGCTGATTAAAAATATTTGATTCTTCATCTGTTGATTTAATCCGTATATATAACTCATCACCTGGTTGAATTGTCCTCGGTTTTTTCTTGATAGCCTCAAAATCAACTTTCTGGTCCTTCCCCGGCTGTACATAAACGGCCTGTTTGTTTGTTACACAGGATACTGAGAAGATAAATATACCGCTTAATATAAGGAGCAGGGAAAATGGCCCTGCTTTTTTATTTTTTTCATGGTACGGTAAAAAGCTCATATTTACTGATTTTTGTTTAATATGCCGTAGACCGTACAAATATACATTTTAGATCGGTAAAAAGTTCTATTAGAAACGGATGAAAAGGGGTTTTGTTACAAAAAATCGGGGGAGAGAAATCCGATTTTGACAAACGGAAGAAAAAAGTTGGTTAAGGAAAGGGAGGTTGGAGTTTGGGGCATAGAGCATAGGGCAAAGAGTATGGAGCATGGAGGTAAGATATGAGGGAGAGAAGAGCTTTTTAGTCTTCCAAATATTTTTTATAGGTGCTTTCTATCCCTGTTTTCAATTTGATTTTATATTCCCATCCCAGTTTTTTCATTTTTTGAACATCGAGCAGTTTCCGGTGTGTGCCGTCAGGTTTGCTTTTATCCCACATGATTCTCCCATGATAACCGGTGATGTTCTGCATCAGCTCTGCCAGCTCCTTAATACTCAGATCCTCACCAGTGCCGATGTTAAGGTGGGTGTTC
Organism: Bacteroidales bacterium; assembly: GCA_021157415.1. Classification (GTDB taxonomy): domain Bacteria; phylum Bacteroidota; class Bacteroidia; order Bacteroidales; family VadinHA17; genus DRPN01. The sequence goes on along the minus strand of JAGGWN010000057.1, from coordinate 13,686 downwards.
CTGACTGGCTCAGAGCTAAGGTCGGAGCGAAGCGGAGACCCTGACTGAGCGTAGCGAACGTCAGGGGCAAAGGACTCAGGGATATCAAATCCCGTTGATAGTTTTATCAGATCCGGAAAATCAATTTTATTCATTAGGAAAAGACAAGCATCTGCCAGATCATCCACATGCAGGAATTCTCTTTTGGGACTTCCGGTCCCCCATAACCCGACGGTAACAGGTTTTCCGTTATGGATCCCGTATTTTCCAAGTATATTAAGGATCTCTTCTTTCGGTGCAGTTCCATCAATTCCTTCGACCGGGTTTTTGTTCATATCTTTTCTGATGGTGTCCCAGTCCTCATTTTCCAGGCACAATCCCAGATGAATTTTGCGTAACAGTGCTGGAAAGGCGTGTGAGGTTTCCAGATCATAGTTGTCGTTGGGGCCATAAAGATTGGTAGGCATTACCGGGATGAAGTTGGTGCCGTATTGGATATTATATGCTTCACACATTTTCATCCCGGCGATCTTGGCTATAGCATAGGGTTCATTGGTATACTCGAGCTCTGAGGTCAGCAGATACTCTTCTTTCATTGGCTGGGGTGCGTTTTTGGGATAGATACATGAGCTGCCCAGAAACAATAGTTTTTTCACATCGTGGAGATAAGCCTGGTGGATGACATTGTTTTGAATTTGCAGATTTTCATAGATAAATTGTGCCCGGTAGGTATTGTTGGCCATGATTCCTCCCACTCTGGCAGCTGCCAGGAGAACATACTCGGGTTTTTCTGAAGCAAAAAACTCCGATACAGCAGACTGGTCGAGAAGATCGAGCTCCTTATGTCTTCGGATAATGACGTTTGTATATCCCTCTTTGGTTAAACGCCGTAAAAGAGCCGAGCCTACAAGCCCTGTATGACCGGCGAGATATATTTTAGAACCTTGTTTCATAATGCGAATTTATGCGAATTTAAGCTAATTATGCGAACTAATTTGTGGCGGAGGAGTTTAAAACACGGGCATAATTAAGACTTTTTTCTCCAAAATTGATCAAAATACCCAATCTCATACCGGTTGCTTTCAGGTAATTCATCAATTGCTGTTTCATCGGGGGTGTAATAATGGTTGTTGCTTTCAATTCCAGTATGATTTTATCGTAACAAATGAAATCAGCCACATAATATTTTTTCATCTTCTTGTTATCATAATAAAGTTCCAATTTTTTTACCTGTTTGTTATAAGGTATTTCTTTTTTGATTATCTCTTTTTCCAGTGCTTCCTGATATACTGCTTCAAGAAAACCGGCTCCTAATTTTTTATGCACTTCCATACAAGCACCGATAATTTTATAACTTTCTTCCTTAAAAACAATATCCGCAATCTTTCGCTAAATTCGCTTTAATTCGCATTGTTCCCTTCCGGATTCATTCGTACCCATTCATTATTCTATACCCCCCCTCTTTTAAATATTTCTCTTTTCGCATTATCTCAAGGTCGCTGGCAACCATTTCCTTCACTAAAGAAGAAAGATCGTAGGTAGGTTCCCACCCCAGTTTTTCTTTAGCTTTTGAAGCATCCCCTAACAGGAGGTCCACCTCGGTAGGCCTGAAATAGCGGGGGTCTACTGCAATGACCTCTTTCCCTTTTTCCAGCCGGAATTCCCCATTGTCACAAGATTTTACGTATCCTTTTTCCTCATTTCCATCGCCTCTGAAATCCAGTTTTATTCCAAGTTCTCCGAAAGCCATGATCAGCAGTTCCCTTATGGTAGATGTAACCCCCGTTGCTATGACAAAATCATCAGGTTCTTCCTGCTGAAGAATGAGATACATGGCCCTGATATAGTCTTTGGCATGTCCCCAGTCCCTTTTGGCAGAAAGGTTCCCCAGATAGATCTTGTCTTGCAGCCCCAGCGCAATCCGGGCTACGGCCCGGGTGATCTTCCGGGTTACAAAGGTCTCTCCCCTTATAGGTGATTCGTGGTTGAAAAGGATGCCGTTACAGGCGAACATGCGGTATGCCTCCCGGTAATTCACCGTGATCCAGTATGCGTATAATTTTGCTACAGCATATGGGCTCCGGGGATAGAACGGAGTTTTTTCATTTTGTGGCACTTCCTGAGCCAGGCCATAAAGCTCACTTGTGGAAGCCTGATAAAAACGGGTCTTGTTTGTAAGCCCCAACAACCGTATAGCCTCCAGAATACGTAATGTTCCAATGCCATCGGTATTGGCTGTATATTCCGGAGTCTCAAAGGAGACATGCACATGGCTCATGGCTGCCAGGTTGTATATTTCATCCGGTTGTACTTCCTGAATGATACGGATCAGATTGGTAGAGTCGGTAAGGTCTCCGTAATGAAGAATGAATCTCGGGTCTTCTACGTGGGGATCCTGGTAAAGATGATCAATTCGTTCGGTATTAAAGAGGGAACTTCTTCGCTTGATCCCGTGGACGATATATCCTTTTTCTAATAGGTATTCTGCCAAATATGCTCCGTCCTGTCCCGTGATTCCCGTAATAAGTGCGATTTTTGCCATTTTTCTGATATCTTAAAAGTCTCTTCTTTTAATCTTTATTCTGATAGTATTATCCAAAGGTTCCTCTGAAAGGAGTACAAGGTATCCTCCACCTCCGGCTCCGGAAAGCTTCCATCCAAGTGCTTTATCCCGGAAATGGTCAATGACTTTTTCAATTTCTTTATTGATCATAGCCGGGAACATGTCGGTTTGTGCATGAAAAGAATCCAAAAAATATTTCCCAAACACTTTGATCTCTTTCTTTTTTATTGTATCCCAGGTTCCTTCTGCTGCTTCAGCCAGTTTTTGCACTCCTGCTTTTGAGATATTGGTCTTTTTTAGCGGGTCATATTCCTGTGGGCGAGGCCAGAGAAAATGAAAAAAGAGATGGTTCTCTACCCATTGTAAAGTTTCTTCATCCAGGATGGATTCAATAGCTGCAGGCCAATATTCTTCTTTTTCATAATATAATCTGTTGATTCCCGGCATCATCATACCAATGGAGTCCTGGGAACCTGAGACATCTTTCTGACTAGGGGGATTGTCATACCGGAAGAGAATACGGGCCAATTTTTCAGGTTTTTCCAATGGGACTCCCATGGGCCAGAGTTCCAATGCGCGTCGTCGTGTGCTGGTGGCCATTCCTCCCCGTTCAAAAAAATCGACAGTAGATTCCAGGGATGCAACGATGGCAGCGCCCGGATAATATTTTGAAACATAAGGCTGGTCTATCCAAGTCCCGGCGAGATCGATCCGATAGGGTATAGGTTTGACGCTACGCAGAGCGGTGGTTGACCGGGGTGGCAAGTTGGCATGTGGGATGCGTTTCAGCACAATGTATTCAATTCCACGATCCCGGCAAAGTTGTTCTTTTGTGGGTGTATGACCATCTTCATTTACGATAAAAAAATCAGGTTGAATCTCATCCAAGGTGGGAAGGAAATCCAAAATGCCGGATCCTTTATTGATGATCACTTTTTTTACGCTCTTCAGATTTCCCAGCATGTATTTTCTTTCCAGCTCTGAATTGATGGTCTCCCGGGCTTTTAGTTCATAAATGGTCTTATCAGATCCAAGTCCTACGTACACCTCTCCGTACCGAGCAGCTTCATTGAGAAAGGCTACATGACCGCTGTGTAGCATGTCGAAACAGCCGGATACGAATACTTTCAGAGTCTTCTTAGTGCGTGTCATGTGAATTATTTTTCCTCTTTTCAGAAAGAGCGAATGGCACGAACTTCATAGGTATTGGTTTTTAAATAATTATCAGTATTGTCATAGCCAAATAAGGGTACTGCATAGGCATCATCAACTTCCGTTGAGGACCAGTATCTTTCATCGTTTTTCAGTCCATGGGTGGTGCTGTCTCCGTCGGTTTCCAGGATTTTTGAGATCACGAAAGCGTTCAGGTACAGAATATTAAGTTCCCATGTAGCTGGTAGGTACCAGTCGGTATATCCTCCCCCTGCATAGTTGTCACATAATCCTGCAGCTTCGGTGGCAGCTCCGCCTGCAGCAATGATTGCGGCAGTGTTGGATGCTCCGTCCCAGGCACTCTCACAGTCGGGTACGTCGGTGCCCGATAAACCCCATTCCGCTCCGTTGCCACCATCCAAATCATCCAGGCTGGCGATCAGGCCGTGCCGCCCGTTATCATATACATAAACAACGATTCCACCTCCATAAAATTCTCCCACATAATGTTGCGGAGCAGCAGTCGTTTGTTCAGTCCCGTCGGGAAATTTCACCCCCCCGACAGTGGTTTCTATCGTACCGTTTACGGTTAATTTGCTGGAAGGAGTGGTAGTGCCTATCCCCACATTCCCGTTTTCCGTGATTCTCATTTTTTCGGTCATGAGGTTCTCATCCTGCCGGGTGAGAAAAACCAGCTCACCAGACCAGTCTGTGTTGTGTCCTTCCCTGCCCTGGATGGCTGCATTCTCATAAGCACCCGATGCAAAGGTCAGGCCTCCTGTAATTTCATCGGGGTTTACCCAGTTGCCTCCCAGATAAATGATGCTTTTTGAGTGCGTTCCTGCATCCCATAACCCAGAAAGCATCAGGGTTCTGTCTTTTGAAGTGTCAATGTCCTGAAAAGAACGGGCAAAAAAGTTATCCTGAGGGGTCCCTATCTGAAGATTGATTTGTGTAGGAAGAGTCTTGATACCGATATTCCCCATGGTGTAGGTTGCCGTATCGCCGGTCCAATTGTCCAGACTGGTGTCATAACCCGCCTCGGCATGATTACCCCAATTGTAAGCTGTGCTCCATTTTGTTGTATCTGCAGGAGTGATGTTGTTGGCAGGGGAAGCAGTAAATACCGGGTCTGTTTCTGAGTAACTATCCAATTTGTTGTTCCATGATGATGTATCGTTTTGTGTTATTCCCTGTGCTACGGAGTTGCTGAATACAGGATCTGTTTCCGTATAACTGTCCAGTTTATTATTCCAGTTTGTAATATCCGTATTGGTAATGCCATTGGCGGGAGATACAGAAAAACGGGGATCTGTCTCGTTGTAAGAGCTTAACTTGTTGTTCCAGTAACTCGTGTCGTTTTGGGTGATGCCGTGTGCCACGGAGTTGCTGAAAAGCGGATCTGTTTCCGTATAGTTATCCAGCTTGTTATTCCAGTTTGTGATATCTGTTCCTGTAATACCATTGGCTGGTGAAGCAGTAAATACCGGATCATTTTCTGTGGTAATATACCCGGACAGATCAGGAGTGTTGGTCAGGTCATTATAATCTCCACTGAAAGCATTGCCTGCTTTATTGGCATACAGTGCATAGGGTACGCTCAACAACTGGATAGTGCCGATGATAGAGTAATTTGTTCCCCCATCAGGGTCGGCCTCTGTTTTCAAAAAATAGGGCCCTGCTGACCAGTCAATGGAAGAAAAATCTCCCGATTCAACATTGCCCTCACCAATTTTAATAGTTATCAATCCATTTCCGTTAGTCACAGGGGTTTGGGTTTCCATGTAAACAGCAGCACCATCCGGTGTTCCTTGTAAAATACTGATCCGCATTCCGATCTCCTGATCCTTGATCAGTTCATTATTACTATTACGCAAGATTGCCTGATAACTTAGTTTTTCAGGGGATTGTCCCCAAACATTGCCGGTAAATGCAATCCCCAAAATCACCACTGTCACAAAAGAAATACTGGCTTTCATATCCTTGATCTAATTTAGGTTGAGTGATATAAAAAGTTTAACAAAATTTCTTACGTGCACTATTCATAAATGTTGCGATGTTTTACAATAACATCAGAGGTTTTTGATAAACTCCGGATAATTTATGATAAAAGGGATTTTTGTAAAAAATATCTTTTCTACAAAAAAACAGTTTGACAAAAAGGAAGAAAAGTATTTTCTACTGTTTGCTCTTTTATCAATAATTGTTATAACTTCATATCAAAGAGTTAACAGATTTATTAAAGTTGGGAATGATACGTAATGTCAGTATGACAGGATCTTAATTAAGAAAATTTAATTTGCGAAATATTGTTTAAAGTTATATATATTCAGGTTAATCTTTATAGGAAGATTCTTGTATAAAAAAAACAGACTGGAATCCCAGTCTGTATTATTTAATGTTTTTTAGAAGAAATCTACTGAATGCAATATTGGCTGAACCATCCCCAGCGTTTGGCACCGAAAGCTTCTTCAAAGGATGTGCTCCCGTTACCTGTTGGCATTGGGACCTTCAGAATATGTTCATTGGAATATTCATCTATGATACTGTATGGGAAAGACGGATAATCAGGACATATCCCATATTCCGCCAATCCCTCTTTTGTGCCTACATACAGGTATGTTCTATAAAGCTGCAGGTTATCATTTACTTTAACAGTAACGTATAATGTTTCACCATCATCTGTTACTGATATCATACCCGGATTGTTATAATAAAAACTTACCAGCGGATAGGTAGCGTCTTTTTCATAAACATTTGTACCCATAATTCTGCACCAGCCATCACTGCTGATAGGATCCCCGTCACTTACTGCCCAGATATTTTTATCTTTATCCGGGTTGTATATCCATGACTTCAGAGTGATTATGGGTTTAAACTCACATTTTGCCCATGCCGTTTCAGTTATGCCATTGACATTGTAAACGACTGCATGTGCGGCGACTGCGTAACAGTCCATTCCGTCCTCCAGTGGTACCGTAAACGTATAAGAGGTTGTTCCCATGGGCAGATCATCAGCTGCATAAGGGAAGTGCCCGATCACAGGATTGCCTTTTCTGTTCCTGGGAAGGCCATCTTCTGTGCCTACATACAGATGTAACTCTGCCAATGACCATCCATCCGTTGTGACATAGGTTACATACATGTAGTTATCATCATTGGAATAGGCAACTGTTCCTACGTTTATGTGTTTACCGGCGATCAGGTCGCATGTGACCATCGGCGAAGGTGATGGAGGGACGTCTGCACATTTCAGGGTGGAACCCGGATTGTCAAGGGCCACAGGTTCCTCTTTGGTACAGGAAGTGAGAACAGCGGCCATTAACAATACGGTCATTACAGACCATTGGGTAATTCCGGTGATTTTTTTCATTTTCATGGTTGGAAAATTTTAGGTTATTAAATAAACTTATTCGCATTATTGTAATACAAGTTACGTAATTTTATGAAAATCCTCTGTTAATATTGACGAACGATCTAAATCCGGTGATAAGGAATTATTTTCAGGTTATTAATTTATGTGTATGGATTTTCCATACTTTTACCAAAAACTGTAAAAAATGAATAAAGTACCTGCTTTGTTTCTTATTATTTTGATTATGAGTCTGTTTTCATGCAGGCATAATCAGCAAATTATTACCCGTCCCAACATCCTCTTCTTCCTTGTCGATGACCTGGGGTGGGAGGATACGGGGGTGCCGATGTGGACGGATTCGGTGGAGAATAACCGTTATTTCCGGACACCCAATATTGCCCGGCTGGCGGCTGAGGGGATGAAGTTCACCCAGGCCTATGCCTCGTCACCTGTATGCTCCCCCACACGTACGGCTCTGATGACAGGGATGAACCCGGCCCGCACCCACATCACTAACTGGATCCCCGGGCGCGGTAACCATCCGGCCGAAGACCAGTGGCTGCTGATCCCTCACTGGCGCATCGGAGGACTGGACCACCGCGATGTCACCCTGCCGGAACTACTGAAAGCTACGGGGTATACGACGGTACATGTCGGGAAAGCCCATCTGGGCAGGAAGGGTACCGTAGGCGCCAACCCGCGGCATCTGGGCTTCGACTACAGCGTGGCGGCCAGCTACCGCGGCGGACCGGGGAGTTACTATGTCCCCTATGGACGGATCCATGGCCTGGACAGCCAGATGATCGATTTGGAAGAGTTTTTTCCGGACAGCCTCTATCTTAATGATGCCCTGACGATCATGGCTCTGCGTTTGCTCGACACATTGGCAAAACATCCCGAAAACCCTTTCTATTTCAATATGTGGCACTATGCGGTCCATGCCCCAATCCAGGGCGACCCGAAGCTAATGGATAAATACCGCTTACCCGGCAAGACAGAGGCACAGGTGCAGTATGCCTCGATGGTGGAGAGTGTCGATCGCAGTCTGGGGAAGATCCTGAAAAAGCTGGATGAGCTGGGGATGGCGGACAATACGATTGTGATCTTCTGGTCGGACAACGGCGGGCTGGTATCCCACTCGGGACCTCCCACGACCAACTATCCGCTTTCCAGTGGTAAGGGGTCCAGTCATGAAGGAGGTTATCGTGAACCGTTGATCGTCCGGTGGCCGGGCCGGGTGAAACCCGGGTCGGTATGCTCTGACCCTGTGATAACGGACGACTTCTTCCCGACGGTCCTTGCCATCACAGGCGTCAGGGTGCCGGATACCATCCGGAGACATCTGGACGGGACCGACATTACCCCCCTGCTGCTACAGACCGGGGGCATTGAACGGCCCCATCCCCTCGTGTGGCATTATCCCCACTACTGGGGCTGGAAAGCTCTGCGCGTGGCGGACAGCACGATCACACCCTTCAGCGCGATCCGCGAAGGGGACTGGAAACTGATCTATACCTATGAAAAGGGACGGTGCGAACTATATAATCTGGCGGAAGATATCGGAGAAAAACATAACCTGGCAAAAGAAAAACCGGATGTGGCACAGAAACTGTGCGGGGATCTGCGGAGCGTGCTGCAGGTGATGGGGGCACAGACGCCGATCGACAGGGAGACGGGGGAGGCAGTGGGATTGCCAGAGTTCACGGAGTACACGGATTAGCACGGATTTATACGGATTATACGGATTACACGGAAATATATGCAGCGCAGGGCTCAGGGCTCAGAGCGGAGGGAGGGAGAGTGGTGAGTGGAGAGTGGTGAGTGGTGAGATGATAGAGGACGGGAAAGATTGATGGGGTCGCTTCGTCGTGGCAAGCCACTCCTCGCGATGTCCGGTCTGGTTCTATAATGTAGGGACAAGGCACTGCCTTGTCTAACGATGAACGATGATTGATGATCGACGAACAACTTACGAACAAGAATTTGCAAATATAGATTGTATGAAAGTATTTTTAGAAAAAAAATCATTTATGAAACGATGGGTTGTATGTTTTTTGATCTTGGTCGTTCCAACGGTGATCGTAAATGGGGCCGGGCAGGACACGGTGGTCATTACAAAGGCGCTGGCGCTGAAGAGCGGGTCTTTTTATCGCAGCACCTTTTTTTCGGTGGATCCGGTGGAGCAGGCAGTGATTACAGGCACGTGGAGGCCTCCGGCGGCGGGGAACACGGAGATGCTTGCCGATGGAAAGAGTGCCGCATGGACAGAGATCACGGCGGATAAGAAAGGCTGGTTCCGCGGCGACCTGCTCCGCGGGGGCTGGGTGTATGTGCGTATCGACGCAAAGAAGAGCCGTACGGTCCTGCTGGAGGGCATGTCGCATCAGATGGTCTTTGTCAACGGTAAGCCGCGCGTGGGCAATCGCTACCAGTCGAAGGAAACCTTTGCCTCTTGGGAGCCGAGGTGGGACTTCTCACAGCTGCCTGTCCGTTTGCATAAAGGCCGTAACGATCTGCTTTTCCGCTGCAACAGGGGACGGCTGAAAGTGAAGATCCTGACGCCGGAGAAACGTGTTTTTCTTAATACACATGATTTGACGGTACCGGACATGATCACCGGCCAGCCGCTGGATGCTCCGGCGGCGACGGTGGTGGTGAATGCAGCGGACGAGGTGCTGGATAACCTGTATATCACGGCTACAACGGAGGGGGGAGAGGCCATGACGCAGCGGGTTCCGGTGATCCGGCCGATGACCGTGCGGAAAGTGCCTTTTACCCTGCAAGCGGATGTTGCACCAAGGCCCGGCAGGAAAATGGTCCATCTGGTGCTTTTCTCTTCACGGAAAAAGGTGAAACGGATACTGGATGAGAAAAATATTGAAATCCGTGTGGTGGAAGAAGGGAAACCTTATAAAAATACATTTGTAAGCAATATTGACGGGAGTGTGCAGTACTATGCCGTTACACCGGCGTTGCCCGACTCATTGAACCGGAAAAAAGCTCTGGTGCTCAGTGTACACGGTGCTTCCGTAGAAGCAATCAACCAGGCCTCCTCCTATGAGCCCAAGAGCTGGGCCAACATCGTCTGTCCTACCAACCGCCGGCCTTATGGCTATGACTGGGAAGATTGGGGACGTTTGGATGCCTTGGAAGTACTGGAAATCGCCAAACAGACCCTGCCGGTTGACGAGAACCGTGTTTATCTTACAGGACACTCGATGGGTGGCCATGGCACGTGGATCCTCGGGGCCCAGTATCCGGATCAGTTTGGGGCAATTGGTCCCAGCGCCGGATGGATCAGCTGGTGGTCTTACAGTGTCCGGGGAAAAGTGAAAGAACAGGAACCGGTGATAAAAATGATACAGCGTGCTACATTGCCTAGCCATACATTTGCCCTGGACCGGAACTATCTGCAGGAAGGGATCTATATCATCCACGGAGCGGAGGATGACAACGTGCCTCCGTCAGAGTCTCACCGGATGGTGGATACCCTGAAGAAATTTCATCACGATTTTGTTTTTCATGAGCAACCCGGTGCCGGACACTGGTGGGATGTGTCCGACGAGCCGGGAGCCGACTGTGTCGACTGGCCGCCCCTGTTCGATTTTTTCGCTCGCCATGCCCGGCCGGGGAAAGAGCGGGTGCGTATTGTGGATTTTACTACTGCAAGCCCGGGGGTATCCTCCCGTTGTAACTGGCTGGAGATAGAACAACAAAGGAAACCTTTGCAGATCAGTCGTGCCCGGATACAGTTTGATCCCGGTAAAAGTCGGTTCTTTGGGGAAACAAAAAATGTTTCGCAATTGGCTTTGGACATGGATTTTGTCAACCATGAATTTCCATTGATGGTTTCGTTGGACGGGGATACTATCAAAATAGACCCGGCCGGACTAAAAAGAAGATTGTTCCTTGTGAATGACGGACACCAGTGGCAGCAGACTAACCCCCTGCCGGCAATGCAGAAAAATCCAATGCGGTACGGCACTTTCAAGGATGCATTCCGTCATCGTGTAGTCTTTGTGGTTGGGACTCATGGTTCTAAGGAAGAGAATGTCTGGGCTGCCGCCAAGGCGCGGTATGATGCGGAGACATTCTGGTATCAGGGCAACGGTTCGGTAGATATTGTAACGGATGATACGTTTAGTGCTGAAAAATATCAGGACCGGAGTGTGATCCTGTATGGCAATGCCGAAACCAACAGCGCCTGGGATAAGGTGTTGAAAGACTGTCCGGTGAGAGTGAGAGAAGATTATCTGGATTTTGCAAAAAAGAGGTTTACCGGTAATGACCTGGCAATTCTCTTTACCTGGCCCCGCAGGGACAGTGATGTGGCTTCTGTGGCTGTAGTGGGGGGCACCGGGATCACAGGTATGCGCCTGACGAATATCAGACCTTATATGTATGCCGGTTTTGCCCTGCCCGACTTGGTCATCTTCTCTTCGGAGGTATTGGAAGATGGAGTAAAAGGCATTAAAGTTGCCGGGTTCTTCGGAAATGACTGGTCGGTGAAGAAGGGGATTTTTGTGGTAGAATAATTTTATCTTTGCGTTAATAAACCTGGCGACCCGGCTTGATTTTGTATTTGTTTCGAAGAACCGAAGAAGGGAAAGGAAGTGAAGATACCTTTGAAACATTATTTTATTATATTGTCATACGATTTATTCACAAAACCGTAATACTATGAAATTTGTCGCAGTTACACGTAATAATCTGGTGATCCAAGGACTTGTGTTCCTTTTGGGCGGGCTTCTTTTTGTGGCTTTCCCGGAAGGCATACTGAAAGGGATATCCATCTATATTGGTTTGCTAATGCTGGTGCCCGGTGTGATTATGCTTATTACTTCGCTGGTGAAGCAAGGAACAGGGACCGGTTCTTCCCTGCTGATCGAAGGAATACTCCTCACCCTTTTCGGCTTGTTGTTTATTCTCAAGCCGCAACTTGTCGGAAAACTTCTTGCCATTTTTATCGGGATCTGGATGATCGGCACCGGTGTTTTGCAGGTAGCAGCTTCCTCCGGGAACAAAGCGGCCGGATGGAAATACTTTTGGATACAGTTACTGGCCGGGATATTACTCGTGATCTTTGGTTTTGTGGTCCTTTTCAATGCTTTTACCGCCTCGGTGGCTTTGCTGATCTGGTTCGGAGTGATCATGATCGTTTACGGGGTGTATTATCTGGTGCTGGCGTTTACGAAGTATTAAAAGTTGAAGAGTTGAAGAGTTGAAGAGTTGAAAAGTTGAAGAGTTGAAGAGTTGAAAAGTTGAAGAGTTGATAGGTTGGGAAGTTGAAAGAATCATTTTTTATTCATTAGAATTTAGTGTTATGAAAGATTTTGAATATTCTTTTGAAAAACTTGATGTGTGGAAAAATCCAGAATTCTTGTTGTAAAAATTTATAAACTCACAAGGTCGTTCCCGGAAGAGGAGAAATTAGGACTTATCAACAAAAAGAGGCTGCAGATGCAGCCTCTTTTGTTTAATACATTATTTAGATTATCAGAACATAAATCCGAGGCTCAGCAGGAAAGCGCTTGACTTGGCGCTGGGATTCAGGGTGTGTCCACCGATTGTAATGTTGTCATCTGTAAAATCGCTCAGACTGCCTTCATAGCGGACGTCAATGGTGAGCTTTTTCAGAAGGTCAATCCCAACTCCGGCCTGATAACCCCAGGTGGTACTTTTCATGGCATCCTCCAACTCTTTGATCTCAGTATCGTTAGAGATTGTAAAGAAAGCTACCGGTGCTACGTGGAAGCGAACAAGTCCCAGTTTCATTCCGACGATAATCGGAATGTCAATTCGGTTGAGATCAAGATCATATAAATCCTTATTATTCAGGTCCTCTCCGTATTTGTAACTCCCGCTGACGGTGGAGAAATATGCTTCCGGCTGAATGTATAGCATAGCGACCTTCAGGCGATAAAAGATCCCGGCGTTGAATCCCCATTGCGCATCTTTAACGTTCTCAATCATATCCCCGCCCGTGATCTTCAGTGTGGTTGTGTTGGCGCCCACTTTGATCCCGAACTGACCGTATGTGCCAACAAAAAAGAATGAGAGTAAAAACAGAAAAACTACTTTCTTCATAATTTTAAGTTTTAGTGAGACATCGAATTATGTAGCAATACTAGAGAAATAATTTGGTTAACACAACTAAAAAGACGTACTTTTATACGGTTCAATGTGACATTTTGTTATAAATAACGGATGAAAATGTGTTACAGGGCTTTCAGGTATGTTTATCTTGTTATTATTAGCTTTCTGAGTGTCAGTGCCAATGGTGGTGCTAAAAATTATTTTGTCTCTGTACTTTCCGGGAATGATGAGTCGCCCGGCACACGGCAGCAGCCGTTCAGGAGTATCCGTAGGGCTGCCCTTCTGGCCGAGGCGGAAGATACCTGCTTTATCATGGAGGGGGTGTACCGTGAGGAGGTCATCCCCGCGCATGACGGTGATCCGGACCATCCTGTCGTATATTGCTGTTACAGTGATATGCCGGTAATCATTACCGGAGCGGATAAAGTGAATAAATGGCTGCCATGGAAGAAGGGGGTCTGGAAAGCTTATGTGCCGCACAGGGTGCGCCAGTTGTTGGTGAATGGTAAGTTAGCTAACCTGGCCCGGTATCCGGACAAAC
>JAGGWN010000022.1 GCA_021157415.1 Bacteroidales bacterium | reverse complement strand
TGAGATAGATGTTTACTTTGCCACTTTCGCCAAGGCAATGGCCGGTATCGGCGGATTTGTAGCCGGCAGAAAAGATGTGATCACCTACCTGCGTTTTAATATGCGCTCCCAGATCTTTGCCAAGTCTTTGCCTATGCCCATGGTGGTCGGCGTTATGAAAAGACTTGAGCTCCTGAAGACCCATCCCGAACTGCGGGAGAACCTTTGGAAGATCGTGCATCTCCTGCAAGACGGACTGAAAGATGACGGATTGAACATAGGCCATACGGAATCTCCGGTCACACCGGTGTTCCTGGAAGGTACACCCATAGAGGCCGCCAATCTGATTGTGGACCTGCGCGAAAATCACAGCATTTTCTGCTCCATGGTTGTTTATCCGGTTGTTCCCAAAGGAATAATCATGCTGCGACTAATACCTACCGCTGTTCATACGGAAGAAGATGTTAAAATCACCCTGCAGGCTTTCAGGGAAATCAAAAATAAACTGGACGGAAGAAAATACAACCGGGAGAAAGTGGAATTTAACCTGAAATAGTCAGATCACCCCCCAAACCAAAAAAAGGAGTTATTTGACACATAACTCCTTTTTTTATCTCAAAACCTGTCTGTTATTTTGTCTGGGCATATTTCTCAGCCCAGTACCTTTCGGATTCAATGGCAGCCATACAGCCGGTACCTGCAGCCGTGACGGCCTGCCTGTAAACTCTGTCCTGAACATCTCCGCAGGCAAAAACCCCTTCTACATTGGTACGTGCAGTGCCGGGGATGGTTTTTATATATCCGATATCATCGGTTTCAATATATTCCTGGAAAATATCCGAGTTGGGTTTGTGACCGATCGCCAGGAAGAAACCATCGATCTTAATTTTCACTTCTTCTTCCCCGGGAGTCCCTTTTTTCTTTATCAGCACAGCTCCTTCCACAACGCCATCCCCAAAGAGGTCTTTGGTATTATGTTCAAAGAGGATCTCAATATTGGGGGTGTTCATCACCCGGTGTTGCATGATCTTAGACGCACGCAGGTGGGGTTTCCGGACAATCATGTAAACTTTCCGGGCGAGTCCGGCCAGATAAAGAGCTTCTTCACAAGCGGTATCTCCCCCTCCGACGACCGCCACATCTTTGCCTTTGTAGAAAAAACCATCGCAGGTGGCACAGGCGGACACTCCACTGCCTGCATATTTTTTTTCGGCGGGTATGCCCAGATATTTGGCAGAGGCTCCGGTGGCAATAATAACCGTATCAGCTTCAATCACTTTTTTATCATCAATGGTCACCTTGTGCGGAATACGGGAAAAATCCACAGCTGTAGCCGAACCCCAGCGGATATCCGTGCCGAAGCGTTCAGCTTGTTTTTTAAGATCTTCCATCAGTGCCGGCCCGCTGATACCATCGGGGTATCCGGGAAAGTTTTCCACATCTGTCGTAATCGTCAATTGGCCTCCCGGCTCCATGCCCTGATACAGTACCGGCTCCATATTGGCACGTGCCGAATAAATGGCAGCCGTATAACCGGCCGGTCCCGACCCGATGATCAGACATTTTACATGCTCTCTCTCTTCTACTTGTTTGTTTTGCCCGTCGGTTTTATCATCCAGATTATCCATGGGTTTAAATAAGTCCATAATCTACTGTTTTTATGATGTTTTACATTTATTATATATCATTTTCGCCGCAAAAATACGATCTTTTCCGGATAAACTGCCCCTCGGATTACAATATTCATACCAGATTTTACTCCCTGAAACTTTTGCAGATTCCAAAGGGTTGATTATTTTTGCAGTCGCAATGGTCAGGAGGTATGCCACCATAACTCCTGATGTTGCAAAACGGGATGTAGCTCAGTCAGGTAGAGTACACGTCTGGGGGGCGTGGGGTCGCGAGTTCAAGTCTCGCCATCCCGACAGCAATAAAACCGTCTGCCGCAAAGCAGCGGTTTTTCTTATTTAAATAAGTCTTCATCGCGTATGAGCAACAAAATCGCCGATTGAGGGACGATCACATATTTTTTTTGGTTAAATTCGATCTCAAAAGCGCTGTTCCTCAGATAAACAGCCAGATCTCCTTCCTTGGCCTGCAGTGGTACATACTTCACCTGTTCCTGCTTGTCTTTCCAGGGTTCATCCTCATCGGCAATGGCCGGGATAGGATATCCGGGACCCACCTTCAGCACATATCCGCTGTAAATTTTCTCTCGTTCCTGCACCCCCGGCGGCAGATACAACCCCGATCGGGTCATGGTCTCCTCCGTTTTGGGTTTGATCAAAACCCGGTCTCCAACCACAATGAATTTATTCAGGTCTTTTTCGTTTATTTTCAAATCCATTTTATTCCGTTTTAATATAGGCACGAAAGTAACAAAACCCCTGTAACAAATATCATTCCTTTGGATAAAAAACAGTACATTTATCCCAAATTTGCAATAGAAAGTCCAAAATGCTTTTTCTTGCGGAACGACAAGGGATTTACCCGGTACGGCCTGCGGCCTGAGCGCAATAATCTCTATTGCGCATATTGGTTGTATTTTTAAACCGGATATTTATGGAGTTTCATTTTATTCTTTCACATCCGGCTGTAGCGGAAAATATCGGTGCTGCCGCACGTGCTCTAAAGACCATGGGGTTTGGTTCATTACGACTGGTGTCACCGGCCGGTCATCTGAGTGTGCATGCCCGGAAACTGGCCCACGGATCCATTGACATCCTGGAAAGGGCCAGGGTCTATGACACCACTGCCGAAGCCCTTGCAGACCTGGATTTCATTGTTGGCACCACCGCCAAAAAGCGAAACATCCGGCAGGAATATATTCCGGTCCGGGAGCTGTCGGCTTTTATACAAAATAAATCCGGCACGGTCACTACCGTCGGAATTCTTTTCGGGGGTGAAGAATCGGGGTTGAGTAATGATGAAATACAACGGTGTGACATCTTGTCATACATTCCTCTGGCCACCCCCTACCCTTCCCTCAATCTGGCACAGGCAATCATGTTGTTTGCCTGGGAGCTCTCCGGCGTACACGCCCGGCCACAGCTATCTGACCGGCCGGCAGAGGAATCTGCCTACAAGATCCTGCAAAGTAAAACAAAAGAACTTCTGCCCCTGCTGGGCATTCACGAAGCACGACCCGTTTATCACCGTATCCTGGAGCGCATGGCCCTGGCAGGAAAAACGGACATCCATCTGCTGCTTTCAGTAACAGAGGCTATGATGAAAAAACTATCCGGCCGGAAAAAGGATTAACAGGCGCAGAGCCATTTATTCCGCTATCACGATCAGGATCGTTTCGATTGCTTCCTTTCCGCCGGAAGTCACCGTACAGCGCATGGCAAAATTATCCGTCCCGGCAGTCACAGTGATCTGATCGGTCGGTGCAGTGCCCCTGAATGATTTCACTCCGACCCACTCTGTAGCCGAAGCATTTTTTCTTTCCCATTTGTAGGTATATGGAGAAGACCCGTTTTCAACCGTTGCGAATACCTGCACCTCTGTGCCTGTTATGACAAAAGAAGGCTGGAAACTTAAAGTAAGATGTAGTTGGCTGGCCACATGGCCCTCCTGCATCAACGAAACAGAGTAATCCACACCGTTTCCTTTCAGGACAAGCAGGCCGGTCCTGGCGGTATCATACGGGTTGGACGCTGCCACAATGCCTACCGACGCATCACTGATCTCTACGATGGCAAAGCCTTCTCCGGCAATCTGTGCTGTCCACGGGTCACATCCTGTATAACCGCTGAGTATCCGCACAGGACTTGACAACCCTTCAGCGGGAAAGTCCACTTCCTCATGATCCGGATGAAATATAGGTTCTTCCACCGGCAGGGAAAGGCTGGCACACGGCGTTATATTGGCTCTCCCCTCCGCTCTGACATAATAGGTTACAACCCGCTGTGGAAACACGGTGATCTCCCGGCCTGTTCCGGCAGAATGAACAGCACATCCCCCGGTAAACCATTGCCAGGAAGCACTCGTTCCCAGCATTCCTCCTTCTACAGACAATGTCACGGGACATCCGCGTACAACGCTTTCCGGGGAAGCCACAATCCCCGATGGTTGTTGTGAATAGATCCATTGTGTTTGCTGAAATCCGGGCCTGCTGGTATCCCCCTGATAGGTTCTGTAATGATAGGTTATTTTCTTCAGGATCCTGTTTTTATGATCACGTATCCCTTCCAGACGCCCAAATGGATCATAGACATACCGGGTTATCCGGCCGTTGGGATCGATCACGGAGGTGATGCCGTATAACGGATCCTGTGAAAATTGTGTTACCAAAGCTTCCGGTGGATAATTGTCAGGAGAACCGGTATACATGGCATGATCAGAACGGGCAGTTACCTGTCCGTAGTCGTTATAATTCAAAGCATGATAAACATCTCCTTTTTTATGATATTGCAAAAGGTTTCCTTTGTCATCATACCGGTCAAACCAGGCCACTGTCCGGTAGATCTCTCCTTCCAGCACCTGCACCGAATCGGGAGCCACAACCCTGTTGTCTGAAAAAAGACCGTAGTACGTCCTTTCCCCGCTGATCTTCACAGAATCCAGCCACACCTCTTCCTGAAGTTTCTGTCCGTGCATATGTCTGGCCAACATCGTATCAAGTGCTGCCGAAGCATAAGGTTGGTCTGTCGGATATTTATCAACCACGCTTTCCGGCACACTGTCGCTGGTGTAGGTTATCGTTTTCCGGATCCTGTAATATTCCGGATCATACAGGTACTTTTCTCTTCTGATAAAATCATGCCTGCCTTCCCGGTCATACTGAAAGATCGTTTTACCCGCCGGATGATGCCAGCCGGTTTGTGTTCCATAAACAGAATATTCTATGGAACTGTAGCTGGTATCTTTCCGTACCACTTTTACTGCAGGTATCGTAAACCGGTGAACCGTATCCTCCGGATCATGGTAATCATAAACAATCTTTTGACGGAGACTCCCTTCTTCCGACCATTTTTCCCTTTCTTTTACCTGTCCTCTTTCCCAGTCGAATGTCACAACAGGGGCAAACGGAAAAAGAGGTTGGCTAATGTCCGGGTAATCCAGGGCCGATGTATATCGGGTAATGGTTTTACCGTTTTTGGGGATGCTCACCGTAACCTCTGCGTAGCCGATATGGCTTCCCGAAGTAGCACCCAATTCTGTCTGGCTGTTTGAATAAACCGTCAGTGGAATACAGGAAGAAAAACCCAGTGTCTGACCCAGATAGTACATTCTTACCGGTTCGTCATAGTACAAAGGGAAACGCATGAGTACCCCGCTCGACCTTGTTTTATCCCTGAACCTTGTCTGATAACCATACCGTGTCAGTCCGATGGTGTCTCTGGCGTAGTCAAGGTCCGTTTTCTGCCGCACGCGAAGCCCTCCGGCCAGCACGTCATCATGGGTAGCCATGGCTTTCTTATAACGGACCCTAATAAAACCATACTCTTCCGGGATCCTCGGATAAAACTCCACCAGATATTTCCCGGGCTTCAGAACCACCATTTCATCCCCTTCCCTGAAGTATCCTGTCGTCTGATTCCAATCCAGGCTGTCATGTTCGGTATAATCATTTTCATATACCGGACCGTCCCCGGAGACAGGGGTTATCCTTACCCGGGTTACAGGATTAGAAAGTCCCGCCTGAGATATAACATTCGGATGGTTTTTGCTGGAAAAATAATAATGAATAAACATCAACCGGTCATCCTCCTCTGACAACTCCAACGTTTTGATAACGCGGTAACTGCTGTCGTCAGGGAAATGAGGGAAACCGGCCTGTATCCGCACCGTATCATAATCAATGGAATAAACCCTGTAAGTCTTATCTCTTGATGATCTGTGATAATAAACAATACAATCCACCAGTGAACCTCTTTCTCCGGGGAGGGTCCGGAGTTTATAATTCCCTTTCTTCAGCCATATCTTATATTGCGCGCCATATCTTTCAGGCGTATCTTTCACCTGTCCATAACTCAGGCTAAAAATTGTATCTTTCGCCTCCGCATCAAAACCAACGGAATCGCTCACCAGGATAACACGACAATCATCACCGATCACATCCTCCTGACTTTTTTTATAGAAAAGAGGAGTCAGGGTAACGATCTGGTCAAACAAAACCGGGATTTTAAAATCAAGGGGTTCCCCCGTAAGATTAATATGATCGGAAACAATCTGTTTTTCAGGCATCATCACATATCCGGCCCGGTTGGGTTCATATTCCAAAAAAGTTTCCCCGCCGGTAGGATAAACGATACGTTTCAGGATGCCGGCCCGGACGGTCATGGAATCCGGGGACAGATCCGCACCCGGCAGTTGCCAGATTCTTGTCTCAAGATTTTTAAAATTAAGGTTGGCCTGGGTAAACCAACTGAAATTAACGGCTCCGTCCTCCCGCATGGGAGGATCATTGCCGGTCAGTAAAGGGTCATTCACCACACGCAAAGCGGGCACAGGTGTTTTATTTTTCTTTCCGTTATAATACCCCCAATAATCCTGTGAGAAAGAGCCCCTTGGGGGTAAAGGCTGCGGATCATAAAAAAAACGGTAGGGAGGCTTGCTTATCCCGCCGGCTGTCTCCCGGATCTTATCCAAACGCAACCGCTTACAGGGATACAGATAATCCTTCTCCGTATCACAACCAGTAGCCGGAAAAAAACTGTAATCCAACACAAATATTTTATCCTTTTTCTCCGATTCAGGATGCACAATACGAATCTTTTTGAGTGCCAGCGTGGATCCTCCCGGAAAACTATCCACGGTCTCCGCAGAAAATTCCACCCGCAAAGGAGCTGCATGGGTAACAGACCGGGAAATTTCAGAGAGGTGTTTCTCCTCAATCATCGTTTGGCTGTATTTGAAAAGATGATCCCGGGCCGGAAGGTTACATCCCTGTTTTTTCAGAGGGATCGGGTAACGGTAGGTTACCGTCCGTGAGGAATACTTAAAGCGGAATTCTTCTTCCCCGTTTGGAGGAATGATCACGGACAGATACCAGGTGGAATAAAACCACTCTCCCGGATTTCCGTTGGAGGTGAGATGTGTAGATTTTTCACAGGCACCCTTTCCTCCGAAAACATATCTCACCCCATAATCATCCGTAATCTCCCAACGGCCAATTTTTCCATCAGGATCATAAAAAAAACATATCTTCAAATCGGCGGGAGATACCATGACCGGATTTCCATCCGGATCCAGTACAAACTTTCCGGCATAACCGTTAAAATTAAAGTAAAAGATGTCGGGTTCCAGGTCAATATAGCCAGCTGCTACCCTATGCAGAAAATCCAGTCTGTCCGCCATACCGGACCCTGGAGGCTGCCATTTCCACAAAGCATCCGTATTTTTCTTCAATAATTCCAGGTACATATGCCCGTCGTTGAGGTATCCATGAGTCATGTCGTCCGCATTTCCCCGTACCGCCCGGGTAATGGATCCCCCGGCATGCAATGACCAGCCCATGCCGGTCCAGCCCGGAATCTCAGACACTTTCATGCCATTGCTTTGATAGGTCAGGGATATGGGAACAGACACGCTGTGCCCTTTGATCGTCCATATCGGGACCGTAACAGCCGGAACACCCGTATAGAGGCTGACAGGCACATCAGCACCCCGGCCCAGGGCTGTTGCTTCGGGAGAAGGAGGTATGATATTATTCAGTTGCTCCAGGGCTTCCTGGCTAAAAGAAAGTTCTGTAGTCGCAGGTATAAACCATACAATAAAAAAAACAATCTGAAGGGTATCACGCAGGAAGTGTCTCATCAACAGAAGATTTAACTATTGTTTTTTGAGTATGACGATTTTTCTGGACACCTGACCATACCGGGACTGCATGCGGAGATAATAAACGCCATCTTTCAGATTTTTACGGGACCATTCAAACGAGTGAATGCCCTTCCGGGAAGTTTGTCCGGTAAGCAACAGGATCTTCCTCCCCGCCAGGTCGAACAGACTGATCTCTACATAGGTTCCTTCCGGCAGAGAATAAACGATCTGCGTCAGATCTTCAAACGGGTTGGGATAATTATACAAATCATACACGGCTGTCAAATCCCGTAAAGGCACCTCCACCTCAGCCTCTGTCTCACACCCTGCCGAATCAACGACCCGGACATGGTATAATCCGGCCTGTAGATGACACAGATCTTCGGTTTCCTCACCGTTATCCCAGCTTATCCCGTAGGGAGGGATGCCGCAAACCAATGTCATGTCAACAGCACCGTTACTCCCGCCGGGTAAGGTCTCGTCCTGTACCTTAAATGCCAAACGGACCGAATCGGCGGAAACGTGAATACTGTCGTGAGCCGTACATCCGTAATGATCCGTGATATGCGCACTGTAATACCCCGTATCCTGTATGGGAATTTTTTCTTTTGTATAATCTCCGGGTGTCCAGAGATATTTTATAAAGCCGGAACCTGCATCCAGGGTATCCGGTATCCCTCTGCAAATGATTTTTTCGTCCGGCATATCAAAGTGCAACAAGGTACAGGGGTCAATATATTTCAACAGATAACTCCCGTTTTCCACCGGGACAACACGGGGGTCTTGTTCGTCATTTCTAACATTCAGTCCGCGAAAGGCATGTCCTCCCAGCCAGACAGACCGGTCGGGCATTACTGTCAGGAAAGTATTGTTTTCTTCACTGACGCCGCTGATCTGACGAACCCACAGAAGCGAAAAAGAGGTATCAAAACGGGCAAATATCAAATCCGAAAAACGATCTTCTGCGACCAGGGTATCAATATCAAGGAACAGTTTCTTCCTGAAGGTAGCCGTCATAAAAAGCCTGTTTCTCTTATCCGTCGCCAGAGATATAACCCTGTCGTCGGCATGATCTCCGAGGGTTAACACCTGGCAGGAGCTGTCGGCATTAACTTTCATCACGAACCCATCCTCATTGCCACGGGCTGCCACCACAGTATCCTGCAGGGTCATCTCTCCACGGTACCACCCAGAGAGATACAGGCTGTTTCCTTCTGCCGGCAGCACCGCTGAGGTAAGGGATATGTCGGCAGAACCAGCCAGAAGGCGGATATCCGTAAATCTCTCCTCTTTATCCTGGCGGGCCAGCCATACGGCTTTCCGGGAACCTGCACGCAGGGTGGTTTTGCCTGCCACCAGAGTACGATTAAAGACCCCTGCCAGGAAAAGCTGCCCCTGATGTATCCTCAGCAACCGGATTTCCTCTCCTCCTTCTCCGCCGGTAAAAGCCACCTCCGGCACTGTATCCGGTTTCAGCGTGATCAGCAACGCGTCACTCTTGCCCACAGACCGGTATATTTTTTCGTCAATACGGCCTCTCCTGATTCTGCCTCCGAGGTATAGCACGCCACCGGTATCGGCAACCATGTCGTAAATTCTTCCTGAAAACCCGGTGATCATATCGTTTATTTCCACCGGGTCGCCTCCGGCATCCAATCGTACCAGAGCCAGGGTTCCCCGACCGTACGCATAATGAACCTTCCCTGGTCCGGGCAAGGTGTCCCTGTATTGAATCGCCAGATAGCCTGTCCCGTCGGGCAGAAACAATCCAGACTGCACTTCTCTGAAACCCGTCCCGCCCAATGCATGTAAATAATCAAGTTGGCCGGAACGACCCAGTCTCCCCCAGAAAACAGTCTGTCTTCCGGAGGATTTAAGTGTTCTTTCCTGTAACTTCAGCATTCCCGAATAATTTCCTGCAAAAAAGAAATGTCCGGCGGTATCGCTGCCGGCACTGAGGATGAGATTATACCCCGGTCCCAACCCTTCTGTCTGCACCGGAATATAAGGCTGGGCAAAAAGCCATGCATGAAATAAAACCAGCAATAAAACAGACAAAAGAATAACCTTTTGGGGATACATATGACTTGTCATAGAAGGCTTTTTATGGAACCTGAAACAGACACATTCCGGAAAGCGGAAAGAACCGGTCCACATTTTATAAGTGTCACCGGACCGGAAAATCTTACCGGCAGCCTATGATGTTTTACAACATATCGGTTAGGAGGCTGGAGACATGCTTCAATAATAGATACACAAGGTCCTCCCCGTAATATCTTCTATTTTTACATTATTTCTTACTTCTGTGTTCTGCACCCCAGAAGGTTTCTTCGCTAAATATCAGGTACAGTTCGAGCACATTTTGCATCGTAAGGTCACAGAATGCGGGTCGCACGAACGTACGACTTATTCATCCATACCCAGCAGATGCAACATAAAAGCATACTCCATGGCGGTTTCGCGGTAGCGACGAAAGCGGCCGGAAGCCCCGCCATGACCGGCATCAAAATTCACATGTAGCAACAACAGATTGTTATCCGTTTTCATATCCCGCAACCTGGCTACCCATTTCGTGGGCTCCCAGTACTGCACCTGTGAATCCCAATATCCCGTGGTAACCAGCATATTCGGATAATTCTGCTGTTTCACATTATCATACGGGGAATATTTCATCATGTAATCGTAATACTTTTTTATGTGAGGATTGCCCCATTCGTCATATTCGAAGGTAGTCAGAGGAATGGTCTCATCAAGCATGGTCGTAATCACATCCACAAACGGCACATTGGCAATGATCCCCTTATACAAGCCCGGACTCATATTGGCCACGGCACCCATGAGCAGACCGCCGGCACTGCCTCCCATGGCAAACAACCGGCCGGGATTGGTGTAATTCTGATCCACCAGGTATTCGCTGGAGGCGATGAAATCGGTAAACGTATTCATCTTCTTCAGCAACTTGCCGTCTTCGTACCATTGCCTGCCCAGGTCGCCACCGCCCCGGATATGGGCTATCGCATAGATAAAACCGCGATCGAGCAGACTTATCCGCACCGAGCTGAAATAAGGATCCATGGGATAGCCATAAGAGCCGTAACCGTATATAAGTACCGGATTATTGCCGTCTGCCTGCAATCCTTTTTTATAGACCAGAGAGATCGGTACGCGAACACTGTCTTTGGCCATGGCATAAAGTCTCTTTTCTTCGTACCGGGATGGATCATATCCTCCTTCCACTTCATCCTGCTTCATCAGCACCCGTTTTTTGGTACCCATATTAAAATCATAGATAGACCGGGGCGTTACCAGGGAGGAGTAGGAAAACCGCAGGATATCGGTATTGAACTCCGGATTGACGGAAGGACGGGTCACATACGTGGGTTCGTCGAAAGAAATAAAGTATCCTTCTGCACGATTTTTCCAGGGGATTACCCTGATCTGCGTCAATCCCCTGATGCGTTCCGATAGCACCAGATAATTTTTAAATATCTCAAAACCCGTCAGATATACCGATGCATCATAGGGAATCACCTCCTGCCAGTTCTTCATGGAAGTGCGGGTAAGGGGAGTGCGCACCAGCTTGAAGTTTTTGGCCCCGCCGGCATTGGTGCGGATGTAGAAATAATTACCAAAATGATCCACATGGTATTCCAGATTCTTCTTTCGGGGCTGAACGACCCGGAAGGTACCTTTGGGGTTATCGGCATCCAGGTAACGGTATTCCGTGGAAAGGGTCTGGCCGGAATAGATCATAAGGTATTTCCTGCTTTTGGTTTTGAAGATTCCCGTGCTGAAGGTCTCATCTTTTTCAAAAAACACCTGAGCGTCCCTGTTAGAGGGTTGCCCCAACTCATGACGGCGGATCTCCTCAGCCCGCAGGGTCTCTTTGTTTTTCCGGGTATAAAATACCGTTTTGTTATCATTGGCCCATACAGGGCTGCCGGTGGTGTTTTTCACCTCATCATTCAGAAGATTTCCGGTTGTCAGGTCCTTGAAAAGGATAACATACCTGCGGCGACCTATCGTATCCATGCCAAAGGCCAGAATCTTATTATCCGGGCTGACACTCCACCCTCCGATCTGGAAAAAATTATGTCCTGCGGCCAGCTCGTTGGCATTGAGCATAACCTCCTCGGGCGCATCCAACGACCCTTTTTTACGACAATACACAGGATACTCCTTATGCTCCTCATATCTGGTATAATAATAATACCCATTGTCCAGGTAAGGGACGGATTCGTCATTTTTCTTGATACGACCGGTAATCTCCTGAAACAAAGTTTCCCGTAATTGCTTTACGGGCCGTAGCATCGCTTCGGTATAATGATTCTCAGCATGAAGATAATCCAGTACCTTCCTGGTTTGTTCATCCGGGGTTTTAGCATTTTTCTGAGCATCCGACAACCTCATCCAGTAATAATTATCTATCCGGGTATCCCCATGTTCGGTTAATTTATAAGGTATCTTCTCAGCAACAGGAGGTTTGATCATCTTTTTCTGATTTTGATTGTTACAGGATGTAATCACCAGAACTACCGGAAAAAAGAACAAAACAGACCCTATCCATTTCATAATCGTATGTATTATAAATAAAACATTTATCCCTTTCATCATTGTAGATCAGGTTAAAGGCTAAAATTACAACTTTTTCTGATAAAATCATGTAATTTCCGGGTACGGGAAGTCTTTGAGCCGAAAAATAAGAAGACCGTGTCAGAAGCTCAATTCAAAAGCCAGCAGACTGACAGGATTCCATCTATGAATAAAAAGGGAGTGTTTCAGCGGTTTATTGAGGGGTATCCCGTCGGCCGTCCAGGTAAAGTCCGTCCCTTTTTCATGAGCATACCCCAGCTCATAATTTGTTTCCACAGAGAATGAGACGATCCTGGAAACCTGCAGGGTAATACCCAGGGCCGGTAAAAAGGATATACCCAACTGCCGTGCCTGCCGTTTTTCATACGTACCGGCATCCCTCCCTCCTGTTTCCGAATAAAGAAGGGCATTCGTAAACAAGATATCGCCTGCGAAATAGGGTTTTACTTTTTTCTCTCCGAACCGCTGCTCATACCCGGCTCCCATCTTAATAGAAGTGTATAAATGCACGTCCAGATAATGTTTTTCGGGATCAGAATGATCGATGTTTTTTTGAAAATAATCAAACCGGGCCCTCCCATAACGGTTCATGGCAATCTGACGGGTATAGATCAACCCATGCATTGCCATGGGATAATACCCTATATTATCCGTGATAACCGGCCTTTGCAAATAGCTGAATAGGTTGACAGACATTTTGTTCTGTAAAACAACCCGATTATCTTGTGAAAACCCTGAAACCACAAGGGAAAATAATATCCCCGTGGCAAAAATCATCCTCATAAAACCAATTATTCAAAAAGAGAAAAATATATTATATTTCCATACGGAGGAATTTGCAAAAAGATACATCCGGTCACCGGCAGATTGCATGTCAAAAAATATAATTATACGCTTCTCGTCCCTTCTCTCAGTCACGTTGTCCCTGCTTTTTCCTGTGCTCCTTTGCTCCCGCCGCATTTGATTTTCCAAATGACCCGGCTGGTTATACCTGTGTTTTTTTTCAAGCACCTATATAAAAGTCACACGATGGTATGTTTTATGTATTCCCTGCCTCCTTCAATTTTACCAGGGGTGACAAGGCCAAAAGAAACAAAGAAACCAGGATCAAACCCATTGCAACGCCGAATTTATCAATCAGAAGGCCGGTTACCGGAGCCAGGATCGCAGCGAAAAGACTACGTACCTGTGACTCGGTGGAAAGGACCGTCGCCATAACAGGGGAAGGAAAGATTTCCGACACATAAGCGACCCCCACAGGCCTACGTATGTTTTCAAGCAGGTAGATCATACTAAAAGGGATAACCACCAGCCAGTACCAGGGGGGATGAAACAAAAAAAACACCCCGGTACACACCACCAGAAAGAGTCCGGCCAGCAGGCTTCGGTTCAGAAAAGCAGGATGACTGTCAAAATAGGAAGCAAATTTTCCTGCATTCCTTGATGCACGGGAAGTACCCAGATATAAAACAAAATACATTATCCCGATTAACAAAGCGGACAGCTGCTTATGTCCAAGCCCTTGGATATGCAAAGCCAGTCCGGCAGCCAGGGTTGCCAGTACAGGCTGGTAATAATCTTTTACCACCCTGAAATATCCACTATACAAGGCAATGTTGGACAATGCTCTGATGGTACTCTTCTCCCTGAGAGACCGGACCGTAACCCTAACGATCTCGCGGAACGACCCCAGAATCTTCTGCCAGGATCCTTTTTCCACCTTCCCGTCCAACTCTTTGGGATAGGTGATCATCAAAAGGAGGTCCAGAAAATACGGAACGGATGAAAAAAGAAAAACACTGCTGTACTTGCCCGAGTAAAAGATAATGCCGGCAGCCAGCAGGGAGGAAACCGCCGATCCCACCTGCGACCACGAACGGGTATGACCGTAATATGCCACTTTCTGATGCTCCCACCCCCTGATACGAAGATATTCAAAGATCATTGCTTTATGGGTGCCTGTCCGGAAAGCATCCCCGACGGCATACAACATCATGGCCACGATAAACACCCCAAAAGATGAACTCAGATAAAAAACCATAAAGGAAAGGATATAGAACAGAAAAGAACCCGTCATGGTACGGCGGCGTCCCAGAATATCCGAGAACATCCCTGTAGGGATCTCCAATACATTCCTGAGTACCTCCCGAATGGTTATCAATGTACCGATCTGAAGGTACGTCAAACCTTTCTCCAGAAAAAAAAGATAAAGAAACGGTTCAAAGAACCGCAGATTCTTGAGAAAACCATAGGTACAAAACTTATAATACTGTAAATCCTTATGAACGGTAAGAGAATTCATCCCCGCATATTTATCTGGTTTTTCAAACCTACATAAATTTTTTCAGTGAAAAAAAACCTGTCGTTTTTGAAATACTTTTTCCCCTGTAATCATGCTATGGTGCTTTCACCGGAAATAACAGCATAAGTTAAATGTTCTTTTTCAATATTTTGCATTTTCACAAAATATTTTACTTTTGTTCTTGTTAATTATTGCACTTCCCCCATCAAGAATTCGTATGATCATCCTCCTTTCACCGGCTAAACGAATGAATTTCAAACCACTGACAAATATCAAAAATTTGTCGGTCCCGGTGTTTGCCATGGAAGCATGGGAAATAGCCAATAAAATGAAAGGGTATAGTCCGGGACAACTGACCCGACTCCTGGGTGTAAATGCCGACCTGGCCTTATCTACAGCCGAACGTTTTGCCTCCTTCCGGGAAGACCCATTGGACCTGACCACAAAACCTGCTATCTTTGCATACTCCGGGGATGTTTACCGCGGTTTGGATTCAGATACGCTGCCCCCCGCATCTCTTGCTTTCTCACAAGAACATGTACGCATTCTTTCGGCCCTTTACGGCGTTTTAAAGCCCCTGGATGCTATTCAGCCTTACCGGCTGGAGATGAATACCACCCTGCATGTAAACAAATCAAAAAACCTTTACGGTTTCTGGCAGATAAAAATCTCCGATGTCCTTGCAAAAGAACTGGCTGCCGATCCTGTACCGGTACTGATTAACCTGGCTTCGCAGGAATATTTCTCAGCTATCAATACAGAAATCCTGGGGGTCCGCATCATAACTCCCGTTTTCAAAGAATACCGTGATGAAAATTATAAGACCCTGCCCATGTATGCCAAGCTTGCCCGGGGAAAAATGACCCGTTATATTCTGGAAAAACAGATCAACAACCCCGAGGATCTGAAACTGTTCGATCTGGAAGGATATGCCTATGACGACAATCTGTCCAACGAAGATATCTGGGTTTTTACAAGGTAACTGACCGAGAGCAACAAACAATCAATTACGTAGAAATAGAATCCGGAATTTTCTTTCTTATACCAGACCTGCAAATCCCAGGAAGGCCATGGCAAGTATCCCAGCAACAACAAAAGCAATAGGAATGCCCTTCATTCCGTTTGGAACTTCTACCATATCAAGAGCTTCCCGGATACTGGAAAGGAGCACGAGCGCCAGGCCGAAACCCAGGGCTGTGGAAAAAGAAAAAACCACGGCTTCGGGAAGATTGTATTTCCCCTGAATGGTCAGAATAGCTACGCCAAGAACAGCACAGTTGGTAGTGATCAACGGGAGGAAGATCCCCAAAGCCTGATACAGTTCGGGACTGACTTTTTTCAACACAATCTCAACCATCTGTACGAGGGCTGCAATGACCAGAATAAAAGTAATGGTCTGCATGAAGCCCAGCCCGAGGGGGTTCAGCACATAATATTGCAACAGGTATGTCACGATGGTAGCCAGCACCATCACAAAAGCCACCGCCCCCGTCATACCCACCGAAGTCTCCAGCCTGGAAGAAACCCCCATAAAGGGACAGATGCCTAAAAACTTGGCCAGGACAATGTTGTTGACAAATATTGCGGATATAAGGATCACAAAATATTCCATGATGCTATCGTTTAGGCGTTTTTACGGTTAAACTTATTCATAATGGCAATTAAGTAAGCCAAAGCCAGAAATGCTCCCGGGGCCAGCACAAAAATAAGCATGCCGTCCCCCCGGATAAATTTCATGCCGAGCCAGGCTCCCGATCCCAGAATCTCTCTGACGGAACCCAGCATAAACAAAGCGAGGGTAAAACCCAGTCCCATACCCAGCCCGTCCAGGGTGGACGACCAAACCGTATTCTTGGAAGCAAAAGCTTCGGCTCTTCCCAATACCAGGCAGTTCACCACAATAAGCGGGATAAAGAGACCCAACTCTTCAAACAGGGACGGAAGATAAGCCTGCATGGTCAGCTCGACCACAGTGACAAACGAGGCAATGATCACAATAAAGGAAGGAATCCTGACCTTATCCGGGATATAATTACGTACGAGAGATACGACAATGTTAGACATCACCAGGACGAATGTGGTGGCCAGCCCCATTCCCAGTCCGTTATACGCCGAGGTCGTTGTTCCCAGGGTGGGACACATACCCAGCACCTGCACAAAAATGGCATTTTCAGCGATAAGGCCTTTATTGAAATTTTTCCATTGATTCATTTTGCACCTCCTTCCGTAAGATTTTTATAAGCTCTTTCCAGTGCATCACAGAAAGCTCTGGAACTGATCGTTGAGGCGGTAATGGCATCCACATCCCCACCGTCTTTTTTTACAGCCAGTCTGTAAGTTTTCGGGTTTTTCCCCTGGAATTGCACGCTCCAGTTGGATTTACTGCGCACCATTTTCTCTCCCAGCCCCGGTGTCTCCTTGTGCTCCAGCACAGCCACATCCTTGATGGTACCATCCGGCAGAAAACCCACCATAATGCGGATCATACCGCTGAAACCTTTGGGACTAAAGGTATTCACCGCGATACCCACCAACACCGAATCTTCACGGGCCGGAAAGAAATAAAGGGTATCACCGTCAACGGCTTTTTTATACATTTCCTGTACCGGATTGTTGTTGAACGGGGGCAGTACCTTTTTCAAAGCCTCTGTCTGTTTGGCAGCCCTGGATGCGGCAATGGCATCTTTGGTAAATTCATACACAAACCCCAGGATGATAGCAGATATAAGCGTTACCAGAAATAATGCCAAAAACATACTTAGTAATGTAGATTCTTTTTTAGCCATTTTTCTTTACCTCCCCGAACCTTTTAGGTTTTACATACATATTGATCAGAGGCACAAAGGCATTCATGATGAGAATAGCAAACTGCACCCCTTCGGGATATGCCCCCCAGCGACGTATGATCACCGTCAACAAGCCGATGCCTATGGCATAAATGATCATCCCTTTGGGGGTCATGGGCGATGTAACGTAATCCGTGGCCATAAAAATGGAACCCAGCATCACCCCACCGGTAAGCAGATGAAATACCGGATCAGCATTATTGGCAGGATTGATCAACCATAATAGTCCGCTGAACAGGAATACGGTAGTCAGGATCGTCACCGGGATATGCCAGGTGATGATCTTTTTCCACAAAAGGTACAGAAAGCCCAGCAGGAGGGCTGCCGCAGCTACCTCCCCCATCGAACCACCCATATAACCGAGGAACATTTGCATGTGATCCGGCACATTCTTCAGGAGGGTGGACACCTGCTCACCACTGCGCATTCCTTCTTTGAGCATCCCCAGAGGGGTGGCCCCTGTCACCGCATCGGTGAGAGAGGTATGAAACCCTTTGGGCACCGGCCAGCTGGTCAACTGTACGGGAAAGGAGATAAACAGAAACACTCTGCCCACCAGGGCCGGATTGAAAGGGTTGGTACCCAGACCTCCGAAAGACATCTTGCCGACACCGATAGCAATCAACGCCCCGATGGCCAATATCCATATGGGCAGGTTGGAGGGCAGGGTAAAGGCCAGTAAAAGTCCGGTCACAACCGCCGACCCGTCCTTCAGGGAGGAGGCTTTCTTCAGCATGTATTTTTGAATCAGAAACTCAAAAATCATACAAAATACAACCGACAGAACCGGCAGGTACAGAGCTGCCCAGCCGAAAAAATAAACCGACACCGCCCAGGCCGGAAGCAAAGCGATCACCACACCGGTCATCAGCCGGGAAGTGGAATCCTTTCCATGCACATGCGGAGATAATGATACGGTCAGTAATTTATTCATGGTTCTTTGTTTATTCCGTTAACTGACTGCTTTTTTTTCTTTTCTGATCAACGCACCTATCCTCATTTTATCCAGCCGTATATAATCCAGCAGAGGTCTGTCTGCCGGACAGACAAAACTGCAGGATCCGCATTCGATACAATCCAGGGCTCTTTCCTGGCGGGCTTTGTCCCACAACTGGTGTTGTCCCAGTAACATCAGCAGGTAAGGTTCCAGACCCATAGGGCAGACCGAGACACATTTGGCACAACGGATGCAGGGTTGCACGGGCATACGATGGGCTTCGCTGTCAGGGATGATCAGTATCCCGGAGGTTCCTTTGGTTACGGGGATATCCAGCTTCGACACTGCTTTGCCCATCATCGGCCCCCCGAGTACCACTTTTCCCGTATCATCGGGCAGACCGCCGGCAGCTTCGATAACTTCGGCAACAGGTGTTCCGATACGTACCAGAAAATTGGAGGGGTCCTGCAGTGATTTCCCGGTCACGGTGACGATCCGTTCCATCAGGGGTTTGTTTTTCTGCACCGCCTCATAGGCTGCCAGCGTTGTACCCACATTGTGTACCACCGCTCCCACATCCACAGGCAGTGCTCCGGAAGGCACTTCCCGGCCCGTAATGGCTTTGATCAGTTGTTTCTCGCCTCCCTGCGGGTATTTCACCTTCAGTGCCTGCACCGTGATCCCGGGAGATTTTTCTGCCAGACCGTTCAGCAGGGCAATGGCATCGGGTTTGTTCTGTTCAATCCCAATCACGGCCTTATCCACCTCCAGCGCTTTCATCAGGAGGTGTATCCCCACCATCAGCTCTTTGCTTTTCTCAAGCATAAGGCGATGGTCGGCTGTCAGAAAAGGCTCACACTCCACCCCGTTGATAATCAGTATATCGGCTTTTTTCCCTTTGGGTACATTCAGCTTGATATGCGTCGGGAAAGTAGCGCCTCCCATCCCGACAATTCCGGCTTCCTGTATTTTCCGGATGATCTCTTCGCGCGATACCGTGATCTTTTCATGCAGCGTGTCACTGCGGTCAATGGCCGGATCCCATTCATCTTCATGCCGGTTGATCACAAAGGAAAGACGTTTATATCCGGAAGCATCAAAACGTGCTTCTATTCTGAAGATTTTTCCTGAGACCGAGGAGTGGATGTTGGCCGACACAAAACCTTTGCTTTTGGCCAGTAATTGTCCTGCCACAACGGTATCCCCTTTCTGTACGACAGGTTCTGCCGGGGCTCCCAGATGTTGTACAACAGGGATAATCACTCTGTCAGGCAACGGAAGGATTTTAATGGGACTGCCGGCGGATAATTTATTCTCTGCCGGATGAACACCCCCCTTTGGAAACGTCTTGAGTTGATTCTTCTGCACAGTCAATCGTTTTTATTTTGTGGTTCAGTGGAGTCGCCGGAAGAGGCATTTTTTCCGGCGGCGGCATCTGTTTGCCCCCCGGCTTTGCCGGAAGAATTAGCCGCTGCCGTTGTCACCAGTTCTTTTTTTACTTTGGGAGCCGGAAAGTTGATCTCCAGGATCGAGTGGGTGGGACACACCGGTACGCACTTGCGACACAGACGGCATGCATCGCTGTCAATAAATGCCAGATTGTTCCTCATCGTAATGGCATCAAAAGGGCATACCTGGAAACATTTACTGCACCCTATGCAGGCCACGGAACAGTATTTCCGGGCCACACCGCCTTTGTCTTCATTGATGCAGGAGACGAAGATCTTGCGGTCTTTCTTATTCCTCTTACGCAGTTCGATGATATCCCTCGGGCAAGCTTCCACACAGGCGCCGCAAGCGGTACAATTCTCATCTATCACCACCGGCAAGCCTGTTTTTTCATCCATGTACAGGGCCTCGAAATTACAGGCTTCCACACAATCTCCCAGGCCGAGACAGCCCCATGGACAGTCTGTATCCCCGGTATAAAGAGCATGCTCGACCGCGCAGGTTGAGACCCCTTCGTAATGGCTGGTACGGGGTCTGTGTTCAAAAGAGCCCTGACAGCGTATCACCGCTACCCGTGGTTCTTCCTCCACGGTTTCCAGATGCAGGATCTCTGCAACTTGAGCCATCACCTCATTGCCTCCTACCGGGCAAAACAAACCCTCCAGACTGTCAGCCTTCACACAGGCTTCCGCAAACTGCCGGCAGCCCGGATAACCGCATCCCCCACAGTTGGCATGGGGCAAAACATCTTCCACCTCATCAATGCGGGGATCCTCTGTCACTTTGAATTTCTGAGCGATAAAATAAAGGATCACCGCAGATATCGCCCCTAACGCACTCAGGGAGATGACGGTGTAAAGCACAGTATTGCTCATAAACAAAAATGTTAAACAAATTTTCTGACAAAAAACTTAAACTCTTGCCCGATCCTCGTCCTGAAAAGATACAGTCCTCCGTAATAAGGCACCAGCACAAACAAGGCAGCCAGACCGCTGACAATCTCTTCAGCGGTAATTCCATACACAACGAATAAGGTGATCATCAAAAGAAGAAAAGGGAAAATATAACCGTACATCAGGGCTTTTATCCCAAGCGACCGGGCCAGCACTATATTAACTTTCTCCCCAACCTGATAGGTATGCTCCGGAACATCCACTTCCACTTCCTTATCCTCAATCTCGGAAGCAGAACAGACTCCTTTCAACTGGCAATGGGCACAGGCCGATTTTGCCAAAAAAGCCACCCGGGCTTTTCCGTCACGGATTTCCCGTATCGTACCTTCGTGTTCAATGACTTTTGGTGCATCCATCCAACCCACCTGCAATTTTTCACGATGCAAGTATATTATTTTTCCTATATCTTCAAAATGATAATGTTCCATTTTTCCTAATTTATTTTTGATATAAATAAGAATAATATGTAAATATCTAGAAGTGTGGATAATTACAATAAAAATATTAAGAGAAGATTCCGGTTTCCGGTATCCGGTTCGTCATAAAGGGCTCATGGATTCCCTTTGTTTCCTTTGCTATGATATTCTGCTCCAATCCTTATCATTTTTGTCATACAGATGGATGCCTTTTTTCAGCATCTGGTTTTCAGGGCTGTTCAGTTCAGGGTCTTTCTTCAGGATTTTATCAGCGGCATCTCTTGCCAGTTGGAGGATCTGGCTATCCTGTGCCAGGTTGGCGATCCGCAGGTTAAAAGGGATCCCGCTCTGCTGTGTCCCTTCGATATCTCCCGGGCCTCTCAGTTTCAGGTCGGAATCGGCGATTTTAAAACCGTCATTTGTTTCCACCATGATCCTGAGGCGTTTACGTGCATCGTTGGAAATTTTATAAGAGGTCATCAGGATACACCAGGACTGGTCGGCACCGCGACCCACACGGCCTCTGAGTTGATGAAGCTGAGACAAGCCAAAACGTTCGGCGCTCTCGATCACCATTACCGAAGCATTGGGCACATCCACCCCGACTTCGATCACGGTGGTAGCCACCAGGATTTGTGCGCGACCTTCAATGAAATGTTTCATGGATATTTCTTTTTCCCGGGGTTTCATGCGGCCATGTACCACACTCACCCCATATTCGGGAGAAGGAAAAGCCCTGACGATGCTTTCATAACCGTCTTCCAGGTCCTTGTAATCCATGGCTTCACTCTCGCTGATGAGCGGATAGACAACATATATCTGACGGCCTTCGCGGATCTGCTGTCGCATAAAACCAAAAAGTCGTTCCCGTTTGCTGTCGTTCATCAGGATGGTCTTGATGGGCTTTCTGCCTGGCGGCATCTCGTCGATAACCGACACATCCAGGTCGCCATACAGAGTCATGGCCAGGGTTCTCGGGATGGGTGTAGCCGTCATCACCAGCACATGGGGCAGTAAGTCACTTTTTTCCCATAAACGGGCCCTTTGGGCCACTCCGAAACGATGTTGTTCGTCAATAACCACCATCCCCAATTTATGAAACTGCACTTCATCCTCGATCAGAGCATGGGTCCCGACGAGGATATGCATCTCTCCGCCACGCAGTTGATCGTGCAAGATTTTCCTTTCTGATTTTTTGGAGGATCCTGTCAACAAACCGACCCGCACCCCTGTGCCTTCCAGCCAATTACTGATGGTATTGTAGTGCTGCTGTGCCAAAATCTCGGTAGGAGCCATCAGTGCACTCTGATAATCGTTGTCGGCAGCAATCAGCATGGTCATCAGGGCTACCAATGTCTTCCCGCTGCCCACATCCCCCTGCAACAAACGATTCATCTGTCGTCCGGAGCCCAGATCGCGGCGGATCTCTTTCATCACCCTTTTCTGAGCCTCTGTCAACTCAAAATGCAGTTTATCATGATAAAAACGATTGAAATACTCCCCCACTTTCCCGAACGGGTATCCCCGCACATGTTTGATCCGGTTCACTTTCTGCATCAACAGATTAAGCTGGATAAAAAAGAGCTCTTCGAATTTCATCCGCAGACGGGCCTTCTCCAGCATCACTGCATCCTTGGGATAATGAATATTTATCAATGCCTCCTCTCTTGATATCAGTCCTTTCTCTCTGAGCAGCGGCAACGGCAGGGTTTCTTCCAGCTTCCCTGCAGTTTGCTTCAACAATGTTGCCTGAAGCTTATGGATCACCCGCGAGGTCAGAAACTGGTTTTTTAATTTTTCGGTCGTACTGTAATGAGCCTGCAGGGCGGCATTGATCTTTTTCTCCGTTTCGGTTACCTCTTCCACCTCCGGATGTACCAGGTTGATACTGCTGCCAAAGCGGGTGGGTTTTCCGAAGACAATATATTCTTTGCCCGGAGGATATGAAGAGGCCACCCAGGAAAGCCCCCGAAACCATACCAGCTCGATGGTCCCCGTATCATCTGAGAAACGTGCCACCAGTCTTTTTTTTCGGGGTGCACCGATCATCCGGTACCCTTCGATCCTGCCTCTCAACTGAATATACGGAAGATCACCCGATATTTCACTGATCCGGTAAAAACGTGTGCGGTCAATGTATTTATACGGAAAATAATAGAGCAGATCGAAGAAAGTGGTTATGCCCAGTTCTTTTTTCAGCAATTCAGCCCGGCGGGGACCCACCCCTTGCAGGTATTTTATATCCGTCTGTAATATTTTCTCCATAGCTCAACCGCAATGACTACCGTCTGTAAATCCTGAAACAGGTTTTTAACAAACCTACATAAATTTTTCCATGCAATGATACACAGACTGCCTGAAAAAAAATTATTCATCCGCACACTGAGTATTTTTTAAAAAAACCGGGGCCGTCATGCCTGGAAGGGTTGAATAAAAAACAGGAAAAAAAACATAAAAGCCGGCCGTGGAAAAGTATTGCTGGAACTTTAGTTTTATCTTTGTGAAAAAACGCCTATGATGCTTTTCAAACCTGCTCTGTCCTATTATCTGTTTTCCTCACACCGCAGGGGCCGGGGCATTCATAATCCTTCTGCCCGTCAACTGATAAGAGAAGTTTTTAACGACCGCACAAAATATGATGCCTATGATTTAATGCATCATGCCCGGAAGAAATATCTGAGGTCCAAAGAAAAAATCAGGGTATTGGACCTGGGTGCCGGATCCCGGAAACAGAAAAATGCCGATACCCGTAAAGTACGTGATATTGCCCGTTTCTCTTCCGGAAATCCGAAGTATCATTGCCTCCTGTACAGGATGGTAAGCTTCTACAGACCCGCGGTTATGGTGGAAGCCGGTACTTCTCTGGGACTTGGAACCCTGGCACTGGCACTGGGCAACCCGCAGGGAAAGGTTTACACCATCGAAGGAGATCCTTCCAGCGCAGCTCTGGCAGAAAAATTATTCAAACAACATAACCTATCAAATATCACCCTGCTCACCGGATCATTCAGTAAGATGTTTCCACAGGTTTTCGCCCGGACAAATCAGGCCGGTTTTGTTTTTCTGGATGGTCATCACGAGGAAAAAGCCACTTTGGAAAATTTCGAAACTCTCCTGCCCCATCTGTCAGACAAAAGTGTTCTGGTTGTTGATGACATACACTGGTCTCAGGAAATGTTGCGTGCCTGGAACACCATCCGGCAACATTCCTCCGTACGCCTCACCATAGACATCTTCCGTATGGGGTTAGTTTTTTTTAACCCTGATCTTCCGCGACAAACTCTGAAAATCAGGTTTTAAAAGTAAAATAATAAATTAACTTTGTCGTTGGAGAGAAAAGGGTTGAAAAGTTGGGAGTACACGTTTGACAAATAATATCAAAATAAGAGGAATAAAATTATAAAGAGAGTTGTCCATTTATAAAGATTAAGATAAAATCGCCAATATCATGGAAAATGTCATCGAACTTAAGGACATCATAAAAAATTATTATGTAGGTACTGTCGTAGTCCGGGCTTTGCGTGGAATCTCTTTAGGCATCGAGCGCAATGAATATGTTGCTATCATGGGCCCTTCCGGGTCGGGAAAATCCACCATGATGAATATCCTGGGATGCCTGGATACGCCCACCAGCGGCTTGTACAAGCTAAACGACCAGGATGTGAGCCATATGGATGATAATCAACTGGCTGAGATCCGGAACAAGGAGATCGGCTTTGTCTTCCAGACCTTTAATCTGCTTCCCAGATATACGGCACTTGAGAATGTCATGCTTCCCATGATCTATTCAGGCGTTCCCAAGCATGCCAGGATAGAAAGGGGTATCGAGGTGCTGAATGAAGTGGGTTTGGGCGACAGAATGGATCACCGGCCCAACGAGCTGTCGGGAGGACAACGACAGCGTGTGGCTATCGCCCGGGCCATGGTGAACAAACCTTCCATCATCCTGGCGGATGAGCCTACAGGGAACCTCGACTCCAAGACATCCCTTGATATCATGCGTCTGCTCGACGATATCAATCGCCTGGGAAATACGGTTATCGTAGTCACCCATGAAGAAAGCATCGCCAAACATGCGGCCCGTATTATCCGCCTGATGGACGGAATGATCGAAATGGATATGGTGAACGACGACAGGACTTTGATCGAAGCCAGATAATACATATCCCCGGAAAATTGAAAATCTATACCAAAAAAGGAGATAAGGGAACTACCTCTCTGCTGACGGGAGAGCGTATAAAAAAAGATGACCCCCGACTCGATGCATACGGTACTGTGGATGAACTGGTCTCATACCTGGGTCTGATACGGGATCTGACCGGTGAGAAATATACTCATGGAATGCTATTGCGGATCCAGGATCGTCTGATGATCGGTGCAGCTCTGCTTGCTGCCGGAAAACCGGTACCCGGCCTGCCTAAACTTTCCGAACAAGACATTCTTGCTCTGGAAAAAGAGATCGACCATATGGATACTCAGCTGCCACCCTTGAAAAATTTTATTCTCCCGGGCGGAGATGAGCTGTCCTCCCACTGCCATGTGGCACGAACCATCTGCAGAAGATCTGAAAGAAAAACCGCTGGAGTTATCAATCCGGATGATCCCGCTCATAAGATCATACTGCAATATCTCAACAGACTCTCCGATTATCTCTTTACACTTGCCCGTTTTATCCTCTATCAAAACGATAAAGACATAACTAACTGGTTACCTGGCGATTAAAAAATTTCTTTTTTATTGTATTTGTTATTATTTTTTCTATATTTGCAAAATTTTAGAAGAGAATTGTATTTCTAATTTCAATCATTCAAGGCCTATGTACTGGACATTAGAATTAGCATCGAAACTTGAGGATGCCCCCTGGCCGGCCACAAAAGATGAGTTAATTGATTTTGCCATTCGTTCGGGTGCGCCTCTTGAGGTAATTGAAAATCTTCAGGAGATAGAAGATGAGGGGGAAGTTTATGACAGCATTGAGGACATCTGGCCGGATTATCCCAGCAAGGATGATTTCTTTTTCAATGAAGATGAATATTAAACAACAGACGGGCTTCGGCCCGTTTTTTTTTATTCCTTTCCTGCAATAAATCTCTTCGCTGCAAGCAGACGGGGGAGCACATCATGGAATGATTAAATTTCCGGCCCCAGCGGCATGGAAAACACCTCCCGTGGCGAGCGGGGTCTTTTGGGATCCAGCCAAAGAAAACCTTTTAGCTTCTGATCTTCCGAGAAGGTTGCAGGCGGAGGATCGAGGGTACCGGTTGGTTGCTTCAGCAGTACGATCCTTTGAATTTTATTTTCACTGACCCAGATCACGATATTGGAGCAATCCACCTTATTATAACCGATGATCTCTCCCTGGTCGTCCGGGTAATAGATACTCTGGCCGTTTCCGTTCACATCGATACGGTAGAGAAGATTATCTTTGAAATAGCCTGTCATATTCTTCCCTTTGATCTGATTAAAGTGTGTAGTGTCAAATTCCGAAATGATCATGGCATCCTGTTTCATCTCAAAATAATCCATATTCCTTCCGCGGGTATATAAATAGATGGTTTTCGCAGTCATCTGGCTTTCTCCCGACCATATCACCGGTTCCGTAAACATCCTGATGACCGAATCGGCCAGGGAATAAGAAAGGGAATCGCAGGCACCCTGCATATCCTTTGAATAAATCCTGACTCCGAAAAAGGCGGATAAGATCCGGTATCCTGCACTATCCAAAAAAGAACGCAGGGTGTCCGCATGCAGATAAAGGCTATCACCATCCGGGCTATACTGAACAAACAAAGCGCTGTCTGTGATAACGAACCGTTCCGGATTCTCCCAATAATCAGCATGATTCCCATATAAAATCACCTTCTGTACCGTATCAAGCATTTCCACATGTCCGGTGGCGGTCCCAAAACCCCTTTGCTTGTCATAGAAAAGCGTATCTCCGCGGACACTGTGTTCTTTGGTCTGCATAAAAGCGTTCAGGGAAAATTTTGAAACATCATTTTTCAGATCATACCATCCCCGTTCGCAGGAAATATACAGGCTGTCACTGGTGATTTCCGTAGGACCGTAGAAGTAGGTAATATCTTCATCAGGATTGTATCTTAAAGTATCCGAGGATATGGTATAGTCTTTCGTCACCACCCGCACATCCCCTTTATAATAATAGTCTTTTGTTTTGCTATGATAAAAACCTTCCCTGCTTTCGATCCTGTTTTTTTCACTGGTAATCACTCCGCCTGTCAGATAATATCCCACATTATTTTCCATATCAAATTCCAGTTCGTCAGTTTTCAGGTCCGATTTCTTATCTCTCAGATCAACGTTCCCGATCACTTTGGCCTTTTTGGTATCTCCGTCATACCGAATATAATCACCTGAAAGAAAGAGTGTGTCTCCCTGGTTCATGGTCACCTTGGAAAAAGCCTCCACCACATTGGTATTATCGAAAACCAATGCGCTGTCGCACGTCAGCAGTATATTTTCATGTTTTAAGCGAACTTTTCCCCTGAGTTTTTTCAGATGACGTGCCCGGTCAA
Organism: Bacteroidales bacterium; assembly: GCA_021157415.1. Classification (GTDB taxonomy): domain Bacteria; phylum Bacteroidota; class Bacteroidia; order Bacteroidales; family VadinHA17; genus DRPN01. The sequence continues at coordinate 4,665 of JAGGWN010000022.1, read as the reverse complement.
TCTTCAGGATATCGGCATTCAATATCTCTACCCGGCTTTTTCTCTCTTCCTGCTGAGCGGCCAGGGGTAGGAGAAATACAGTGGAAAGGGAGAAAGCCAGAAAAAGTATTTTTTTCATCATATCCTTTTGTGAATGTTTGAAAAAAAAATCATGTTCTTTTCATTATCCCATTCCAAAAGTCGTTCTGTGAAAAACGGACGGCAGCTTAGTGCACCCATCCTTTGAACCTGAAACTACAGTGTCTGTATGCTTCATCCACCTTCACATAGGTAGTTTTCATTTCCTCCCGGATCCAGTTATGAAACACTTCCTCCTGTTTACCTCCCTTGGCCATACTCTGCAACAGGTCATAGTCCAGGGTAAGATTGGCTTTATGCGCCGGAATCACCGATTTAAGCTTGACAATTTTAAAAACCACATTTCCGGTATTATCCACATATTGAAAAGGATCGGAAATTTCTCCCGGTTTCAATCGGGAAATAACATCGGCCATTTTCTTATCCAGCTGGGTCAGGGTAAAACGGGTATCTCCCGTGGCAGGATTAATCATAAGTCCGCCCAGGGTACGGGTTTTATCATCTTCCGAATAACGGAAAGCAGCTCTTTCAAAAGAGAGCGAATCCATTCTTATCTGATAGGCAATACTGTCGAGCAGTTCATTGGCACGGCGGATGGCATCGGCCGAAAGTTTGGGTTTGACCAGGATATGTCTCACATTCACCTGGTCCCCTCTCCTGTCAATCATTTGGATAATATGGTACCCGAAAGGGGTTTCCACGATCTGGGACACCTGTCCCTCTTTCAACGAGAAAGCAACCCTTGCAAAGTTTTTCACCAATTGTGCTTTACCCTGGTACCCCAGTTCTCCCCCATTACGTGCCGAACCCGGATCTTCGGAGTAGAGCATGGCCAGGGTCTTGAAACTCTCTCCTTCCAGAATCCTCTTCCTTAACTCCAGTAGTTTCTGGCGGGCTGCCAGCTTGGCCTCTTCCGAATACGGAGGATTGATCTGTATCTGCTGGATAATATACTGTTCGGGAATCATGGGGATACTGTCCTCCGGCAGGCTGCGGTAAAATGCCCGCACTTCCCGTGGGGTCATCTTCACATCCTCGATGATCTTTTGCTGCATTTGCTGGGTAAGCATCTGCTCACGCATGGGGTCCCGGAAATCTTCTTTGATCTCCAGATAAGACTTGTGAAAATAATTTTCCAGTTTTTCTTTGGAACCAATCATCTGTATATAATACTGCAAACGTGCATCCAGTTGCCTTTCTACCTGTCCTTCATCCACAACAAGACTATCCAGTTTGGCCTGGTGCAACAGTAGTTTCTGCACCATGATGTCTTCCAGAATATTGCATTTCATATGTTTTGCAGGAACCCTGCGCCCTTCCGCTTTCATCTGAAGATACTGGCTTTCAATATCCGATTCAAGAATCGTACTTTCCCCAACAATTGCCACAATCCTGTCAATAATCGCCTGTCCTGAAGCAGGGATCGTCACCAGCCATGCAAACAAAAAAACCGTTATCCACTGTATCCCTTTACCCATATTCTTTTCATTTATATATTTCAAATTCCTTACGATTCAACGCTTCCGAGTAGATATTATTTTCCAGTTCCCTGATGAATTTGATCTTTCTCTCATTCAGAATGATCTGCCGGATCTGATCCGCCACATATTCTATCGGGGCATCCATTCCTCTGAGACGGTATTCGTTGATTCTCACAAAGTATTGATAAGCGCTATCCTTTGCTTCGATAAAAGGGTTGTACCTGAGATATCTTTCCTGGTTGCTGATCGTCAGGGGCACCTCTTGTAACAATAAGTCAAACCGGATCCACTGGTCATGGAAGTCGTCAAATTTCACGGCATATTGATAACAATAACTCTCCAGTTTGGTATAATCATCATCCCTGTCGGAGCGATACCAGCGACGGGCTTTGGAGATATCCGGAGCCGTAAGGGGTATTTTAATGAACAGTGCTTTCACAATATTATAATCCAAAGCATACAAGTCCTTTTGTTTCTCGTAAAAATTTTCTATCACGGTATCTGCTACGGAAGTATCCATTTTCTGAAGGATCAAATCCTGCTCATAACGATATACCAACAGATTGCGACGGGCCTCCTCCACCTGTCTTTCAATGTCCTCTTTTTGTGCTGTGGGAAGATACACCTCGGCTTTTTGTGCCAGAAGCTGGTTTCTGATCCAGCGATTTATATAATTCTCGATGAACTTGCTGCTGTCTTCCTGTGAAATCCCGGTGACAAAGTTCCCGGGAATATCTTCCCGGTACAAATATCTGTTTCCGACTCTTGCCACCGGTATTTTATTTTCCGATTGCATTCCTCCCTGATGACAGGCCGTCAACAGAAAAAAAGCCAGCAAGACCGGAAAGGTAATTTTCAGGCAGGCCGCACAGGAATATCTGGGATAAAGCTTCTTCATTTCAATTCTTTTTCCAGCCTGGCAAAAACAGCCCGGTTCACCACCACAGGATATTTTGTCCTCAACTCGCGAATCCATTTTTTCTCCAGATAATCCTGGTAGTCAGAAGTAACGACCCCTCTTATCTGATTCAGAGGCTGGGGTTGCGGAGGCAGTAGCTTGACCACTTTGTACAAATCCACACAGTCGCGGTGTCTGATCACACGAACAGCTCCTTTTTTCCATACCAGCGTATCTGCCAGTGTGCCTTTCTTTTTCTCAATCGTATCCACGCTGGCGGTAAGAATGTTTTTGCTGTCCCGGTTATATTTCTCCAGGAGCCGGTCTTTGGTCACAGCTTTTTTCCCTTTCTTTTTCATCTCTTTCACCACTTTTTTCTGTCTGGCGGGATCTGTGAGCACATAGTGTATCAGGATCATTTTTTCAGGCGTCAGATAATTTTTCTTATGTATTTCATAGTATTGTTTCAACCCGGCCGTATCCTTCACCGTCCTGGACCAGATATTTTTATCCATAATATTAAACATCAACATTCCTTCCCTGTATTCTTTCATAATGGAAGCAAATTCGGGATACTCTTCTTCCAGATGGGCATCTTCGTAATCCGACAGTTTCTTAGCCGCAAAGGCCTCAAAGCGACTCCGGATCAAAGATTGTACCTCCTTATTCTTATCAAATTGAAGTTTTCTGAGAGACGCATAAAATTCGCTGAATGGTATTCTCTGATCCTGGAACCTTAACACGATATGGGTCTTATCTTCCCGGCTCAGGGGGATAAAGATTTTTCCATCTGCTATGGCAGCTTTCTCAATGACCCGCTCCAGCCAGCCTGTATCTGCGATAGCGTGATATTTCTTTTTCAGGTATCTCATATGAATATCCTGTGCTACTTTGAGCCGGTCGGAGCTACTTAATTTTTTCTTCAGTTCCGGTTTCATCTCCTCATAGGTCCCCAGTGGCTTACGCCCCAACAGTTTTATGATATGCCAGCCGTAGGGCGTTTTGACGGGTTCGGAATAATCACCTATGTTTTTCAATGAAAAAGCGACATCGGCAAATTCGGGGATCATGCGGCCCGGTCCAAACCACGGAAGTTTGCCTCCGTTGCGTGCGGTATTGTAATCATCAGACATGCTCTGGGCCAGTTTGGCAAAATCCGCACCTTTCTGCAAGCTGTCATAGATCCGGTATATCTTCCGTTTAGCATTTTCTCTTGCTTTTCCGGACGCATTCCGGGGTACTGCCACCATAATATGAGCCACTTCGACCTCTCCGGGATTGGACAACACGGTATCCACCCTGATCAGGTGATAACCGTAACGCGTGCGTACCGGCATGGAGATTTCTCCGCGAGGCAGGTTATAGACCGCTTTTTCAAAAGGATAAACCAACTGAAAAGCCGTAAAATAGCCTAAATTGCCTCCATTGGCCTTGGCCGAAGGGTCATCGGATACAGCCCGTGCCATTTTTTCAAACGGTACACCATCGATCAATTTCTTTCTTACCTCCATGATCTTATTCCAGGCCTCTGTGGTATCGCCGTTCGGGCTCACCCTCACCAGGATATGATGTGCCTGCACTTCTTTTTTCATATGATCATAGGCTTCCTTCATCAGACTGTCCATAACATGCGGGTTGACCCTGTAAGGTTTGGCCAGCTGCTTCCTGTATCCCGCCAGTTCGCGAAGGAAGGCAGGCATCGTATCATAACCTGCCACCCTGGCTTCGTGAACTTTCAACTTAAAGTTGATATACAGATCCAGATAATCTGCAGGATCCGGTCTTTCCCCCTGCATCTGTCGGGAATTCTTCAGATACATATACTTAAATTCTCCCACGGTCACTTTTTCTCCGGCCACCGTGAACAAAACGGCTGTATCGGGAACCTGGGGATACAGGCAAGCCAAAAATGAGATTGTTAAAATTACTGATAATAAGATCTTTTTTTTCATGTGTTTAAAAATATTTATTTTACTAAAGTGAAGAAAATAAAAATTTTCTTCACCCATGTCCCTGCCCGAATGACCTCGGTCTGAAGGACGGGCGCCTCGCTCTCCGATGCATTTTTTTAATCATTTTCCTTTGTGAATTTTTGAATGAATCTCCCCGCTGCAAGCAGACAAGGCTCATGAGGTTGTTAATATTATCGCCGCCAGCGGTGTGCCAGTCACTCCCCCCCCTTGTCCGCCCACTGGCGGATTGTCCGCC
>JAGGWN010000103.1 GCA_021157415.1 Bacteroidales bacterium | reverse complement strand
TGTAAAACAAGGAGATTTTGTTCTGGTGCTGCCGGATGAAATGCATCAGTATAAAAACACTTCGGAGAAGGTGCCACTGGTGTTTATTTGCGGAGTCCCCAAAGAATTTGAATAGGTCCCCTGTTAATATGTTGATAAGTTGATCTTTCCCGGGTGTTGTTTTTATATATCTTTGGCGAAAGGAAAAACTTTTTGCCCTTGCGACGTCAAAGAATAATAAAAGAGAGATCCTTACGCCGTAATAATCGCCAGACGATTATGCTGAATCACCGGGAAATGCATGCCTTGAATGTTTATTGTGAACGTTACAGGATCAGCAAATCAAAGTTTATGCGCGAGGCCATCATGAAAACGATTCTGAAGCGTTTCGATGAGGACTATCCCTCGTTATTTGAAGATGAGCCTAATTTGTTCAGCGAGCGCAACCGTCGCTAAAAAAGATCCTTAATCTTCTATGATCTGATGGATTTGTTCCCGGATCTCTTGCCAGGTTTCTGCAGGCATTCTGGTACCGATGGTTTCAATGACTTTTCCTCCCAGCAAAGAGCCTGCCTTGCCACATTGTTCCGGTAACATATTATTTACATAACCAAAGAGAAACCCCGCGGCATAAAGATCGCCCGCCCCGGTGGTATCCAGGCTTTCGGCTTCAATGGCCTTGACCATATAGGTTTCTTCTTCCATAGCGACCAGTGAGCCGTTGACCCCGGTTTTTACTACAGCAACTTTGCACGTGGCGGCGAGTTCTTCCAGGGCATCTGCCGGTTCTTTTCCTGTAAAAGCCCGTGCTTCCTCTTCATTGGCAAATACGATATCCACATACTCTGTCAGAAGCTCCCGGATGAAAGTTTTATTTTCTTCCACCACGTTGTAACTGGCCATGTCATAAGATATCTCCAGACGGGCCTGTTTGGCTAACTGAAAAGCTTTGATAACCAGATCCCGGTTGAGGATAAGATATCCTTCGATGTGAAAAACCCGGTGACCTGTGAACATAGACCGGTCCAGGTGTTCTGCAGACAATTCTGTGGCTGCTCCCAGATAGGTGGCGAAAGTGCGCTCCGAATCAGGTGTGATAAACGTAATGGCATGGCCGGTAGGTTTATCACTGTACTGTAGCAGGGTAGTGACATGTTCATCGGACATACTTTTTTTGAACATTTCTCCCAGGTCATCTTTGCCTGTGGATCCGATATAGGTTGCCGGAGTATCCAGAGCTGCAAGGCCCCGGATCGTATTTGCGGCCGACCCACCGGGGGCATAGCTTTTTGGCAGGGACTGAATCCGGTTAAGAATCTGCGAAGCTTTTTCCTGATCAACCAGGGTCATGCTCCCTTTCGGAAGATCCAGCCGTCTGAGCAGCTCTTCGTTGTCAATGCGCACCAGGATATCCATCAGGGCATTACCCATGCCAAGAATCGAGTCGGGATTTTTTTTCATAGTTTATTTAAAAATGCCCGGACGTATGCCCGGGCTTATTTCTTGCTCCTCAGGCTGGACTCGAACCAGCGACCCTCTGATTAACAGTCAGATGCTCTAACCAACTGAGCTACTGAGGAATTCTTTAGCCCGGCAAAAATAAGATACTTTCTTAAATTAAACAAAATCTTTTTGGGAAATAATAAAAATTTATTCGCAAGGAAGCGTCATTTTCTACTGAACAGCTTCTTTCCAAAAAAATTTCCCGGGAGATACCCTTTAAAGAGAAATGTCACCTTTTGCTTAACACATCGTTTTCATATTGTTGTATTTCCGGGATATAATCTTCTCCCGCAGGTACATCTTCCCGGAGGCAGTAATAATCCCATACAGCACCAAACAATTTTATTTTTAACTCTTCAAGTAAAGCCAGACGTTCAAAGTTCTTGCCGGCTTCTTCGTAAGATTTCAGCAGCGAAGTGGGTTCAAGCAGAGCATATAAAAAAGCTTTTTGAGTGGCCCGGGTACCCACAACATAGGCTCCGATCCGGTTGATAGAAGCATCAAAGAAATCCAGACCGATATGTACCCTGTTTAGAAAATTATTACGGATAACTTCCGAAGCAATCAACTGCACATCTTCGTTGAGGGTGACAACATGGTCTGAATCCCAGCGAACGGGACGGGTAATATGTAACAATATTTCATCCAGAAACAACAAGACAGAGGATATTTTGTCTCCTACCTGTTCAGTCGGATGGAAATGTCCGTTGTCCAGGCAAACCAGAATATTGTTTTTTATGGCATATCCCAGATAAAATTCGTGTGAACCCACCGTCATGGATTCTACGCCGACGCCAAAAAGCTTGCTTTCCACAGCATCTTTCATGTAATCTTTCGGATATTTGACGGCCATTGCTTCGTCCAGTGACCGTTTCAAAATGATGCGATGACCGTTCCTGTCTATAGGGGTGTCTTTTGAGCCATCAGGGATCCAGGTATTGTGCACACAAGGGGTCCCCAGTTGTTTGCCAATATCTGCAGATATGGCGCGGCAACGTTTCAAATGATCTACCCAAAAAGCTCTGTCTCCCTCATTCTTGGAAGATAAGGTATATCCAGAAGCGGCTCTTGGATGTGAAAACAGTGTGGCATTGAAATCCATCCCTATGTTCCGGGCTTTGCACCAGTCAATCCAGCTTTGAAAATGTTTTGTTTCAATTTGATCGCGGTCTGTCTTTTCTCCTTGGAAATCTCCGTAAATCGCATGTAGATTTAATCGTTGCTTTCCCGGTAAAAGAGACATTACCTTTTCAAGGTCCTGTCGCATCTCATCGGGAGAAGTGGCTCTCCCGGGATAGTTTCCGGTAGCCTGTATTCCCCCGCCAGCCAACCCGGTGGCGGGTGACTCAAAACCGCCTACATCATCTGTTTGCCAGCATTGCAGGCTGATGATAACTTCTTTCATTTTTTTCAGAGCATCATCCGTGTCAACGCCTAGCGAAGCATATTGCTCTTTTGCGAGATCATATGCCTGCTCAATAAGTTTATTATTCTTCATTTTTTTTATTTTAGATAAAACATTACTTCTTATTCTTTTTATACCGGCTAGTGATCAGGATTTCCTTTCATTATATCTGCTATAAAGAACCACCATCTTCGCATTAAGTCCGACTGCTTCAAATCCTGGCCGGAGCCTTCCTTTATCTTCTGACAAGCAAACAGTGTGTTGGTTTCTTCATCCGGAAAAATTAAACACGCACAGCTACCTGCCTCCTTCGGCCATGAGTTTCCCGACTTCGATCCCAAAATAGGGAAAAGCACTTAGTAGTATTCCTGAAAAAATGGCAAATATCAATCTTTTTATTTTGGTTCATCACAAAGATGCGTACTTTTTATAAAACGAACATCAATTTTTTTATCCGCCTTCGCCCTCCGCTATGGGTACCTACTGTGCTTTTCGTAGCCTTTGGCTGAGGCCTCGGCGACAATGGGCGAACGGGCCCGCCCGGAAGACACGGTTCCTGCCCGAATGAATTCGTTCAGGTGGGTGAAAGGGCTGACCCGGGGTAGATCATCAAGGAACTTTTTTTATTCCGTGAAAATATAAAAAGTCTTTAAAATAAAATTATGATAAAAATTCAGGGAAATCATATTTCTCTTCTGTTTCATCTTTTTCGTTTTCCCAAAAGGGAGGAGGTTTTTGAGGTCCTTCGTGCCGGTATATGAATGCCAGTGCTATACCGGTCATGGCTCCCATCAGGTGAGATTCCCATGACATTTTTTCAACCAGGGGGAAAACGCCCCAGATCATACTTCCGTAAAGAAAAACGACCAACAGGGAAATGGCGATAAGCGGAATATGGTTGCGGATGATTCCACTGAAAAAAAGAAAAGCAGCCAGCCCGTATATGATCCCACTGGCCCCGATGTGATATGCGTCTCGTGCTCCTATCCATACCAGCACTCCACCTATTAACCACATATAGAAAAAAACTTTATATCCCACCTCCCGGTAGAAATATAGGGTTCCGGTCATTAAGAAAAACAGGGGCAATGAGTTGTTGGCCAGATGACGAATATTCGCATGGATGAAAGGGGCAAAGATAATGCCCCGTAACCCACTGATCCTACGGGGAAATATACCCCAGGTTGAGAAATCCAGGTTCAGTTCTGTTTCTACAAACCATACCAGCCATAGGATCAATATGAAAAATGCAGGGAAAAGAAGGCTGTATATAAACCTCTTTTTAATGACCGGAAGATCCTTTAGCTGTTTCACGTTCCGCTTATATAAAACTATAAAGTACTTAAGGTAATAACATATCCGCCGTGTTTCCGAATATTCAGGACTTCCCCGTCTTCAAACAGCAAATATTGTCCTTTTATACCCGTCAGACGGGCTTCGATTCGGTCCTGTTTATCCAGCGAAACGGTTTTGATCTTTTCCGGCCAGGAAAGGACAGGATAGCGGATGTGCGTAATCTGGTCCTCCTCAAAGAAATATTGCCGGTAACTTTCCGGCAACAGAGCCAGCGCTTTTTCCATTTCAGCCACTAGATTGTGATTGCCGGGGTTGGATCCTTTCAACATCTGGCGCCAGTTGGTTTTATCGTTCATATATTTTTTCAGGATCACCTCTATTTCTCCGGCCAGGTGCCTGTTTGGAGTTTTGGCAATCCGTATAGCCTGATCTGCCCCCTGGTCGATCCAGCGGGTAGACACCTGGGTTTTACGGGTTACACCAACTTTCAAGCCACTGGTAAGGGCCAGATAAACAAAATGATCTTGCAGGCAGTGCTCTTTTGACCACGCCATGTCGCGTGAAATCCCCAGATGAGCTTGGCATAGTTCAGGTCGTAGAATGCAGACATCCGTTTCAGGCAATGAAATGAAACACGGGTAGCAATATCCCTGAGCATAAGTCTTTTTGATCAGGCGTCCGCAATGAATGCAATGAATCTCATGCCGGAAAGTAATTCGGATGTTATGTCCGATAAAATCATTCAGATCAATCTCCTGCTCATCCAGGGGTAAATAATACAAAGCTTCTTTTCCTGTTTCCGGAAGTTCTGTCCGCATTTTCTTTATTATGCCTGTCTTTTCCATCTGTCTTTTTCTCTTAATGAATCAAAGATAATGATTCGAAAAGAAATTGGGGTGATAAAAACACCATGGTTCTTTCGGACAATAATTTATTTTATTACTTTTGCACCCCGCAATTAACTGTCCCTTGGTGTAATGGTAGCACTGCAGATTTTGGTTCTGCCTGTCCAGGTTCGAATCCTGGGGGGACAGCAAAAAAAGAAGGACCTGGATGGGTCCTTTTTTTGTTATTTTCTGTAAAAGAAGGATTATTCCCGGGTCCTGATAATATGAAAAGAAGAGTTCATGATCGACCTCAGGATCTCCCCCAATTCTTGCATATCATCATCTCCGTCTTCATAATACCAGTTGATATTCAGTTGCTTTTTAAGCCCAGGTTTTCTAAGAAAGGTTTTTAACATTTCAAAGATCCATTTAACAGAACTGGTGTTGATATATTCGAATTTAAGATCTATTCTGGTATCTTTTGGTTCAGAATCAATGTATTGCTCGATCCAGGAAAAGACCGGTTGATAAAAATGATAGGGGTCGTTAAGAACAGACCGTCCCTCAAAGTGAATGTTTCCATCCCGTAAGTATATTTTGGGAGAGTATTTTGTCCGGTCTATTTTTATTTCCTGCAACATTTATTGTTTTAATGGTTTTATCAGAAGCTCTCAAAAATAATGCCGGAATTTTCCGGGTGCTGTATTGGTCTTTTTATTTGAAGGTTATGAAATATTGTATTTAATTGTTAATTTCTTTAGGATTTCGGATTAAAGAGACCGAAAAGTTCGGCGTCAATTTTATCAATTACTTCACGCATATGATTGGAATTATTCGGGAAATCGTAGTCATCGGCCTCAATGATCAGTTTTTTCCCCAGATTGTATGAGTCAATCCAGGCCTCATAGCGCTCGTTAAGTCGTTGTAAATAATCGAGCCGGATGTTGTACTCGTATTTTCTTCCTCTTTTCTGAATCTGGTTGACGAGGGTTGGAACGGAAGCTCTCAGGTAAAGTAAAAGATCAGGGGGTTGAATGAACGAACTCATAAGTTGAAACAGATTGAAGTAATTTTCAAAGTCTCTGGTGGACATAAGACCCATTGCATGCAGATTTGGAGCAAAAATATAGGCATCTTCATAGATGGTACGGTCCTGAATGATCGTATTGGCCTGCTTCCTGATCTCAATGACCTGTGAGAACCTGCTGTTAAGAAAATAGATCTGTAGATTAAAGGACCATCGCTGCATGTCCTCGTAGAAATCATCCAGATACGGGTTATCATTTACATCTTCGTAACGTGCTTCCCAGTTGTACTGTTTTGCAAGCAACCCGGTTAACGTTGTTTTTCCTGATCCGATATTTCCTGCTATGGCTATGTGCATGATAGATAAGATTGATAGTAATAGATTGCATTTAAAAATAGGAAAAAAATTAAAGTTTTTCTAATCTTTTGTTTATTTCCAGAATTTCTTCCACAAAACGCCTTTTATTGGAGAGACGTGGTATTTTATTTTGTCCGCCCAGCTTGTTGTTTTTCTGGAACCAATGATAAAATGTTTTTTTCTTTACAATATGTACCAATGGTTTATCCAGGGTGATGTTTTTAAAACGTTTTGCTTCATAATCAGAATTGGCAGCCATAAGTGCATGATCCAGAACAGTAATAAAATATTCAGGTTCTACAGGCTCTTTTTCAAACTCAATACACCATTCATGCCGGGCTTTCTGATTTTTGTCCATAAAAACCGGGGCTACGGTATATTCATTGACAATGGCTCCGGTTTTATTACAGGCAATTCGAAGTGCTTTTTCTGCGTTGTCGATTATCACTTCTTCCCCAAAGGCATTCAGGTAGTGTTTGGTGCGTCCCGTAATCACAAAGCGATAAGGGCGCAGACCGGTAAACCGGATAGTATCGCCGATGAGGTAGCGCCATAAACCACCATTGGAGGATATGACAAGGGCGTAGTTCTCTCCGGTTTTTACCTCTTCAATGCTCAGGACAGGAGGGTTCTCCTGTTCGAAAAACTTCATGGGGATAAATTCATAAAAGATTCCGTAGTCCAGCATCAGGAGCATGTCTTTACGGTTCGGATCGTCCTGAATGCCGAAAAATCCTTCCGAGGCATTGTATGTCTCCATATAATGCATGCCCGGTGAAGGAATGAGCTCTTCAAATTGCTTGCGGTAAGGCTCAAAACTAACGCCTCCATGAATGAATAGTTCCAGGTTCGGCCAAACTTCCAAAAGGTTTTTCTTACCGGTCTGCTCTAAAATATACCGGATCAACACCAGGTTCCAGGAAGGGACCCCTGCCAGATTGGTGACATTTTCATGAATAGTAGTCCGGGTAATCTCTTTCAGTTTTTTATCCCATTGATCCATCAGGGCAATTTCTAGCTGTGGGACACGAAGAAACTCAGCCCAGAAAGGAATGTTTTCTATTAATATCGCCGAAAGATCACCATATAGGGAATTGTTGCTGAAATTGTTGATCTGATGACTGCCTCCGAGCGTGAGTGCTTTCCCGCTGAAAATACGTGTGCCTGGATAATTTCTGGTATATAACGCCATAACATCTTTTCCTCCGCGAAGATGACATTGCTCCAACGCTTCTCTGGTGACAGGGATGAATTTACTCTTTGTACTGGTGGTCCCGGAAGACTTGGCAAACCATTTTATGGTTCCCGGCCAGAGAAGATCCTTCTCCCCATGACGTAAACGTTTGACATACGGTATAATATCTTCATACGTCTGAATCGGAACCCTTTCCTGATAAGTATGCAATGAGGAGATATCCCGGTACCCGAACTTTTTTCCCCATTCGGTATTTTGTGCTGAGATAAGAAGATTTTGCCGGGTTTCCTCCTGTACCTCAGCCGGATATTTCATAAAGAGTTCAATCTGGCTCAGTCTCTTGATGTTTAGCCACTTGACCAATGATGTGATTATTTTCATAAAGTAATTTTTCCCGGACAAAGGTACGGGATTTAATGAAAAACCTCGTGTAAAATATCCAACGATTTTATTATTCCCAAACCTTCCAGATGAATACGGTAATATTGAAGAATTTTGTCCAGGAAATCATAGGTGCCCCCGGGAACTGCCGGCAGAGCATTCAATTTTTCAACAGGGATCTCTAAAAGGGCAGAGAAGAATAAGGCATCTTTTTTGTCCAGAATATCCTGGTGTGAGGGAGGGGAAGAGATAAAAGCCCCTTCCCTCATGTCGAGAATCTGATTTTTTATTGAAAAATAATTTACAGGGGAAATACCCAGAAAACGTGTTAGCCGTACCAGGAAAAAAAGGTGGAAATGGCTGGAAATATTTTCTTTTTCGTCGAGATAGCGGATGGCATCGTATAAATACATGAATAAGTCTGGATTAGACTCTTCTTCCGGAATCGTTTTGCTGAGCACTTCACTAAGAAAAAGCGTAATACTTGTTTTTTGGATGTTTCCGGATATAGTAAGAAAAGGATAGTTGATGTGAACCTCTTTGATTTGCTGTAGATTCCCCGAAGGTTTGAAATATATATCCAGATCCAGGAGGGTTAAAGGCTGAAAAAATGCGCTCTTAAACCTGGATTTTTTCCCAAACCCCTTTACCATGAATGCAAGCCGCCCATAGTTTTCGGTGTAGATATGGACGATACGGGAAGAATCTCCGTATTTGATTTGATAAAGTACTATGCCACGGGTTTTGGTCAGCATGGAAAAGATGTTTGGAAAACAAACCGAAAATACGCTTTTTTACATTATTATAAGGAAATAAACTTATTTTTGTGGAGGGAATTCAATCCGGGAGAATTGCTTTTTGAAAATAAAGACTTTGCCATGAACCAGCAAAAGGATAAAAAATATGTACAAAGGATTGCCAAGCTCGCAAAGGAAAATAAAGAGCTTAAACTTAAGCTGAACGATTTGCAGAAAAAACTGAATAAGCTTTTGTTTGAGAACGAGAAACAAAAAGCGTTGCTGGAGAGCCTTTCCCCAGAACAAAAACGTAAGGGCAAAGAAGTTGAACATAAAATTAGGACATTACGGTTTGATATGGCAACCGTTTTGTTTACTGATATTCAGGGCTTTTCAAAATTATCCAGGAAAACGGACTCTCAGGCTATCATAGACAGACTGGATGAGATCTTCTTTGAATTCGATGCAATTGCCAAAAAATATAAAATCGAAAAAATAAAAACCATTGGCGATACCTATATGTGTGCGGGAGGGATTCCGATCAAAAACAGCACCAATCCGATTGATGTGGTTATGGCAGCCATTGAAATGAAGCATCACATGGAGAAAGTGCAACAGGAATGTAATTCCGGCGAAGGTCAGATCTGGGATCTCAAGATGGGCATTCATACCGGGCCTGTTGTGGCTAATGTGACAGGGAAAAGGAAAGTTTCCTATGAAATCAAAGGAGACACTGTCAATACAGCTTCTCGTATTGAATCTGCTTCGGATACAGGGCATATTATTATTTCTGTTATGACATATGAGTTGGTGAAGGAATTTTTCGTATGTGAGTATTTTGGAAAAATGCCAGTAAAGTATAAAGGGGATATGGATATATATGTGGTGAAGGGGCTGAAGCCAGAGTTCTCGGAAAACGGTGATGGGATTACCTCCAACAAAGCCTTCCATATCAAGTTTGCCCTGATACAGTTTACGGACTTACAGGAAGTGATCCTCGATAAACTCGAGAAAGAATTGCCCAGATATCTATATTATCATAACGTGAAACATACTGTGGATGTGGTGACGGAGGTTGAGCTGATAGGCTGGGCGGAAGGAATAAGCGATGAAGAAATGTTACTATTGAAAACAGCAGCCCTTTTTCATGATGTGGGTCATGTTATTCAGTATGATAACCATGAATACCACGGGACATTGATTGCCCGGGAAATGCTTCCGAAATATGGATATACCCCTGAACAAATTGACCGTATTTGTGAAATAATCATGGCAACTAAACTGCCACCCAAACCAAAAAATTTATTGGAAAGCATTATCTGTGATGCGGATTTGGACTACCTGGGTCGTACCGATTTTATTCCGGTTTCTAATACCTTATACAAAGAATTGCATGAGCAAAATAAAATTGACTCCCTGAATCAATGGAATAAGTTGCAGGTCAAATTTATCAGCGGACATCAGTATTTCACAAAAACAGCCAGGAGCCTCCGCGAGGTCAACAAGCAAAAACAGATTGAGCGGATATCCAGATTGATTACAGAAGATAACTGAAAAAAACTTATTGTATAACCAGAATCTTTACGATTTGTGTCTGCATTCCGTTTTTGTCAGAAATGAAAACCAGATAGATTCCCGAACTTACTTTTTCCCCCGACATGTTTTTCCCGTACCACAAAGCTTGTCCTCCCAATGAAATTGTTTCATAGACCAGATTGCCACTGATGTCGGTAATTTTAACGGTGGACTCCGGGAGTAATCCTGTAATGGTTATCGGCCCGATATAGTTTTCTCTTACCGGATTGGGGAAAGCGTAAGCCTGGCTATGGTCGGAAGAGCCGTCAGTGGCTGTGCCACGATAGGAGATAACTCCTTTGTCGGTGCCAAAAAAAACTTCACCGGTTGTGGGTTCAATGGCGATGCTTTGTATGTTATCAGATGGTAACGGACTGTTGGATGAGGTGAAGTGATGGATTTGGGCCAACCCGTCGGGAGAAATAAGAAATGCTCCGGATTTCTGGGTGCCGAACCATTTGCGATCAGCCCCGTCAACGGTAATACAGGTTATTAGCTCGGTACTTAGAAGGTAATCTGCGAGATTACTGCCGTCATTACGGGGTACTTTGATGCGATGTGCCGGCAGAACAGGTTGATCAAAAACCTGAAAGGGACTGTAATAAACCAAGGGACCCTGGTCCGATCCGACCCAGATATATTCGTTCTTGTCTTTGGCAATGGCAAAAAGGTTATTGTGTGAAGCTCCTTCCTGATCAATGACTGCCATTCTTTTGGCCCGGTCATCCGAGGCATTTTCCGGCGTATTGTTGTCGTCGAATACAAACAATCCGTGACCCCGTGGAAGAAGTACCCACTTATATGCATTATCTGTAATCACAATATCTCCGGTTTCCATGTTGTTGAGATATTTTCCATAGGGAAGGCTGTGCCATGTCCCGTCTTCCATCCTGACGGAAACAGGATTGTTAACCAGTGCGTTGGTAACCCACAGCCGGTGATCATGGTCAAATGCCATCCCTCCTACACGGATGTAATCCTGTCCCGGGATAATACTTTGCAACGTACTGTTTTCGTCATTATAAATCGTTTCCAGTTTCCCGCTTTTATATACCAGTATCCCGTAATTCCAAGAGGAAGCATAAAATACATCCGGGTCGAGAGGATCTTCAAGAATCCGGACAACATCCTTAAAATCGTACTCAATGATGTTGTTCCAGCGGTTGTCTCGAAATAGATAAATTTTGGCAACATTCCACGTAGAGTTCCAGGATGCATCCCTTCCTCCGCAAGCTATGGCCAGCGTACGATTCCATGCCCGGAGATAGTAAGCTTCAGCAGTATAAGGCCCGTCAGGAGAAGCTGAGGGATAGTTTTGATAATCAGTGGTGTGTACCAGCCCTCCCTCGGCATTGGCAATCCATAGAGTGCCTTTCTCATCATAAAGGGCATCACGGGCTTTTGGCTTATCATACCCGTAATCATTGATAACATGAACCGGTTGCAGGTTGGCGTTAAAGATCTGGATGAGTTGATCGCTGGCTATGAGAAAATGATTGTGACTGACGCGCAGGTTAAAGTTTTTAATCCCCGGAAGTGACGAGAACACGACCCATGTCCCATCGTTTTTTTGATAATAAATTGTATCTTGGGCATAAGAGACATCGGTGCGATTTACAAAAAGATGGTCCTGGAACGAAACAATTTTTGAAAAACTTTTATGAGATGACGGAATGTCCGGTATCCGGGACCAAGCTTCGTAATATACGAGATCCGGAGCATTCCGGTCAGCCCGGTAGAGCCCCTCCTCGGTGGCAGCATACAGGTAAGGAGGTTGATAAGCCAAACTGTAAATTCTGATTTGTCTTCCGTTCTCTCCGATGATGTATGTGTCTTTGATCTCTTTTTTATCAAGGTTGATAACCACAATACCAAAACTACAGGATAGATAAGCCTCCGAGTCAAGAATCAAAATGTCGTAAACGGTTTTTTCTCCGGCGATATCCTTCCGTAAAATATCTCTGATATTGGTGATCTTGTCTTTTCCAACCAGATCTATGTTGGTGTTTTTATAGGCAATTACTAGCATCTCTTCCGAAGGAGCCCAGGCCGCAACGGAAATATCATGATCGGAAAGTCCCTGAATTTTTGAAAAGGGATGGAGGCTGTTGTCTCCCTGATCATAATAAAAAAAACCACTACTGGTGACACAATAAATCTTGCCGGGAGATTCTGTAACAAGATTGGCATGAGAGTATGCATAGTGATCTTGCCAGGCACCGATAGGGATTTGCCCGGTCAATGTTCCTCGGGGGAAAATGATGGTGGATATAATAAATAGGATAAAGCCGGCTGTTTTCATGCTTTATCATTTAAAAATTCTTTATTCAGAAAGGAAGTGAACTTATTAAAAGCCCGGGACCTGTGTGATATGGAATTTTTAACAGATAGAGGCATTTCGGCAAAGGTGATATCATATCCGTCAGGGATAAAAACCGGGTCATAACCAAAACCCTGATTCCCCTTTTTGACCAACCCGATTTTTCCGTTGACGATCCCTTCAAAAAACTTTTCTTTGCCGTCGTTCCAAACAAAAGCAATGACCGTCCTGAATCGTGCAGAACGATCATCGGCATTTTTCAGTTCTTTCAGGATCTTGTCCATGTTGGCCTGATCATCCTTGTGTGCTCCGGCATACCGGGCAGAAAAAACGCCGGGTCGATTGTTCAACCCTGCTATTTCAAGACCAGTGTCATCTGCAAAAGTGGGGATACCGGTTTTTTGAAAAATAAATTTTGCCTTAAAAAGGGCATTTTCTTCCAGTGTTGGATAATCTTCGGGGATATCTCCTGCCAGGTCTATGTCCTGTAGACTTAAAAACGTAAAACGTTGATCCGCAAGATGGCGGACTTCCTCAATCTTGTGTTTGTTGTTGGTGGCAAAAATGATTTTCATTATGTATTAAAAAAAGAAACAAGGTAATTACTGTTACCTTGTTTCAAACGGAGAAATTATGGTTTTATTCTCATATGAAATGTGCTTACGGGATTTAACCACCCATGGCCGAAAAACTTCCTGATCTTCTAAGGGAAGGATCAGGATTTACACACATAACCGGAATCTTTTCATGATTGGCAATAATATGTTGCTCATCTGCCCCCAAAGCGTAATCGGCAAAAGAAATATCTTTGGTGGTCATGACCAGGATCATGTCAGCATCAACCTCTTTGGCATAATCTACGGTTTCCTCGTAAAATTTCTTTTTTCCCGGAGCCGTAAAGATCTCATATTCTATGCCTTTGCTGTCAAGGAATTTTTTGGTAAAAGCAAGGTTGTTCCGGATCTTTGTCTGAAATAAACGATCCCTGTAGTTTTGTTTTAAGATGTAGAATTTTGTTTTATAATAAGTTGATAAATAATTGATCCACTGTATTTTTTCCTTGTTTTCACTTCGGAAATCTATGGGGAAAACAATTTTTTCAAAACGTCTTTTGGCCGGAGGCGCCTGGACAATGATAAAAGGTACAGTGGAACTGACAATGACCTTCAGGGCCCAGCTTCCGGTTAATTTTTGAATCCCTTTTCGTCCATGTGTCCCCATAATGATGAGGTTGGCATTTACTTCTTCGGCAATGGTACTGATATCCTTAAATATACTCCCTTCCCTGACGATATAACGAGGCTTGATAAAATGTTTTTTAAAGGTTTGCTCTGCAATTTCCTCACATTGTTTTTCCGCCAAAGCAATCTCCCCATTATCTTTTACAATGTGTACCAAAACAATGTCATTTTCCATAATAGGGGAAATGACCAAAGCATGTTCCAATGCATAATCACCTATTTTGGTGAAGTCGTGAGGAACAACGATTGTTTTTTCACTTTTTCCCATAGAATTTTATTTGTTGGTTGACAATCAATAAAAATACTTAAATTTGGCCTTGGCTATTGCCAGGGACGTACAAGTTATGAAAATTTCTTCAAAGACAACGAATATAGCATTATTTTTTTTAATACAGCTAATATTTTTTTTCTTTCCCCCGGCAAACGCTGAAGGAAAAAATTTGAATTCTTCTGCGTATGTTGATATTACGTGTGTTAAATATCTGATAATAGGGGAAGACACATTAATAAATTCAGGGAAACCTTCTCCTTTTTTCAAGAAGAAGGTTTTCCCTTTTAGGAACAATTATTTGTTTGTCGAACTTTTCCCCGAAACTGCTGATTCGGGGAATATTTATATTTTCAAACTGCATGGAGTTTCTACCACGGTCAATCAACCTGTTTCTTATCCGTATAAAGAATATACCAGTATATCCCCTGGAAACTATTTCATTGAAATTAATGTGATCCGACAGGGTGTTCGCAAAGCTTGTCTTAATTTTCCTTTTCGGATATTACCGCCGTTTTACCGGACTCCGATTGCCTATGTCTTTTATTTGATTGGCGTTGTCTTGATATTGTGGGTTGTACATAGTATGCGCAACTACAATTTTGCAAAACAACGGTTTTTGCTTGAACAGATCATAAACGAAAGAACAGAAGAACTTCTGAAGGAAAAAGACCGTACGGAGAAACTATTGGCCAATGTATTGCCAAAAGATACTGCAGATGAAATAAAATCAACCGGAAGAGCTAAAAAAAAGAAGTTTGAGATGGTGACTGTTTTGTTCTCAGATATCCAGGGTTTTACAAAAATTGCCGAATCCATGAATCCGGAAATATTGATTGATGAATTGGATCAGTTTTTTTTCCATTTTGATTCGGTAGTGGAAAAATACAATATTGAAAAGATAAAAACCATTGGGGATGCTTATATGTGTGCGGGGGGCATACCTGAAAAAAACAGAACAAATCCGGTTGAGGTAGTCCTTGCAGCCATGGAAATGCAACATTATATGATCAGGCTAAAAAAAGAACTGGAGAAAAAAAACAGACCGGCGTGGGATATCCGTATTGGTATTCATACCGGATCGGTAATTGCAGGGGTGATCGGTCATAAAAAACTCTCCTATGATATTTGGGGTGATACTGTAAATACAGCCAGCCGGATGGAATCGTCCGGCGAAGCCGGGAAAATAAATATTTCAGGTTCTACTTACGAACTGGTGAAAGATTTTTTTATTTGTGAATATCGTGGTAAAATGCCAGTGAAATACAAAGGAGAAATCGATATGTATTTTGTGGAAGGTATTCGCCCGGAACTGATTGGCAGGGACAGAATCACTCCAAACCATGATTTTTTCATTAGGTTGCAAATGTTACGACTCCAGGATCTGGAAGAAAATATCCTTGAAAAGCTGGAGTTGGAATTACCCGAAAATCTTTATTTTCATAACGTTAAACACAGTATTCACGTTTATACCATGGTTGAACTGCTGGGCAGGGCCGAAGGGGTTACCATGGAAGAAATGTTACTTGTACGAACTGCTGCCCTGATGCATGATGCCGGGTATATTATGTCTTATGAAAATCATAAAAAGGCTAGTTGTGACCTTATTATGGATATTTTACCAAAATATAAATACACCGAAGAACAGATTAAAAAAATTTGTGAACTGGTCGTGGCCGGAGAGGATCCGTTTCATCCCCACTCCAAAACCGAAGCCATTTTGTTTGATGCAAATTTTAATTATCT
Source organism: Bacteroidales bacterium (assembly GCA_021157415.1). Classification (GTDB taxonomy): domain Bacteria; phylum Bacteroidota; class Bacteroidia; order Bacteroidales; family VadinHA17; genus DRPN01. The sequence goes on along the minus strand of JAGGWN010000103.1, from coordinate 10,080 downwards.
CAACCGGGTTGACTTCAGGGAAGTCGCCAGACATATTTGGAAGGAGAAAAAGGCTTATAATCAAGATATTTCCTTCGCGACATGGAAAGAGCAAATGGTTGAGTTGATAAGGAGATATGACTATCATACGGCTGCTGCAAGAAAACTCAGAGATGTTGATAAAGAAACACAGATACGCATTATCAGAAATCTCTCAGAAACATAACCGGTAAATTGTGAAATGTGGTTTTTATCACCTACTTTTGTAAGCTTTTCTAATAAATAAAAGGGAAACAAATGGATTGGAAAAACTTGTCTTTTGGTTACACGAAAACCAATTATAACACCAGGTGTTATTACCGAAATGGGAAATGGGGCTCTGTTGAATTGTCCGATTCCGAGTATATAAACATGCATATGGCGGCAACCTGTCTGCATTATGGACAGGAGATATTTGAAGGAATGAAAGCTTTCAGGGGGAAAGACGGGAAAATACGTCTGTTTCGCTGGGAAGAAAATGCCAAAAGATTCCGACATTCTGCACATGGCATTATGATGCCGGAAGTGCCGGATGAACTTTTTAAAGAGGCCGTTTTCAAAAGTATCCTTGCCAATAAAGAATTTATCCCTTCTTACGGAACGCAGGGATCTTTATATATCAGGCCTTTGTTGATTGGGACGGGGGCAGAGCTGGGAGTAAAACCTTCAAGAGAATATTTATTCATTGTTTTTGTATCTCCGGTGGGTCCTTATTTTAAGGAAGGGTTTAAACCTGTAAATATGATGATATGCAGGGATATGGATAGGGCTGCACCCCATGGTACGGGGACCTATAAAACGGGTGGAAATTATGCCGCCGGTATGAGAGCTGTGGAAAAGGCACATAAAGCCGGTTACGCCAACGTAATCTTCCTGGACGCCAAGGAAAAAAAATACATAGATGAATGTGGTCCTGCTAACTTTTTTGCAATCAGGGATAATACTTATATTACTCCGGAATCTCCCTCAATTTTGGACTCAATCACAAACAAAAGCCTGATTAGCCTGGCAGATAATATGGGATTGAAAACAGAAAGACGAAAAGTCAAGGTGGAGGAACTGGCTACATTTGAAGAAGCAGGGGCCTGCGGTACCGCAGCTGTTATAAGCCCTATTCATATTGTTGCCGACCCTGTTATGAGAAAAGAATATGTCATTGGCAATGGAGAACCTGGTCCTGTATCAACCCGGTTGTATAATCGGCTAACAGCTGTCCAGCTTGGGGACGAACAAGATGCTTTTGGATGGATAACCATTGTCGAGTAATACAGTTTTCCTGGAACCCTGCGGATGTCAAAGCCTGAAAAAAATATTACCCGAAGAAGATTAAGGAGTTCATATTTGACCTCCCTGATCAGTGTAACTCTGGTCCTATTCCTGCTCGGCCTCGTGGGCTTGCTTATCCTTGATGCAAGAAAACTATCCGATTACATGAAAGAAAGTTTTGGATTCTCCGTAATGATAAAAGAAAATGCCAAGGATGTGGAAATAAGATTGTTCCAGAAAACAGTTGATGCAAAAGATTATGTAAAATCCACGCGGTTTGTTCCAAAAGAGGTTGCTGCTTCTGAATTAAGGAAAGCATTGGGAGAAGACTTTCTGCAGGTGCTGGGGTATAACCCTTTGCTTTCTTCTATTGATGTTTACCTGAAAGCCGATTATGCAAAACCGGACAGCATAAAAAAAATTATTTCCGATATAACAAAATTTCCAGTTGTGCAGGAAGTCTATTACCAAAAATCTCTTTTACAGGCAATCAATCAAAATGTTAAAAAAATCAGTCTGATTTTGTTGGCATTCAGTTTTTTATTATTACTGATAGCAGTGACACTAATCAATAATACAGTGCGTTTAATGGTATATTCAAAGAGATTTATCATTAACACCATGCAACTTGTAGGAGCTTCAGGTGGTTTTATACGGAGGCCTATGCTTTTGCAAGGGATCATCCAGGGAATGCTGGGGGGCTTACTGGCTGCAGGTATGGTGGCTGTTGTCATCTATTTGCTACAAAAAGAATTTAAAGACTTTTATTTGATCCAGAATTATGAGAATATTGTGATCCTTATGACAGGAATGATTGCGCTGGGAATACTTTTGACCTTGATATCAACGTTTTTTGCTGTGAATAAATATTTATCTGTTGACGAAGACAAACTTTATTATTAATACGATGACTAAGAAGAAAGATTTGAATAAGACAAAACAAAACCTGCAGGATGGTTTTGCACTGGATAAAATAAATTACACAATGATTGCAATCGGCTTTGGGATCATTTTGCTTGGTTTTTTACTGATGATCGGTGGTAAATCCAACGACCCGAATGTTTTTAATCCTGCAATCTTCAGCTTCAGAAGAATAACTGTGGCCCCGGTGGTCAATTTATTTGGCTTTGCTTTTGAGATATGGGCCATAATGAAAAAAAACAGTCCCAAATCAGAGGATAATTAATAAAGCATGAATAATTTTGAAGCATTTATCCTGGGCCTGGTGCAAGGGCTGACAGAGTTTTTGCCGGTTAGTAGCAGCGGACATCTGGAAATCGGGAAGTTTTTATTCGGAAATCTGCAGGAAAGCCTGAATTTTACGGTGGCGGTTCATGGAGCTACCGTCTTGAGTATTGTCGTTGTGTTTTGGAAAGATATTGTCGCTTTGCTCAGGGGACTCTTTGCCTTCCGGAAAAACGAAGAGACCATATACCTGCTGAAATTACTATTATCTGCTGTCCCTGTAGGTATTTTAGGAGTGTTATTTAAAGATGATATTGAAGCTCTGTTTAATGGACGGATCCATTTTGTAGGAACCATGCTGATCGCGACTGGAATATTATTATTTGTTACAACACTAATCCCAGTAGGGAAAAGAAAGATCTCATGGCTGGATGCCTTGATCATTGGCATTGCACAGGCTATTGCGGTACTCCCCGGGATAAGCAGATCCGGTTCCACAATCGTAACCGGTTTACTTCTGGGAAACGACCGCACGGAAGCTGCAAGGTTTTCTTTTTTGATGGTACTGTTACCTGTGATCGGAGCTAATTTTATTGAGATTTATTCAGGAGATTTTTCCAGTAAGAATCCGGTTGGAACACTCCCTCTGATGATTGGCTTTATTACCGCTTTTATTTCTGGCTTGTTTGCCTGCAAATGGATGCTCTCTGTCGTGAGAAAAGGAAAACTGTTTTATTTCGCAATATATTGCGTGATCGTTGGGCTGGTTGCGTTATTGTTTATGCATTAATACATAGTAAATTTGAAATTCGATTTTCTGGAAGGCGAAGTTCTGCTGTTTGATAAACCTGCCGGTTGGACTTCTTTTGATCTGGTGAACAAAGTAAGGGGATTGATCAAACGCCAGCTGGGCATTAAAAAGATCAAAGTGGGACATGCTGGCACATTGGATCCGTTAGCTACCGGATTAATGATCCTTTGTACGGGTAAAATGACGAAACAAATCAGTCGTTTTCAAAATCTCGACAAAAATTATATGGCAAAGTTGGAATTCGGAAAAACTACCCCTTCTTTTGATACGGAAACAGACGTGGACCATTATTACCCGTATAATCATATTACTCGTGAAAAATTGCTTAAGGTTTTAAATGAGTTTACCGGCACCCAGGAACAATATCCCCCCGCCTATTCAGCTAAAAATATTGGAGGCGAAAGGGCATATAAACTCGCAAGAAAAGGAGAAAAGGTTGTGCTTAAACCGCATATCATTACGATAAGCAGATTGGAATTGTTATACTTTGATCTTCCGTTTTGCTCTTTTCAGGTCGATTGCTCAAAGGGAACTTATATACGTTCTCTTGTCAGAGACATTGGAAAAACATTACATAGCGGAGCTGTTATGACAGCTTTAACACGCACTCGTATAGGAGAGTATAAGCTTACAGATGCTTACAGTATAAAACATTTCGAAAATATTTTATCAGAAGTGTAACAAATTAAAAATTCTTGCGTATAAGGCCTAACTTTTTTGGCCTGTATTTTTTTACTAATAAATAAATAAATAAATATAATATGAAGTTATCACAGTTTCGTTATGATCTTCCGGAAGAATTGATTGCAAAATATCCTGCGAAAAATCGGGATGAAGCCCGGTTAATGGTGCTGCACAGGGAGACGGGGAAGATAGAACATAAAATGTTTAAAGATATAATCAATTATTTTGAAGACAGGGATGTTATGGTATTTAATGATACCAAAGTTTTTCCGGCAAGGTTGTATGGCAATAAGGAAAAAACCGGCGCGGAAATAGAGGTGTTCCTTTTACGTGAGCTGAACCGCGAACAGCGGTTGTGGGATGTACTGGTAGACCCTGCCAGAAAGATACGTATCGGGAACAAACTGTATTTTGGGGAAAATGATATGCTCGTGGCTGAGGTAATTGATAACACTACCTCACGGGGAAGAACCCTTCGTTTTTTATATGACGGCCCGTATGAGGAGTTTAAAAAGACTTTATATAAATTAGGAGAAACGCCTCTGCCAAAGTTTATTAAAAGACCTGTAGAGCCAGAAGACGCTCAACGTTATCAGACCATATTTGCTAAAAAAGAGGGTGCTGTGGCAGCCCCTACAGCCGGCATGCACTTCAGCCGTGAGCTTTTAAAACGTCTGGAGATAAAAGGCGTTGAATTCGCTTTTATCACCCTGCATGTGGGTCTCGGAAATTTCAGGAGGGTGGATGTTGAAGACCTTACAAAACATAAAATGGATTCGGAAAGAATCATCATCCCGGAGGAAACAGCTAAAACGGTTAATGCTGCAAAAGACCGAAAGAATATTGTTTGTGCTGTGGGCACAACCGTTTTACGCACCATGGAAAGTTCGGTTTCTACAGACAACAGGCTTAAACCATTTGACGGCTGGACCAACAAATTTATTTTTCCGCCTTATGAAGTGAAAGTCCCGGACCGTATGATCAGCAATTTTCATCTTCCCTATTCTACATTATTGATCAATGTGGCTGCTTTTGCCGGATACGATCAGTTGTTCAAGGCTTATGAGGTGGCTGTGAAGGAAAAATATCGTTTCGGAACCTATGGGGATGCCATGCTGATTATTTAATCCTTTCGGTCCTTTTTATAAAATTTCCTCAGAATCTACCGAATCTCTATTTCTGTATTTATATGGGGAGAAGTATGGTTGGGATCCACCAGTTCTCTGTATTTGAAAAAAATTTTCTTGAAATCTTCCCAGGTAGGACGTTTCAGGTTTGGATTACGTAAAAGAGCTGACGGATGAAAAACAGGCATTACCCAGCGGTTGTGCCATTCTATCCATGTGCCTCTTGCCTTTGTAATGCGTAAAGCAGGATCTATTAAACCGTTCAATGCAGTAGCTCCCAGAAGGATTAATATTTTTGGATCGACCAGTTCTATCTGCTGAAGCAGATAAGGAAGGCACATTGCCCGTTCTTCAGGTAACGGGGCCCGGTTATTAGGAGGTCTGCATTTTACGATATTTCCAATAAATACATGTTCTTTCCGGTTGAAGTTACAGGCAGCCAAAATCTTATCAAGCAATTGCCCGGACCGGCCCACAAAAGGCCTGCCTGTAAGATCTTCTTCCCTGCCGGGCCCTTCTCCGATTATAAAAATATTCGCATGGGGATTACCTTCTCCGAACACAACATGGGTGCGTGTTTTACTTAATTGACACTTTGTGCATTGCAGTATTTCTGCTTTTAATAATTCAAATTCATTTTCCATAAGTAAACTTTAATAGAAAAAATATTGTTATTTCAACCTATAAAGTTAACTTTTTATCAAAATATACGTACATAATTCACATGTATTTATTTAATTTAATAAATTTTTATATTGCAACCTTTTAAATGCTAAAGGTGTCATTGTAAATAGTAAAACTATAATATAAAACCGGAATATCCCTTAAATGACCATCCGCAAAACGAAATTATTTACCGTTTTGGCCATCCTCTTTTTTTTGGCTCAGGGCGTTTATGGTCAGTGGTTGGCAGGATATTCCTACCGGGAAAAAATCACAATTGACCACACTCAGGTAGTTGGTGGGCCTCACGTCAATTTTCCTTTTTTAATCCATATCTCGGCGGATAATGATTTACGAACCATTACTAACGGTGGTTTTGTTGTTAACGCTTCAGGGGATGATTTCCGCTTTACTGATGAGGACGCACAAACATTATTTGATTTTGATATTGAAAAATATGACGAAACTACAGGTGAATTGGTTGTCTGGGTAAAAATACCTTCATTGTCATCCTCTGCAGATCAGGATATCTATCTTTATTTTGATAATCCCTCTGCTTCCTCATATTCAAATTCTGAAAATACATGGAGTGAAGGATATCTTGGAGTCTGGCATTTTCACCAAAATCTTTATGATGCAACGGTGAATAATAACAATGGAACAAATTATGGGACAACAGACATTGTTGGCATAGCTGCAGATGGAAGAGCATTTGACGGAAGTTCAGACAGCCTCCAATTGCCGGATATTGATGCAGATACGGGTACTTTTAGTTTTTGGTTTAAACCTAATGCTCTATTTAATCCGGGAAGTTCCAACTCTCAAACACTGATTAATAAGTTTGTGGATAATTCACATCATTTTTCTTTTATCCTGAATGGCAATGACAATAGTACTTATGCAGATCATGGAAAGCTGTATTTTAAAAATGAAAATCAAGGGGCTTATCCTTTTACACGAGTAGTTTCATCTACAAATCAATGGAGTGCCGGAACTTGGTATTATATTTCTGGTTCATGGGGTAACAATCAAAACCTTTATGTAAATGCTGTTTTGGAAAATTCTTCAACAAATAACACCGTTTTGGATTTGGATAAAGCCATTACTGTAGGAGCTGGATTTATCGAACAGGTTGGACAGGTTCGCTATTTTAATGGCGACATGGATGAAATAAGAATTTCCAATGAAGTGCGTTCCCAGGATTGGATTACCACAGAGTACAATAATCAAAGTAATCCTTCTTCATTCATATCTGTTGGTCCAATAAGAATATTCAATGACGAACCTTGTGACGCACAAAAACTTGATGTTAAAGGGTCTTGTCTATTAGAATCATTTGCAAATATCAGAGCTACGACAACTACAGGAGCCCCCAATCCTTCCTGCGGATGGATTTCAGGAGATAAAGATGTTTGGTTTTATGTTGTAGTGCCTGTTTCCGGAGCTGTTAGCGTTGAAGCAAGCAGAAACGGGGGAATGAATGATGGGGTAATGGCAGTTTATTCCGGTAGCTGTAATGCGTTGATTGAGGAAGCATGTAATAACGATTTCTATGGAATTGGGGATATGCCGAAGGTAACGGTAAAAGGACAAACTCCTGGAGACTCCCTGTGGATAAGATTTTGGGGGGTTGGAGGTGAGGAAGGTTCGTTTACTATATGTGCATACGATCCTATTCCCACCATTTTTGATGTGTCCGGTTCCGGGGAGTATTGTATTGGAAGCTCAGGTCTTACCGTGCACTTAAATGGTTCAGAGACAGGCACAAATTATCAATTAAAAAAAGACGGATTGGATGACGGTCCGGTGGTGGCCGGGACCGGGAACCCTTTGACATGGACAAACAAAACAGAAGGCGTTTATCAGGTCCTGGCGACAAAAACTTTATCAGGAGATTCTGCCTTGATGAATTCCAGGGCTATTATCATCGCCAATCCTTTGCCGGTAGTAACTTTTGGCTATGGGTATCAGAAAACCATAACGATGGATGCGGATGAAGTGGAAGGAAATCAGGACCTGTTGAATTTTCCGGTTTTAATCAGTTTTACCGATCCCGATCTGCGTTCAACATCCAATGGAGGACATGTACGGAATAACAACGGATATGATATTGCATTTACGGATGCCAATTATAATCCGATTCCTTTTCAACTGGAAACGTATGATCCGGCAACCGGAAAATACATGGCTTGGGTAAATGTTCCGATCGTTTCTCATAATACCGATACTCCTATTCATATGCTTTATGGAAAGGCTGGCATTACTACTGATCCGTCTTCAAAAGACACCTGGAGTTCGGATTATGTCGAGGTGATGCACCTGGACAATAATTTTAAAGACGCTACAAGAATAGGAAATTATGGATTGAATTACGGAACAACAGATGCAGCCGGTAAAATAGGTCAGGCAAGAAGTTTTGATGGTGTGAGTAATATGATTATTGTTCAGCAGGATTCTTCGCTTGATAGTACAAATGTTGAAGGTACCTTCTCGATGTGGATCAATTGGGTGAATTCTGCTAATGGATCATATCAGAGAATTTTAACCTCCAGTACCAGAGGAGGGACCCCAAATGATGGATATGAATGGGCTTCTCAACCTGGCGGAAATCACTTTTTCTATCCAAAATGTGATGATGCATGGTTGAATTATAATTTGGGACCTGACCCGTTTACAGATGGAACATGGCAATATTTGGCGGTTACATTGAACTATGCTACAAAATCTGTAAAAATATATGTGGATGGCGTCCCAATGGCTTTCACCACTACGAATGTCCCAACTTACTGGACCAGTCCGGCAAATATTGGTAACTGGAGGTGGGGAGGAGAGCCAGCATATTTTGCCGGAATGATGGACGATATCCGTGTGCAGGCAGTTGAGCGTAGCGGCGACTGGCTTATGACAGAATACCATAATCAAAATGATCCTTCGTCTTTTTATACGGTTTCTCCCGAGAGTACTTATGATCCTTTACCCGAAATGTGTCTGGATGATCCTCTGCTGGTGCTGGATCAGGCAAAACCTTCCGGTGGCACCTATTCAGGGACAGGTGTCAGCGGAGGAAGGTTCTATCCGCGTGTTGCCGGAGCCGGTGTTCATACTATAACATATGTTTATACAGATGTACATGGATGTACCGGTACAGGGGTTGATACAATCATTGTACATGATATTCCAACCCCTGCAATTTCCGGAGATTCCCATGTTTGTCCGAATGCTGCGGGAGTGGTTTATAGTACTGCTGATGTGGCAAATCATTCATATAACTGGGTTATAACAGGAACAGGAGCGTCCATTATAAATGGTCAGGGAACCCATCAGATTACTGTGAATTGGGGCTCTTCTTCCGGTGCATTAACGGTAACGGAAACAGACAATATCACAGGTTGTGATTCGACAACGGCTCCGTATAACGTGGATGTGAGTGATGCAACACCTCCGGTAATTACATGTCCCGGAAATCTGACAGCCGTCTGCGATATCAGTGAACAACCTCCTTATGCCAGCTATGCGGCTTTTGTAGCTGCAGGGGGTTCTGCTTCTGATAATTGTGGTTTGGATGTTTCAAGCTTTACACATGTTGGAGATGTTGATGACGGACTTACCTGTCCGAAAACCATTACCAGGACCTACAGAATATCAGATAATACGGGAAATTCTTCAACATGTGTACAACAAATTGTTGTGGATGACAACATCCCTCCTACTGCATCGAACCCGTCTTCAGTCAATGTACAGTGTATAGGGGATATTCCGGCTCCGGATGTGAATGTAGTAACGGATGAGGCGGATAACTGTACAGCAGTTCCAACGGTGACCTACATTGGAGACGTCAATAACGGTGGAGCGGGGTGTCCTGGAGACCCGTATGTAGTTACGCGGACCTATGGTGTTACGGATGATTGCGGGAACAGCATAAACGTAACTCAAACGATTACAGCTATAGACAATATATCACCGACATTTACTGTGCCTTTGGATACGTTGATTTGCCGGGCTTTAAATTGTTCATATAATATCAACCCATCAGTTACCGGAGATGTTACAGATGAAAATGATAATTGTTCCGTTGGACTGAATGCGACATTTACAGATGATCTTTCCGGAATGATCGATTGTGATACGGTAGGAGTGATTGTAAGAACATGGACATTGACTGATAATTGTGGAAATTCTACGTCAAAAACACAAAACATCTGGGTAGAGCCGGTCCCCACGGTTAACGCCACGCCGATGAAAGACACGCTCTGCCACAACACGCAGACAGATATCTTACTGACCAGTCCTACGATTAGCACCAACGGAGTGCAGTTCACCTACACG